>JAPLBL010000044.1 GCA_026392765.1 Actinomycetota bacterium
GGAACCGGTCTATTGGTTAAGCAAGCACTAGGCGTAGGTGTAGTTGCTGCCTATTCATTCATCGTAACTCTCATCATTGGCTTTGCGATCGAGAAGACAATCGGCTTCCGTGTCTCACGTGAGGTTGAAATCGAAGGCATCGACCTCAAGGAACATGCTGAATCCGCATACGAACTCGCTAGCTCATCACGTGGAGGTGCATCACTATGAAGTTGATTACCGCAATTCTCAAACCGTTTAAGTTAGATGAAGTAAAAGATGCTCTGCAAGCTGCAGGCATCACAGGTATGACTGTCTCTGAGGCCAGTGGTTTTGGTCGCCAGCGCGGACATACAGAGGTCTATCGGGGTGCGGAATACACCGTGGACCTTGTACCAAAAGTCCGTCTTGAAGTTCTTGTTGACGATAAGGATGCGGCATCAGTAGTAGATGTCATTGTTAAAGCTGCGTCAACAGGTTCCATCGGAGATGGAAAGGTTTGGACTACTCCCGTAGATCAGGTTGTTCGTGTGCGCACGGGCGAAAAAGGACCTGACGCTATCTAAGTAGTGCAAACAAACTAAGATTGGCGATATGGGGACGAGAGAAAGACGCACTAGGTCTAACGAGGGCGACCTGCTTCTTTCTACTCTCTTCAATGACAGTAGTGCCAATCCTGATGAGGTAGCTATCGCCGCGGTCGGAGGTTTCGGCCGCGGCGAACTCTCTCCAGGTTCAGATCTCGATATTGTCATTATTCATACCGGATCAATTGCAGAAAAAGAGTTATCTGAGCTCGTCAATAAGATTCTTTATCCGCTATGGGATAAGAATGTGAAGATTGATCACTCTGTGCGTACGCGCTCTGAAATGCGAGATGCTGCAGATTCTGATCTCAAAGTCGCCTTAGGTTTACTCGATATCCGTCTTGTCTGTGGAAATCCTGATTTGGTAGCAGCGGTCCAATTCGATGCTCTGGAATCTTGGCGCAAGAAGTCTAAATCTCGCTTACCTGAACTTGAACAATCACTATTGGAGCGCCACCAACGAGTGGGAGAGCTTGCATACCTACTAGAGCCAGATTTGAAAGAGGCGCGTGGGGGATTGAGAGATATCACTGCGCTTCGCGCAATCCATCGTTCATCAGTCATAGCCGTTCCTATTGAACGCATTAGCGTTGCTGAATCCATTCTTGCCAATGTTCGCGAAGCACTTCATGTGGTCAGTGGTCGCGATAAAGACAGACTTCTCTTTCAAGAGCAAGATAAAGTGGCAGAGCATCTGGGTTATGCCGATGCCGATGCTTTGATGAGCGATGTTGCACAAGCTGCGCGCTCTGTTGATTACTTATTGGACTCCACCTGGTATCGCATTAAACATAAGGGCAGAGATGGTGCAGGGCGATTCCTTAAAAGAGTCCGTTCAACGCCACTCTCTCGAGACATCACCATTTCCAATAAAGAGGTTGTTATTAGTGTGGATGCAGATTTCGCACTAGATCCAGTCATTGGTCTGCGCGCTGCAGCATCTGCAGCGCAACTAGGACTTCCTATCTCTATGGATTCGCTAGAGCGACTCTCTGAAAGTTTGAGTGGCGGCATTGGCTTACTCACCAATCCTTGGCCTCGTGATGCACGCGAGAATCTGATTACTCTCATCGGTGCCGGTTCTTCCATGGTTCAGATATTTGAAGCCCTGGATCAAGAAGAGATTATTTTCCATTGGATACCGGAATGGAGAGCAGTTCGCTCATTGCCGCAGCGCAATGTTCTTCATCGCCACACAGTCGATCGCCACATGGTGGAAACAGCCGTGCAGGCAGCAGCACTGACAAGACAAGTACACCGCCCAGACATTCTTCTTTTCAGCGCGCTCTTTCACGACATTGGTAAAGGAACAGAGGAAGACCACTCAGATCGTGGTGAACGTCTTATTGAGCCACTGGCAAAGCGCATCGGTTTTTCAGGCGAAGATGTTGAAACAATTAAGTTGCTGGTCAAACACCATCTTTTACTTTCTGCGACCGCAACACGTCGCGATCTCGATGATCCAGCAACTATCGCATCTGTTGTTGAGGTCATTCCCAATCTTCAGGTACTCGAGCTATTACATGCGCTGAGTATCGCCGATGGTGAAGCAACAGGTCGCGCTGCATGGACTGATTGGAAGGCATCCCTGGTTACAGAGCTAGTAAAGCGCGTTGCATTAGCAATTACAGATAACACTGTTGCATTACAACCCGAGCTCACAGAGGAGCAGCGCACTAAGGCAGATTCAGGAGCACTTGCTGTCTCCATTGAAGATCGCGATAGCGTCTATGCAATTGAGATTGTGGTGCCAGATAAAACTGGCTTGTTATCCATTGTTGCTGGGGTGCTCAACCTCATGCGACTAGATGTGAGATCCGCGCGGACAAAATCCCATGGCAATTCAGCTGTTATGGAGTGGATTGTTATCCCAGATCCTCATGCGCCAACTCTGACTGTGAAAAACCTCCACCATGAACTTGAGGAAGCGCTGCGCAATAGAAGCTCATTGGCTGCGCGCATTGAAGAACGTATCGAGGCATATGCACAGTTGCCGACCATTCCTGTTCCAGACCCAGTTGTTGAGACATTCCTTGATGCAGCAACGGATGCCACCATTATTGAAGTGCGAAGCCATGACAGGCCAGCGCTTCTTTTTGGTATTGGAGACACCATCACACGTAGCAATATTGATATTCGCTCTGCAATCGTCACAACCCTTGGAGCGGAAGCGATTGATACCTTGTATGTCACAGAAATTGGTGGGGGACCGCTCAGCCCTGAACGCGCAGAAGAAGTGGCAACCAGATTGCGTGCTGCCCTGAAGTAGAGTTCGACCACTATGTTCGACTCACTTTCCAGCAAATTCGCCGGCGCCTTTAGCGCTCTGCGTTCGCGAGGAAAGATTTCTGAGAAAGATATCGATGCCACAACAGCCGATATCCGTCAGGCGCTGCTTGAAGCAGACGTTGCACTCGAAGTAGTTGAGAGTTTTACGCAAGCAGTTCATGAGAAATCACTTGAAGTTCTACCAACACTGCAGTCAGGTACAAATCAGGCGCAAGCAATATTTGATGTTGTAAATATGGAACTCACGCAAATTCTCGGTGGGGGAGCTCGTCGCGTTCGCTTTGCTAAGAGCCCACCAACGGTCATCATGCTTGCTGGTCTGCAAGGTGCTGGTAAGACAACACTTGCGGCAAAGCTTGCCAAGTTCTATAAAGATCAGGGTGATACACCAATCCTCATTGCTTCCGATCTTCAGCGACCTAATGCAGTCAATCAACTCCAAGTAGTTGGTCAATCTGCAGGAGTTCCTGTCTTTGCTCCTGAACCTGGCAATGGTGTGGGCAATCCCGTCAAGGTTGCGCAAGATGGAATCGCATTCGCAAAGTCGAAGCTTCACAACATTGTCATTGTTGATACTGCAGGCCGCCTCGGTGTTGATGAAGAGCTTATGAAGGAAGCAATCGCTATTCGCGATGCGGTTAAACCTGATGAAATTCTCTTTGTTGTCGATGCGATGATCGGTCAGGATGCTGTTCGCACAGCGAAGGCCTTCCAAGACGGTGTCGGCTTTGATGGTGTAGTTCTTACCAAGCTCGATGGTGATGCACGAGGTGGTGCGGCACTTTCGATTGCAGCACTCACCGGTCGTCCCATTATGTTTGCATCAACTGGTGAGAAACTCAGTGATTTCGATATCTTCTATCCAGAGCGTATGGCATCTCGCATCCTTGGTATGGGCGATGTCGCAACTCTTGCCGAACAAGCAAAGAAGGCAATTGATGGAGATTCGGCAAAGAAGCTCGAAGAGAAATACATGGCAGGAGAAGACTTCACACTCGATGATTTCCTAGAACAAATTGAGGCGATGTCCAAGATGGGTTCCATGAGTAAGTTGCTAGGAATGTTGCCTGGCGCAGGTCAGATGAAGAAGCAGATAGATAACTTTGATGAATCAGAGATCACTCGCACTAAGGCGATTGTGCAGTCAATGACGCCACTTGAACGTCGAGATCTCAAAGTGCTCAACGGTTCGCGTCGTGCGCGCATTGCTCTCGGCTCTGGTCGCAAAGTCTCTGATGTGAATGCTCTCGTGGATAAATTCTCAGCAGCTCAGAAGATGATGAAGCAGATGCGCAATGGTGGGGGAATGCCTGCTGGGATGGCGCTGCCCCCAGGAATGCCGTCGATGCCGCAAGGACCCAAGAAGGCTGCCCCGATTCAGAAGAAGAAGTCGAAGTCAGGAAATCCCGCTAAACGAGCGTTGGAAAACGGCTGATTTCCACATTGTGAGCGTAACTGGCAAGATTAGCCACCTGTTACAGGGCCCTCTACCCCGGTAACAATCCAATCCACAGTTGGACCTCTTGGCTACGCACCCCGCTGTAGCAAATTGGTACGACACACTTTTTAGGAGCACTACTTCTTTGTCTACAAAAATTCGTTTAATGCGCATGGGAAAAATTCGCACACCTTATTTCCGCATTGTTATTACAGATTCACGCAAGGCACGTAACGGACTCTCTATTGAAGAGATCGGTCGCTACGTCCCAGGACAAGAGCCATCAATCATCGAAGTTAACTCAGGGCGCGCTCTGTACTGGCTCGGCGTTGGCGCACAACCATCAGAGGCTGTAGAGGCGCTTCTGAAGGTGACAGGCGATTGGCAGAAGTTCAAGGGTCTTCCAGGAACTGAAGGCACTCTTCGATTTGCAGCTCCAAAGCCTGCAAAGAGCGTTGCATATGAAGCAGCTGTTAAGGCTGCTGCTGCAGAACCTGCAGAAGGTGCAACAACTTTGAAGAAGAAGGCCCAAGAGAAGCTTGCTGCAAAGTCAGCACCAGTTGTTGAAGAAGCAGTAGTTGAAGCACCAGTTGCTGAAGCTGTCGCTGAAGAAGCAGTGGTTGAAGCACCAGTTGCTGAAGCAGTAGTTGAAGAGACTCCTGCAGTAGAAGCTGTTGCTGAAGAAGCACCTGTAGCGGAAACTCCTGCTGAATAATGATTGATGAAGCTCTCGAACATCTCGTAAAGGGAATCGTTGATAACCCTGACGATGTCAATGTTAAGGAAAAAACACACCGTCGTGGCACAACGCTCGAAGTGCGTGTTAATCCTGACGATATCGGCAAGGTAATCGGTCGTAATGGACGTACAGCAAAGGCGCTTCGCACAGTCGTAAGCGCACTTGCTGGTCGCTCAGTACGTGTCGATCTCATCGATACCGACGAGGTTCGTTAACTCTTTAACACCCATGAAATTAAACGTGGGCCGCATCGGTAAAGCTCACGGAATTCTTGGTGAAGCTACTATCGAAGTCCGAACAGATGAAGCAGAAGACCGCTTTGCTATCGGCGCAGTCTTACAGACAGAAAACCACGGTGAATTAACCGTGGTTTCTGCACGTGTGCACAATGGAATTTTGTTGCTCGGCTTTGAAGGAATCGAAGATCGCAACGCCATCGAAGCTTTTCGCAATGAACTTCTCTATACCGATGTTGATATCGATGCTCCAGGTGTGGATGAAGATGATTATCACGTCCTACAGCTTGTTGGCTGTAAAGCCTTTCTCGTCGACGGTGATGAGTTCGGCGTTGTGAGCGATGTCCTCAACCTTCCAGGCCAAGATGTCTTATCCATTAAGACTGCAACGGGTGAAGTACTTATTCCCTTTGTTCGCCAATTGGTTCCAGTCGTCGATATCAAAAAGAAGATGATGACAGTGATTCCACCAGAAATTGCAGGGAGTATCTGATGAAGATTGATGTCATTTCGATATTTCCTGAATACCTGACACCACTGAAGCTATCTCTGCTCGGTAAAGCGCAGAGCGCAGGTCTTGTTGATATTGCTGTTCACGATCTTCGCGCACAGACCAATGACAATCACAACACAGTCGATGACACTCCTTATGGTGGTGGAGCTGGAATGGTGATGCTGCCTGAGGTGTGGGCAAAGACAATCGATTCTGTGATTGCCGATGGTGCTGATTTGATCATCCTCACCCCTGCAGGCAAGAAGTTCAACCAGAAGATGGCTGAGAGTTTTTCAACATCTACTCAACTGATCTTTGCCTGTGGTCGTTATGAAGGCATTGACGATCGCGTGCGCCAGTATTACTCGCAGCCAGAATTCCAAACACGCAAAATTCGTGTGCATGAAGTCTCTATCGGCGATTATGTCCTCGGTGGGGGTGAGGTTGCTTCTATGGTCATGATTGAAGCAATCACCCGTTTGATTCCTGGAGTTCTTGGAAATCCAGAATCACTGGCAGAGGAGTCACATAACAGTGAGGGCTATCTTGAATATCCGAATTTCACTAAGCCCCAAGAGTGGCGTGGAATCTCGGTTCCCGAGATTCTTTTGAGTGGTAACCATGCCGAAATTGCGAAATGGCGCACACAACAGGCGCAAAAAAGGGCAGAAGATAATTTCTAACTCGTTAGTAACCGAGTGACTGCCGTACTGTTGCGCCCATGAGTGAAGAGTCGGCAGCAATCCAAGCACGTCTTATTCGTGATCTTGAACCTGTTGTTGCAGTTGAGCTCGAACGCCACCTCTCAGTTCAGAAGAACTGGTATCCCCACGAATATGTCCCATGGTCTGAAGGCCGCGATTATGCAGGTCCTCTCAATGGCGATGCGTGGGAAGCGAAAGATTCACGTCTAACTCCCGTTGCTCAGGATTCACTGATTCTCAATCTTCTGACTGAAGATAATCTGCCGAGCTATCACACCGAGATTGCTATCTCTATGGGTCGCGATGGTGCGTGGGGTAATTGGATTGAACGATGGACTGCTGAAGAAGCGCGCCACGCAATTGTGATTCGTGATTACCTGATGGCAACTCGTGGCGTTGATCCATATGTACTCGAAGATCTTCGTATGGCACATATGTCTCTTGGCTATCAGACACCGTATGAGAATGACATGTTGCACACCATTGCCTATGTTTCTTTCCAAGAACTTGCTACCCGTATTTCACACCGCAACACTGGAAAGCTTTCAGATGATCCGATTGCAGAAGGCATGATGCAGCGCGTTGCACTCGATGAGAATCTTCACATGCTCTTCTATCGCAATACTCTTTCAGCAGCGCTCGATATGGAACCAAATGCTGCAATGCGAGCAATCGCGGATGTCGTCACTAACTTTGATATGCCAGGTGCGAATATGCCAGGCTTTGGTCGCAAGGCTGTGCAGATCGCACTTGCTGGAATTTACGATCTCCAGCAGCACCTCGATGATGTTGTTGCGCCCGTTCTTCGTGCGTGGAATGTCTTCGAGCGCACTGATCTCTCAGGCGATGGCCTCAAGGCACGTGAAGAGCTCAGCGCATTTATGGATGCGACTTATAAGACTGCTGCGACATTTAACGATAAGCGTGAAGTCCACTTCGAGCGTCAAATAGCTCGTGGTATTCAACCAATTCGCATCACTAACTAGACCTCAAATAAGATAGGTGCCATGACGCGCACTTATCTGGTTGAGACCTACGGGTGTCAGATGAACGTGCACGATTCTGAACGTATTGCCGGATTGCTCGATGAAGCAGGATATTTACCAGTTCCTGAAGGACAACAAGCAGATATCGTCGTCTTTAATACATGTGCTGTGCGTGAGAACGCAGACAATAAACTCTATGGAAATTTGAGTTTCTTAGCTCCGATTAAGAAGAAGAATCCATCGATGCAGATTGCCGTGGGTGGATGTCTTGCTCAGAAAGATCAATCAATCATTCTCAAGAAAGCTCCCTACGTGGATGTGGTCTTTGGTACACATAATGTTGGCTCCCTTCCTGTATTGCTTGAACGAGCTCGCATTGAGGAAGAGTCGCAGATTGAGATTCTTGAAGCACTTGAGCATTTCCCATCCACGCTTCCAGCGCGCAGATTCTCAGCCTTCACATCGTGGGTTTCAGTGTCAGTGGGCTGTAATAACACCTGCACCTTCTGCATCGTGCCCACTTTGCGTGGGGTTGAAAAGGATCGCCCAGCAGTTGATGTTCTGACAGAAATGCGAGCATTGGTAGATCAAGGCGTCATTGAGATAACGCTGCTTGGGCAGAATGTGAATGCATACGGTGTTGAATTCGGTGATCGTGGCGCTTTTGCAAAGCTACTGCGTGAGGCGGGCAAGATTGAGGGGCTGGAGCGTGTTCGATTTATGTCACCGCACCCACGAGATTTCACTGATGATGTCATTGAAGCTATGGCGCAGACTCCTAATGTGATGCCGCATCTGCATATGCCGCTTCAATCAGGAAGCGATGCAATCTTGCAGACCATGAGACGCTCCTATAGAACTGATAAGTACTTAGGGATTTTGGAGCGAGTTCGAACTGCAATGCCAGAGGCCATGATTACAACCGACATCATCGTTGGTTTCCCAGGTGAGACAGAAGAAGATTTCCAAGGAACTCTCGATATCGCAACGCAGGCGCGTTTTGCAGCTGCCTATACATACAAATATTCCATTCGTCCGGGAACTCCTGCTGGTGCTATGGAGAATCAAGTTCATGAAGATGTTGTGGGAGAGCGATATACACGCCTTCATGAACATCAGCAGAAGATTTCACAATCAGTCAATGAAGAAGCCATCGGGACAACTCATCGCGTGATGGTCTCTGAAATTGAAGGTCGCCGCGATGAAGCGCAATCACGCATGACGGGCCGCTCAGAAGACTTTAGATTGGTTCACTTCAGCAGCGATACAGATGCTCGTCCTGGAGATTTTGTGGATGTGAAGATTTCACAGAGCTCGGCCCACTATTTGATTGGTGATTCAGTCGCAGTTCATCGCACTCGCGGGGGAGATGCTCATGCTGCACGCACCGCTCCTGCTTCTACAACCCTTGGTATGCCGAAAGTTCGTGCATGAGCAAGGTGATCGTTATTTGTGGTGCAACAGCCACAGGCAAGAGCGATATTGCAATTGAAGTTGCGCAAGAGCTCGGTGCTGAAATTATCAATGCCGACTCCATGCAGCTCTATCGAGGTATGGATATCGGAACTGCAAAACTAACTGTTGAAGAACGTAAAGGGATCCCACATCACCTTCTCGATGCTCTAGATGTGAGCGAAGATTCGACGGTTGCTTGGTATCAAGAGCAAGCTCGCGCTGCGATTACAGAGATCCATGGTCGCGGTAAAGATGCAGTGATTGTTGGAGGTACCGGTCTCTACATCAAAGCAATATTGGATGATTTAAGCTTCCCCGATACAGATCCAGAAGTTCGAGCAAAGTTAGAGGCTGAGTTAGCGGAATTTGGAGCAGCTGCACTCTTTACTCGTCTTGAAGAGTTAGATCCGGCAGCAGCACTTGCTATAGATCGCGCTAATACAAGGCGCGTTATTCGAGCACTTGAAGTTATTGAAATTACAGGTCTGCCATTTACTGCAAACCTGCCTCGAGAAGAAAGTTCGCGATATCCCGATGCTCTGCAATTTGGCCTCGTGATGGATCGCGAGCATTTGCGAGAGCGAATTGATCAGCGCGTGGATCGCATGTGGGATGCGGGATTTGTTGATGAAGTAGATCGATTAATCAGCCAAGGTATTGGTAATGGCAGCACCGCTCAGCGCGCTCTAGGGTATGCACAGATCATTGCAATGCGAAGTGGCACAATGACTGAAGAGGAAGCGAAAGAGGATACAAAGCGAGCAAGTAGACAATATGCCCGTCGCCAAGAGACCTGGTTCTCTCGTGATGTTCGCATTCAGTGGGTTGCACAGCACCAACCTCGTCTTGAAACTATCCTCCAGAAGATAAACTCATAACATCATGACGCATCCAGTAATTGGCACATATGGCCACGGAACCGAGAATGACTTTGTCCTCATCTTTGACCCAGAAAATGATGTATCTATTACTGAATCACAGATCGCTGCAATCTGTAATCGCGCCACTGGAATTGGTGCCGATGGCCTTATCCGCATTGTGAAGAATGACGGCAAATGGTTTATGGATTACCGCAATGCTGACGGTTCAATCGCTGAGATGTGCGGCAACGGAATTCGTGTCATGGCGAAATATCTTGTCACACGTTCGATTCAACCTGAGGGAATCTTTGCCATTGATACCAGGGCTGGAATGAAGCATTTGCGCGTGCCAATGGATGGAGATATCTCAGTGAATATGGGTCATGTCACTGATGAAATGGAAGAGATTGAAGCCAGCAATAACGGCCATACCTGGAGTGGATACAACATCAATGTGGGAAACCCTCATGCGGTTGTCTTTGTGGATTCCTTAGAAGATGTTGGTTCACTTGCTGATGCACCTGCTGTATCTCCTGTATCCTCATATCCAGAAGGTGTCAATGTTGAATTTGTTGAGATCTTGCCTAACTTTGAAGCAAAGATGCGAGTACACGAACGTGGAAGTGGAGAGACTCGCTCCTGTGGCACTGGAACATGCGCCGTCGCACTTGCTGCAACCCTAAAGACAAATGGAAAACTTCCATCGCGATGGACCATCTACCCACCGGGTGGACGCTTGATTGTTGATATTGATGGCCATTCCAATGCAACCCTTATAGGACCTGCTGTCATTCTTGAAGATCACGACCTCACAAAGTTCTTGGCGTAATGACGACTCCTGAGGACGGCTACGACAAGTTATTCGATGAACTCTTACGTGAGAGTGCGCGAGCTGCTGCAGATTTTGATTACGATGAGAGTGATTTTCAAGAAAATGATCAACAAGAGCTTTCAGACCGTAATGCTCTCCGTCGCATCAAAGGTTTCTCTACTGAACTTCAAGATATTTCTGAGGCTGAATATCGACAGCTCCAGTTAGAGCGAGTTGTGTTGGTGGGTGTGTGGACTGAAGGAACTGCTGAGATGGCAGAAAATTCCATGGCAGAGCTCAAGGCACTTGCTGAAACAGCCGGTTCCGAAGTCATGGATGCACTTATTCAAAGACGCGATAAACCAGATCCTGCAACATATATCGGTTCTGGAAAGCTCATTGAACTTCGTCAGATTGTTGTGGCAACAGGCGCCGACACCGTTGTCTGTGATGGTGAACTTTCTCCTGCTCAACTACGCACTTTGGAAGATAAGTTAAAGGTCAAGGTTGTCGATCGAGTTGCGTTGATTCTCGATATTTTTGCTCAGCATGCAAAGAGTAAGGAAGGTAAGGCGCAGGTTGAGCTTGCACAGATTGCCTATCTTCTTCCACGTCTTCGCGGCTGGGGTGACTCACTCTCGCGCCAGGTGGGTGGTCGCGCAGCGGGGGGAGCAGGTATTGGTGGTCGAGGCCCTGGTGAGACAAAGATTGAAACTGATCGCCGTCGTATTCGCGACAAGATGGCGAAGTTGCGCCGTGAAATTGCTGAGATGAAAGTATCTCGCGATACGAAGCGTCAAGAACGTAAGCGATTTAATATCCCATCGGTTGCAATCGCCGGATATACAAATGCCGGTAAATCATCACTGCTCAATGCGCTGACAGGTGCGGGGGTACTTGTTGAGAATGCACTCTTTGCAACACTAGATCCAACTGTGCGTAAGTGTGAAACGGCAGAGGGACGCGTTTATACGCTCTCTGACACTGTCGGATTCGTGCGCCACCTTCCTCATCAATTGGTCGATGCCTTTAAATCAACTCTCGAAGAGGTATCTGGGGCAGATCTGATTGTGCACGTTGTCGATGGCTCACACTCTGATCCCTTTGAACAAATTCGTGCGGTCAGGCAAGTTATTACTGAAATTGGCGGGGAAGACATCCCTGAAATCATCGCAATCAACAAGGTGGATATTGCAAGCCCTGATGTTGTGATGGAGATATTGCGCAGAGAACCGAACAGTTATGCATTCTCAGTCCGCTCTGGATTTGGCGTTGATGGATTAGTTCATGCAATTGAGAAATCACTGCCACATCCCAGCGTTGAAATCACAACTGTTATTCCTTATCAACGCGGCGATCTTGTGAGCGCTATCCATGAGCATGGTGAAATCCTCAGTGAAGAACATCTGGCAGAAGGAACGGCAATCCATGCCTATGTTGATGGTGGGCTGGCTAAAGCGATTGAAATTGCCACCTCAAAGCAGGAATAAAGGCGACACGCCGTCGGTTGTATGGTCTATACAGGAGAGAATGCGCAACTATTCGCGCATGTCGGGTAACTTCACCCGCTCATAAGAGATCTATGGAAGCGAGGTGATAGCAGTGGCAACAGATTACGACACACCCAGAAAGACCGACGAGGAGCTTCACGAAGAATCGTTAGAAGAACTCAAAGCTAAGCGCGTTGATGCACAATCAGGACAGATTGATGTTGATGAGGCAGAAGCTGCAGAGAATCTTGAACTTCCAGGAGCAGACCTTTCGGGTGAGCAACTAGCAGTTCGAGTTGTTCCAGTTCAGTTAGATGAATTCACCTGTTCACGTTGTTTCTTGATTCATCACATCACACAACTTGCTAAGGGCGAAGGCGCTAAAGCAATTTGTAAAGAGTGCTCGTAAGTTCTTTAGATTTTCTAGAACTTACCAACCAATACGGAGTGGAATCACGTTGATCCTTAAGCGTGATTTGCACACCCGTTGACATCCAGAACTTAATCGCTAGATAAGCAGCAGGATCTGCATCTCGGGTCCGAAGAAGTCTCATCTCATCCTTAGTCAGCAGCTCAACTTTGTCGAGGTATTTCAACTCGATGTGAGCGCGTCCAATGCGCAACTCCTTCTCATCAACAGTTATCTCTGAACGAGCCGAAACGGCGATGATGGCTATTCCAACTGTTGCAGCGAGCCAAGCGATGAAGGCGCTCTGATTATCAAAAGCTGCCCATATTGCAATAACGAGGGATAGAAAAAGGAAATAGATGAAGGCGAGAAGCCACAGTGGGGGACGTATCACTTCTTTAAAGGCCACGAGCGCTAGGTTATCGTGCAATTCATCAAGTAACCTAGCCACATGAGTCGCGTTGCAAGTACTACGCCTCCTGACGGAGCGCAGATTCCAGAACGCCATCCACTCTCACCAACTACCGGATCACAGATTCCATCTCACTTTAAACATTGTTTTGGTTGTGGGGAATTGCATCCAACAGGCCTGCACCTTGTTGCTCATGTCGGACAGGGCGCAGATATCACGGCAGAGTTTGTTGTTACCGAAAATCATCAAGGTGCGCCAGGCTTGGCACACGGTGGATTGCTTTCTCTCGCTTTTGATGAAGCACTTGGAAAGTTGATGTGGTTGCTTCGCGCACCTGCTGTTACTGCTCGTCTTGAAACTGATTTTCTTAAGCCCGTTCCTATCGGGACAAAGCTATACATCACAGCGCGCATTACAGGTCAGGTTAACCGCAAGGTGTATTCAGAGGCAGAAGGACGCTTAGGTGGTCCTGATGGTGAGGTTGCAGTCCGTGCTGCATCTCTCTTTGTGATTGTGCCAATGAAACACTTCTTGGAAAATGCTCCAGCTGAATATATGGAAGCGCTGCGTAAGAATCCTGAACTTCTCTCCTTTGTCGATCCAGAGTTTGATATCAACCCATGAGCGATTTCCAAGTTCTCATTAAGCGTCTAGATCTAGATTTGCCGCTTCCTCAGTATTCAAAGGCCGGAGATGCAGGGGCGGATATCGTCTCTCGCATCGACATCACGTTAGCGCCTGGTGAACGCGCACTAGTCCCAACAGGTATATCCATCGCACTTCCTGATGGATATGTGGCACTGGTTCATCCCCGTTCGGGACTTGCCATCAAGCATGGGGTCACCATGGTCAATGCACCAGGCACGGTGGATGCAGGCTTTCGCGGCGAACTTCAATGCATCATGATCAATCACGATCCTAAAGAGAGCGTCACCTTTAAACGCGGAGATCGCATCGCACAATTAGTCTTTCAAAAAGTTGAGCGTGCGCAATTTGTCGAAGTAGATGAGTTGCCAGGTTCTGGTCGAGGCACTGGTGGCTTTGGATCAACGGGGCGCAAATGACACAACATGAAGATCGTGACAAAGTTCTAGCTGCCTTCGGTGGTAAGAAAGGTCTCATCGACTCTGGAATTCCAGCAGTTATCTTTCTTGTTGTTTTCAATGTAACTGATCGACTTAATAGCGCGCTCATTGCCTCCATCGCAATCTCTGCGATTCTTACAATCTTTCGATTAGCTCGCCGCGACACCATCCAACATGCAATTAGTGGGTTTATTGGCGTGCTTATCTGTGCTTGGTTTGCGAACCGCACAGGAAATGCGAGTGATCTCTATATTCCAAAGCTGCTAACCAACCTTGGTTACGGAACGCTCTATCTTGTGGCAAACCTTGTTGGGTGGCCAATCCTTGGTCTGATGCTAGGGCCAATCTTGGGAGAGAACCTCAAATGGCGAAATCATCCTGAGCGAAAACGTGCATACATACTTGCAAGCTGGTTATGGGTTGCAATGTTCTTTACCCGTATCGCTGTGCAGTATCCAATTTATCGCAGTGGAAATGTCAATTTACTTGGAACAGTGAACTTGGCTATGGGTTACCCACTCTTTATCGCAACCGCATACGGTTCATGGATGGTGCTTAAAAACGCACCCAAACTACCTACTGAGCAATAAAGCAGCCCTTAATAAGATCTTCAGCAGTAGCTGATGCAACAAAGAGAAGTTCATCTCCTGCGATAAATACATCACTTGGCGCTGGTGCAATGACGCGGCCATCACGAACGATTGCTGCAAGGGATGCATCATCTGGAAGAGTTACTTCTTCAACAGTTTTGCCAATGCATGTTGATGAATCAGGAAGTGTGAGTTCTACAAGGTTTGCTTGCCCTTTTCGGAATGAGAAGAGACGAACTACATCGCCAACACTGACTGCCTCTTCTACAAGCGCTGAGATGATGCGAGGAGTGGATACAGCAACATCTACACCCCACGATTGATCAAAGAGCCATTCATTCTTTGGGTGATTAATGCGGGCAACAACGCGGGGTACTCCGTATTCGGTCTTCCCGAGTAGTGATGCAACAAGGTTGACTTTGTCATCACCAGTTGCTGCAACAAGAACTTGGCAGGTGTTGAGCTGTGCGTTATCTAGTGATGCAATCTCACACGCATCAGCCATTAGCCACTCAGCATCTGGGACAGAATCTATTTTGAGAGCCTTAGGGTCGCGGTCAATAAGAAGGACTTGATGACCATTATCAAGAAGTTCCCGCGCGATAGCGCGACCGACATTTCCAGCTCCAGCAATTGCAATTCTCATTCTTTAAGCACCTGGCCCTTGTTTGAGAGCAGTTTCAGCTGCAGCCATCGCATCGTCGCGAATAGTCATGTGAACAAGGTCGCCATCTTGAAGAACTGTGTGTGGTTCAGGAATGAGACCTTCACCAAGACGAGTTAAGAATGCAACGCGCGCATGGGAGGCGGATTCAAGTTCTGAGATAGGACGTCCATACCAATCGAGGTGAGGATGAACCTCAAGAAGTTGGACTGTGCCTGTTGCATCGCGCCATTCAGAGCGAGCACCACCTGGTGCGATACGGCGCAAGATTTGATCTGTTGCCCAGATAACTGTTGCAACTGTTGGAATTCCAAGGCGCTGATAAATTTCCGCACGGCCTGGGTCATAGATACGAGCAACAACATTGGTAACGCCATAACTTTCGCGCGCAACGCGTGCTGCCAAAATATTTGAATTATCGCCATTACTCACGGCTGCAAAAGCTTGAGCTCCTTCAATACCTGCTTCAAGCAAGGTGTCGCGATCAAAACCTACGCCAACAATTGTGCGACCCTTGAAATCTGGTCCAAGACGACGAAAGGCTTCTTTTGCTTGATCGATGATTGCAACGGAATGGCCAACAGCTTCAAGTTCGATGGCTAAAGATGAACCGACTCGACCGCAACCCATAATCACTACGTGCACAGGAGTAACTTACTACTGCTTGCGAGAAAAATCTCCCTTACGGCAAACTCGACTAGGCTTAGCTTTATGTCATCCACGAAGAGAACAACCCTGGCAGTAGGGCAGAAAATAAGGGTGACGATAGAGAAAGTTGCCCACGGTGGCCATTTCATCGCTCGATTTGAAGGTGCAGTCATCTTCGTCAGACATGCAATTCCAGGCGAAGAATGCGATATCGAGATAACAAGCACAGGTTCTTCATTTAACCGAGCCGACGTTATTGAAGTCATCACAGCATCCGGTGATCGCGTGAGCGCCCCATGTCGATTCGCACACCGAAGTGGCTGTGGAGGGTGCGATTTTCAACATATTTCACTTCCTCGGCAACGAAACCTCAAGAGCGATGTGATTACAGAGCAATTCGCACGCATTGCAAAGATGGAAGTTGATGTTGAAGTGGAGGAAGTTGCTGGTCCTCTGGGATGGCGAACACGATGCTCTGCAGTCACCACAAAAGCTGGAGCGCTGGGGTTCTATCAAGCCCGCTCCCACACAATTATCCCTGTCGATGATTGCCGAATCCTCGTTCCGGAAATGCGATATTCAGAACTTGCCCAGCGCGGTGCCAAAGGTGATCAGCGCATTGAAGTTTCGATTTCCAACACAGGTGAGAGAACCATCGCTACCGCAAACTCTCGCGATGAATCTCCACTGCGAGTCAGTGATGGGCCTGATATCGCTCACTACACAGTGGGAGAAAATTCATTTGAAGTAAGCCAGAAATCATTTTGGCAGAGCCATAAAGATGCACCTCGAGTACTTACGGATGCAGTTCTGCAATATGCCAAGGCGCGTGAAGGCGATCGCGTTCTTGACCTATACGGGGGAGTCGGTCTCTTTGCAGCAAGTTTCTTATCGCTTATCGGCGAAACTGGATCAGTTGTTATTGTTGAAGGAAGTAAGAACGCAACGGCGGATGCTTCACGCAACTTTGATGGCAAGAGCAATGTTCATATCCACACCGGTGATGTTGCACGGCTCATCACCCGCTTTTCACAAGCTGATGTCATTGTCTTGGACCCACCTCGCGAAGGTGCAGGTAAAGATGTCATCGCGCACTGTGCCCAGTTGAAACCTCGAACAATCGTCTATGTTGCCTGCGACCCTGCAGCCCTTGCCAGAGATACCGGATACCTACGTGATGCTGGTTACCAACTCGAATCTATGCGTGCATTCGATCTCTTCCCAATGACTCACCACATCGAATCTGTTGCGAAATTTGTGCCAAGTAAGGTATCTTGACGTCAAGATATCTCCCTTGAAAGAAGAAGCGCGATGAGCAAGAACTCACTTGGAACGAAGAAGAACCTCACAGTTGCTGGAAAAGATTATGAAATCTTTGATATCTCAACAGTCGATGGTGCAACAAACCTTCCCTTCTCACTCAAAGTCCTTCTTGAAAATCTTTTGCGCACTGAAGATGGCGCCAATATCACCGCCGATCACATCAAAGCTCTTGCTCAATGGGATCCATCAGTTGAGCCAGATACTGAAATTCAATTCACTCCTGCTCGCGTTGTCATGCAGGACTTCACAGGAGTTCCTTGCATCGTCGATCTTGCAACCATGCGAGAAGCGATTGTGGATCTTGGGGGAGACCCTTCTAAGGTCAATCCGCTCGCTCCAGCCGAACTGGTAATCGATCACTCCGTTATTGCTGATGTCTTTGGCACGAAGGATTCCTTCGAGAAGAACACTGATATTGAATATGAACGCAACCGTGAGCGTTATCGCTTCCTGCGTTGGGGCCAAGGAGCCTTTGATGAATTCAAGGTTGTTCCACCGGGAACGGGAATTGTTCACCAAGTAAATATTGAATATCTAGCACGCGTTGTTATGACTCGTACAGTCAACGGTGTGTTGCGCGCATATCCTGACACTGTCGTGGGAACAGATTCACACACAACCATGGTCAACGGACTCGGTGTTCTTGGTTGGGGTGTTGGCGGCATCGAGGCAGAGGCAGCACTCCTTGGCCAGCCAGTCTCAATGCTTATTCCACGCGTTGTGGGATTCAAACTCTCAGGAGAATTACCCGTTGGAACAACTGCGACAGATATGGCTCTGACCATTACTGAGATGCTTCGTAAGCACGGAGTGGTTGGTAAGTTCGTTGAGTTCTACGGTCCAGGTGTTGTCTCCGTACCGATGGCTAATCGCACAACAATCGGAAATATGTCACCTGAATATGGTTCAACATGTGCCATCTTCCCAATTGATGAAGAGACGCTTCGCTACCTGCGTCTTACAGGTCGCAGCGATGATCAGGTTGCACTTGTTGAGCAGTATGCAAAGGCTCAAGGCATGTGGCATGACCCAGCTGTTTCTCCTCGATTCTCAGAACAAATTGAACTTGATCTCTCGACTGTGGTCTCATCCATTGCAGGTCCTAAGCGTCCGCAAGATCGCATCTCACTGACCGCATCAAAGTCATCTTTTGAAAAGATTCTTCCTACCTACTTCTCCGATAAGACTGGCAAAGAGGCATATCCAGTCAAGGTAGGAGCAAAGGCGACAACGATTAAGAATGGCGATGTTGTTATTGCATCGATTACATCGTGCACCAATACATCAAATCCTTCAGTCATGATTGGTGCAGCCTTGCTTGCAAAGAAAGCAGTAGAGAAGGGCCTAACGTCAAAGCCTTGGGTAAAGACAACTCTTGCTCCAGGATCTAAGGTCGTTACCGATTACTACGACCGCGCAGATCTGACTAAATATATGGAAGCACTTGGCTTCAACCTTGTTGGTTATGGCTGCGTTACCTGTATTGGAAACTCAGGTCCCCTTCCTATCGAAATCAGTAAGGCGGTCAACGAGAATGATCTTGCAGTTACTGCAGTTCTTTCAGGAAACCGTAACTTTGAAGGGCGCATTAGCCCTGATGTGAAGATGAACTACTTAGCATCACCTCCACTCGTTGTTGCCTACGCACTCGCTGGCACGATGGATCACGACTTCGAACAGGATTCACTGGGCAACGATAAAGATGGAAATCCAGTTCTTCTGAAAGATATCTGGCCATCTGCCCAAGAGATTCAATCAGTGATTGATTCCTCCATCTCATCTGAGATGTTTAAGAAAGATTATGCAACCGTCTTTGATGGCGATCATCGCTGGAAGTCACTTGATACCCCAACTGGGAAAACATTTGAGTGGGACCCTAAATCAACCTATGTTCGCAAACCTCCTTACTTTGATGGAATGCCTGCTGAACCTAAGCCAGTAACAGATATCACTGGAGCTCGCGTTCTTGCGATTCTTGGTGATTCAGTAACTACAGATCACATTTCACCTGCAGGAAATATCAAGGCTGATTCACCTGCTGGTAAGTACTTAGAGGCAAATGGAGTTGACCGCAAAGACTTCAACTCATATGGCTCACGCCGCGGAAACCATGAAGTAATGATTCGTGGAACATTTGCCAATATTCGTTTGAAGAACTTACTTCTCGATGGTGTTGAAGGAAGCTTCACAAAGAATTTCCTTAATAATGGCGAGCAGACAACAATTTATGATGCATCCGTTGCATATCAAGCAGCAGGTGTTGGTCTGATCATCCTTGCAGGTAAGGAATATGGATCTGGTTCTTCCCGTGACTGGGCGGCAAAGGGCACAGCACTCCTTGGAGTTCGCGCAGTAATTGCAGAAAGCTTCGAACGTATTCACCGTTCTAACCTGATTGGTATGGGAGTTCTTCCTTTGCAATTTACCAATGGAGCAAATGCTCAATCACTGGGACTCAAGGGTGATGAGAGCTTTGCAATCACAGGAGTGATGGCACTCAATAACGGTGGTATCCCTAAGGAAGTCACTGTGACTGCGGGGGATAAGACCTTCACTGCCAAGGTACGTATCGATACGCCAGGAGAGGCTGATTACTATCGCCACGGCGGAATCATGCAATACGTACTGCGTCAGCTCCGTGGCTAATCTAGACTGCCTCCATGCTCGAATCGATCAAAAGTCCTAGCGACCTCAAAGCGCTCAGCCTTGAGCAGCTAGCTCAGCTTTCTGAAGAGATTCGCCAATTCCTCATAACTCAAGTCTCTAAGACTGGTGGCCACTTAGGTCCCAACCTTGGAGTTGTTGAACTAACAATCGCTATCCATCGCATCTTTGATTCACCGAAAGATGTTGTTCTCTTCGATACCGGACATCAATCCTACGTTCACAAAATTCTGACAGGGCGCGCAGATCAATTCGACAAGTTGCGTCAACGCGGAGGAATTGCCGGATATCCAAACCGTAGCGAGAGTGTTCACGACGTTATCGAGAATTCACATGCATCTACTGCCCTCTCATGGGGCGATGGAATCTCACGCGGTTTCTCTCTTACAGGACAATCTGATCGCCACGTTGTTGTGGTGGTCGGCGATGGCGCACTCACAGGTGGAATGTCATGGGAGGCTCTCAACAACATTGCGGCAGCCACCGATAGAAATCTCATCATCGTCGTTAACGACAATGAACGTTCTTACTCACCGACTATTGGTGGAGTTGCCACATATCTTTCAACACTTCGTGTCACACGCGGTTATGAGCGCTTTTTGGATTGGGGCAAAGAGGTTCTTGCAAAGACCCCAGTCGTGGGAAATCCCATCTATGAAACTCTCCACGGTGTGAAAAAAGGCATCAAAGACATTATTGCCCCACAGGGAATGTTTGAAGATCTTGGTTTGAAGTATGTCGGACCTATCGATGGACATGATATTGCAGCTATGGAGCGCGCACTTGTTCAAGCCAAGGAATTTGGCGAACCAGTTCTTCTTCACGTCATCACCGAAAAAGGTAAGGGACATAAGCCTGCAATTGAAGATGAAGCCGAGAAGTTCCATGCTGTTGGAATCGTGGATCCTGAGACTGGCACCCCACTTGGTAAATCAGTAACCACCTGGACCAGCGTTTTTTCTGACGAACTAGTTGCCCTTGGCCATGAGCGCAAAGATATTGTGGCAATTACCGCTGCGATGCTTGGGCCAACTGGTCTTGATAAATTTGAGGCAGCATTCCCAGATCGCACCATCGATGTTGGTATTGCAGAGCAACATGCTGTGACAAGTGCTGCAGGTTTGGCATTTGCCGGAATGCACCCAGTGGTTGCTGTTTATTCCACATTCTTAAACCGCGCATTTGATCAGATGTTGATGGACGTTGCACTCCACAAGGCAGGCGTTACATTCGTACTCGACCGCTCAGGTGTTACCGGTGATGACGGTCCTTCACATAATGGTGTGTGGGATCTGGCACTGACAGGAATTGTTCCTACTATGCATGTGGCTGCTCCTCGCGATGCAGCCAGACTTCGCGAAACGTTGCGTGAAGCTGTAGAAATTTCTGATGCGCCGTCTCTGGTTCGTTTTCCTAAGGGTGCCGTCCAAAGTGATATTCCAGCTTTTGAACGACGCGATGGCATAGATGTTCTCTATCGTGGAGAGAGTGCAGATGTTCTGCTGGTGAGCATCGGATCAATGGCTCCTATTGCTGTTGAAGCTGCTTCACAGGCATATCGTGAAGGTGTGGGCGTCACGGTGATTGATCCTCGATGGGTTAAGCCTTTGCCACAATCACTCATCACCATGGCTCAGCGTTATAAGAGCGTTGTGGTGCTTGAAGATGGAATTCGTCATGCAGGTATCGCAAGTTCGATTTCAGAGATGTTCCGTGAGGCAGGCCTTAATGTTGCACTGCACAGCATCGGTGTGCCACTTGCCTTCATTGAGCATTCAAAGCGCGCAGAAATCCTAGAAGATCTTGGAATTACTGCTCAGAAGATTTCACGCGACATTGTCGAGTGGAGTTCTACTGTGGAAGAGATGCAATTCCCGGCGCATGAAAACGCTGACCGCAAACAGACTCGCTAATTCCTTCACGATCTAAGTAGGGCAAGATTCCGCCGAGATGCATCGGCCAACCAGCACCCATCAACATGCACAGGTCAATCTCTGCAGGAGTTGATACAACACCTTCATCGAGCATCATGCGGGCTTCCTCCGCTAGAGCCTTGAGAGCGCGAGAGCGAACCTGTTCAGCTGTGGATGGAGTTGTTCCTTTGTGGACGAGGGCAAGTGCTGCAGGGTTTGGTCCAAATGAACCGTCTTCGTTCTTAATGTAGAAAGTCTTAACACCCTCTTTGACCATCGCCTGCATCGTTGGTGAGATGCGATAGCGAGGGCCAAGATTTGCATTCAGTGTCTCTGAAACATGGAGTGCAACACCTGGGCCTACGAGGCCAAGGAGTTCAAAGGGAGACATAGGAAAGCCAATACTGCGCATCGCATTATCAGCAGTTGCTGGATCTGTTCCTTCATCCACCGCATCAGTGATCTCGCCCATAAAGCGAGTAAGAAGGCGGTTTACCACAAAGCCCGGAGCATCTTTACAGATGATCATCGTCTTCTTGAGTTCTTTTCCGATACTCACAGCTGTTGCAGTAGTTGCATCATCTGTCTTTGAAGTGCGAGCTACTTCTAGAAGTGGCATCACAGCAACAGGGTTAAAGAAGTGGAATCCCACAACGCGCTCAGGATGTTCAAGTCCCTCACTCATACGCTCAACAGAAAGTGATGAGGTATTGGTAGCAAGAACGCATTCAGGCCCCACAATCTTCTCCAGCTTCTTAAAGAGTTCTTGTTTAAGGGAGAGCTCTTCAAAGATTGCTTCAATGATGAAGTCACAACCGGCAAAGACCTGCTGATCAGAGGATCCGCTAATAAGCAGTGAGAGACGCCCAGCAGACTCTGCGCTCATGCGCTTTTTCTCAACGAGCTTTGCAAGTTCATTCTTGACCCATGCAACGCCCTTATCAGCACGCTCTTGATCGATATCTGTCATCACAACAGGACATTTGAGATTGCGAAGTAACAGAAGAGCAAGTTGTGATGCCATGAGGCCAGCACCAACAACACCGACACGTGAAACTTTACGAGCAAGTGCTGGCTTTGGAGCACCTTCTACTTTCTTGCGCTTTTTCTGAATCACATTAAATGCATAGAGGGATGCCCGAAGAGGATCTGCCATAGTCAGATCAGCAAGGGCAACATCTTCTGCATCAAATCCTTGACCGCGTGTATTGGTCTTGGCATCTGCGATCAGTGCCAGGGCTCTCATAGGGGAAGCAATCTCTGCACCGCCAAATTTCTTCAACGCTGCAGCGCGACCAGCAGCAAGGGCTGAATCCCATGCAGGATCATTGGAATAATCCTTGCGCTCTATCTTTGTTGCACCACTTAAGACAGATGCAGCAAATGAGACAGATTTCTCAAGGAAATCTGCTGGTTCATAGACGGCGTCAACAATGCCAAGACCAAGGGCGTCCTTTGATTTGAGCATCGTGTTGTTATTCAGGGCGTTGTTAATAATGATCTGTACTGCGCGTTCTGGCCCAACTAATTTAGGTGTAATCGTTGCTCCGCCCCAGCCTGGAACGAGTCCAAGGAATACTTCAGGAAATCCTGTTAGCGCAGTCGATGAAAGTGTGCGGTAGTTACAGTTCAGTCCCACTTCAAGTCCGCCACCAAGGGCTAAGCCATTGATAAATGCGAAGGTCGGAATTCCAATTTCATCAAGACGTCGGAATACATCGTGTCCGAGCTTTCCTATGGCCAGTGATTGCTCACGCTTACTCAAAAATGAGAGCGCAGATAGATCAGCACCTGCTGCAAAGATAAATGGCTTACCTGTGATGCCGATAGCAGCTGGCTTGCGTGAGGCTGCATCTGTTATTGCAGCATCTAGCGCTGCAAGTGATTGTGGGCCAAAAGTATTTGGTCGGGTGTGATCGAGCCCGTTATCGAGGGTGATGAGAGCGAGCGTGCCTTTAAATCCTAAGGGGGAGAGGTCGACATCGCGAACTAATGCGTTGGTAACAACTTCTTCTGGTGCACCTTCTGGGAGTTGGGTAGCTGTAGTCATTACTTCTTACCTCCAACAAAGTGTGGATTTTCCCAAATGATTGTGCCGCCCATGCCAAGGCCGATACACATTGTTGTAATGCCATATCGCACATCAGTCTTCTCTTCAAAG
Source organism: Actinomycetota bacterium (assembly GCA_026392765.1). Classification (GTDB taxonomy): domain Bacteria; phylum Actinomycetota; class Actinomycetes; order Nanopelagicales; family Nanopelagicaceae; genus Planktophila. The sequence goes on from JAPLBL010000044.1 coordinate 23,937, forward strand.
GTGCGCGCTAAGTTGAGCATCAAGCGAACACCGGATGAGGCAAGTGGGTGGCCCACAGCAATTGCACCACCATAAGGATTCACGCGAGGATCATCATCTGCGATTCCAAAGTGATCGAGAAATGCAAGTACCTGTACTGCAAATGCTTCATTGACTTCAAAGGCGCCGATATCTTCAATCTTTAGCCCTGCTTTGCTCAGAGCCTTTATCGTTGAAGGAACGGGGCCATATCCCATCACTTCTGGTTCAACGCCAGCGAATGCAAATGTGACCATGCGAGCTTTGATTGTTAGGCCAAGTTCTTTCGCCTTATCTTCACTGGCAAGAAGAGCTGCAGTTGCACCATCGTTAAGCCCTGATGAATTTCCCGCAGTAACGCGACCTGCTGGACGAAATGGAGTCTTAAGGCCAGCAAGTCCTTCCATCGTTGTTGTGGGGCGTGGAGCTTCATCAACAGTTGCAATACCCCAACCGAGTTCTGGGCTGCGAGATGCTGTGGGGATTAAATCGCGTTGAATCTTTCCATCGGCATATGCCTTGGCGGTCTTCATCTGAGAGGCGAGTGCATATGCATCTGCGCGCTCCTTCGTTAAATGTGGGAAGCGATCATGGAGACGCTCTGCGGTTGCACCCATAGCGAGCGCATCTTGTTCCACCAACTTCTCAGCTAAGTAGCGAGGATTAGGATCCATAAGTTCGCCCATCGGGTGATTACCCATATGTTCCACACCACCTGCAATTGCAATATCGATTGCACCCATCGCAATCGCACCCGCAACAGTGGTGGTTGCAGTTAGCGCACCAGCGCACCAACGATCAATGGAGTAACCAGGAACAGTCTTAGGTAATCCGGCAAGAAGTGTGGCGCTTCGACCAATGTTCATTCCCTGATCACCAGTCTGCGTTGCAGCAGCGATGGCAACATCATCGATTGATGCAGGATCCACCTTCGGATTGCGCTCTAAGAGCCCTCGCATCGCGCGAACCATGAGGTCATCGGCGCGAGTGCCTGCATACATACTTCCCGCCTTACCAAAGGGGGTGCGGACGGCATCGACGAGAACAACAGAGCGGACTTCAGACATAGAACTTCCTTCGCTGGTGAGTATGTTCCAAAGGTTACTCGCCAGTAGGGCAAAAGGCTATGCGTTGAGGGGAGTTTTTACCTTTGCAGGTGAGAGGTAGGCCGCAATTGTTAGACCGAGGTAGGCAGCCCATGCAAAGAGCTGTAGCCATGAGGTCGTTGTATCGAAGCCGATAGTTCCACCGAGCAAGGATGCGATCAATGATTCCTTCGGCATCCATGATGTGACATCCCATGCAAAGGCATCAGGTCCTGGCAAGATGCCGAATTCTTGGAATTCATGGATTCCATAGGAGAGAACTCCTGCTGCAACAACTATCAGCGCCACACCTGAGTATGTGAAGAACTTACCCAAATTAAGTTTGAGTGAGCGGTTGTAGATTCCATATCCAAGTACTACAGCCAATGCGAGTCCAAGGATCAGTCCAAGAGTTGCTGTTGAGAAAGCTCCCACTGCTTTGAAATTGGAGTAGAGAAAGAGTGATGTTTCAAGGCCTTCACGGGCGACTGCAAAAAACGCAAGAGTTGCAATAGAGAGAGCACCTGATGAAACTGCAACCTCTGCCTTGCCATGGAGTTGATCGCGCAGACCACGTGCTGTGCGCTTCATCCAGAAGACCATCCATGTCACCATCGCAACTGCAACAAATGATGTTGTGCCAGCAAAGAGTTCTTCACCCTTATCGGAGAGCTCAGTTGAGGTGTAGGAGAGGAATGCTCCGAGTGCCAAGCTGGCGATAAGGGCCAGAGAGACACCGGTCCAGAGTGCCCGTAAATGGCTTCTTTGATCACTCTTCACGAGGTAGGCAACAAGAATTCCAACGATGAGCGCGGCCTCTAGGCCTTCGCGAAGAGCGATGATGAATGTACTTAGCATGGTGTGAGGGTAATTGAGCCCGCCTATTTACGCAACTCTTATGTTGCGTAATTCATCACTCTTCTGGGGCAGCCTCTGCCTCTGCGGCAACCTCAGGGATTTCAAGGGGCTCACGCTCAGTCAGGGCCTGCTCCAGGATGGGAGAGGCTATTTCAGCCTGCCAGCGGCGCGCTCCCAGGGCTAGAAGGGCTTGCTCCACAGATCCCTCGGGAGGCTGCCAGCAGATGCGGCGCACGAGCTCTGGGCTAATCATATTTTCCAGAGGAATCGATAGCTCCTCGGCCCTCACTTGAAGATTAAACCTGGCATGAGTAAGGGGTGCATATTTTTCAGGGAATCTCTCACGCCAAATTTTAATGGGAGGCAGAACATCGCTCTTTGATCGAGTCTCTGGCCATTGATCCTCCGGCATCGCTATCGCATCGGTAATGCAACTAATCCATGTTGAAGCGTTTTCTAACCATCGCGCTCGCAAGCCAAGGGGGCGAAGAATTTTCTCTAGATGTTTGCGATTGGTAATCGGACCCTTATCCGCATTCATCGCTATCTCTGTAATCGCAGCATCGGAGAGAAGTCGACCTGGTGAGATATCAAGATCTTGCGCCATCTCATTACGCGCCTGCCATAGTTCGCGAACAACTGCCATGTGATTACGCTTTTTCACCTTGTGCATTCCTGATGTTCTACGCCATGGATCAATACGTGGGGGAGCAGGTGGCGCAGCAAGAATGGCTGCAAAATCTTCTTCAGCCCACTTCCATTTTTTCGAATCAGTTAAGAGTTGATACACCTTCTCGCGCAATTCAACGAGGAGCTCGACATCGAGAGCTGCATAGTTAAGCCAATCGTGGGGTAGTGGTCGTGTCGACCAATCCACTGCAGAGTGTTCCTTCGCAAGTGAGACCCCCATAAGAGATTCAAGGAGAGGCCCAAGACCTACGCGGGCAAGGCCCGCGATGCGTCCACCGAGTTCAGTATCAAAGAGGATGGTGGGATGGATTCCCACTTCACGCAGACACGGTAGATCTTGCGTGCTGGCATGCAAGATAACTTCAACATCGTGAATGAGTTCATTGAGAGCGATAAAGCAGCGATGGCCCGGACCAAAGGCGATGGGATCGATCAGATGTAATCCGCCGTTGGTGCGCTTTATTTGAATCAAATATGCACGAGCGCTGTATTTATAGCCTGATGCGCGTTCTGCATCGAATGCAAAGGGACCTGAACCAAGAGCTAACTGAGCAAGGGCGGCATCAAATAACTCTTCTGTGTTGATGATCGGTGGCACGCCATCGGCTGGGTGCAAAAGTGGAGTAGGTGCCGGTTCTTGCGGCGTTTGTTCTATCTCAGCCACGGCGACGAGCTGAACCAATGGATGCAACTCCATCAGGAATAGGTGGCAAGCCGGCAACCTCAGTCATGAGATTGCACCATGCCTGCACGTGAGCAAATATTTCTTCCGGTGAATCAATCTGGGGTGACCATGAAGCACGAATCTCAATTTCGGAATCATCATTACGAGGTGAAAGTTTTCCAAACGAGGCGCTCGATACTCGAGTAACTGTTCCGCTAGGTGCGTTGTATTTCGCATGTGTGGCACTGAGCGAATCAAGTAACCAATTCCAGCCGACCTCTGGAAGCAGCGGATCTTCCTGCATCTCGCTGTCAACATCTGCGCGCATAAAGCTCACGCAACGGAAATCACCTTCCCACGTATCTTGCCCACCTGGCTCGTGCAAAATAACAAAGCGCCCAGATGCAACTTCTTCCTCGGCATCTCCTGCCTGGCCATTGGAAATATCTGCGGTAAAGGCAAAAGAATATGTAGCAAGTTTTTGCGGAGCCGGCACTTCTTCCAAAATGATTTCAGGCCGTGGAGTGAAAGTACGAAGAAGCTCGATCATCTCTTCAAAAGTAAATGTCGATTTCACTGGTTAATTCTAAAGTTCGAAGTGCTTATTAGATGGGAGGCTGAGGGGGTAGGGCTGTAGAGTCCTCGCCATGGCCAGCCTCCTAGCTCTTCTATCGAGCGGACTCTGGGGAAGCGCCGATTATCACGCAGGCAAGTTGAGTAAGAAATTTCCATCCATTGCAGTTCTTGCCACTTCTCAGGCGATCGGATTTATCACAGGTCTGATTTTGGTCTTGGCTACCGGTGCGTGGAGTGCGCAGGCTTTTGGAAGCGATGGATATTTCTTTGCAGGTGCATGTGCTGGCCTCTGTGGATATGCAGGATTAATGAGTCTCTATGCAGCCCTCTCAACAGGACGCATGGGCGTTGTTTCACCGATTAGTTCACTTGGATCACTGATTCCTCTTGCCTACGCAATCATTATCAAAGGCGATCAACTCTCAACGATATTAAGTATTGGAGTAGCGGCAGCTCTGCTTGGTGGTTTCTTAGCAAGTGGCCCTGAAGTATCACAAGGGCTTCCATTAAAACCCGTTCTTCTTTCACTCTCTGCTGCAGTCTTCTTCGGGTTCGCATTGGTCTTCATGGCTATCGGCTCTGAGAGCAGCGCCTTGATGACTATGGCAACGATGCGCACCACAACGCTCATTATTGGAATTGGAATTTTTCTGAAGTTTCGCCATATGGGTGGACTTGGTAAGCCAGAACTTCCTATTCTGATCTTTATCGGTGTGGCAGATTTCGCAGCCAACCTATTACTCGGAGTTGCAACTACCAAGGGGTTGGTCTCACTCGCGATGGTGCTGGGCTCCCTGTATCCGATTGCCACGGCACTTCTTGCCTATAAATTCTTACATGAACGTCTGCATAAAGTGCAGTATGTGGGAATCGCATTTGCAGTGGTGGGCGTTGCCCTAATCTCAACGAGATAACTACCTACGTGCAGAGATAAATCGGGTCCCGGCTGTAGCCGTCTCATCTACTTCAGAGAAGTGGGAGAGAAGTTCTTTCACATCTATGACATCTTCTCCACCAACAATATTTGTGATGCTGAGCTCGAGCTCATCGACACAATCAGCATCAAGTAATTCACGGATGATTGCAGCACCTGCTTCAATGTGAATATTGGGTCCAAAAGTTTTAGCTGCACGCTCTATTGCATCGACAGGTGAAAGATTCCAGCAATGCGCCAAGCGATTATCAGCAAGCGGATTGATCAAGCTCTTTGAAACAACAATTACAGGAACAGGTGTGCGGTGATAGGGCTCTGTGCGCGCAGTATTGCCACCGATAATGATGCAGTCAGCGCTTCTACGTCGGGCAAGAAATGCTGTGCGATCGACTGTATTTGATACCCCAGCAGAATTTCCGTTCTTAGTTGTCGATCCATCGGCCCCAACAACCAGCGTGACGGTGACTCTCATGTGAGTAAGAATATTGAATTTCTCACCCATTTATGAGGCAAATCCCTCGTTCAAAATTGAAAATCTCTATAGATGGGCGTTAGCCTTAAAACATGAGAAAACGGTTGAGTGCTGGCTCCTTGGCAGCCATTGCGGTATTTCTCATCGCATTTACTACTCCACCGCTAGCAACTGCCGCCCAAACATTGGCTCAAGTTCAGGCACAAATCAATCGACTTGAAGAAGAGGCAACAACTGCTGCCGAAGGTGCGCAAGAGGCGAAGGTGAAGTTGGCATCATTAACGCGAAGTCTTGCTGGAATCCAAGCACAGGCTGCGATTCAGGGAAAGACTGTCGATGCAATTTCCAAGACTCTTGGCACCATTGCAGTCAATCAATATAAATCAGGATCTTTAAGTCAGAGCCTTGAACTTCTCTTCTCATCTGATCCATCCCTCTATCTCTCATCTGCTGGCTCACTTGAGGCAATCACTCGACGTAAGTCAACGGAGCTACGAAAATTCCAATCTGCAGAACAACAGCTCAATGCAACATCCCTTACCGTGAGCGATCGACTCGCTCAGGTGAAGGCGTTGCAGAAGAAGCTGGCTGAGCGCAGTGCATTTGCGGCTTCAAAATTGGCCCAGGCAGAATCTCTACTTGCTAAGTTAAAGAAGGAAGATCGCGAGCGATTAGCAAAACTTGCTGAAGATTTAGAGAATGCCGATCAAGCTTCATCGCTGAAAGAAGCAAAGAGTGCGGCAGGAGTATCAGGTCGTGCCGGCATCGCGCTTAAATATGCCCTGGTGCAAATTGGCGATAGATATGTTTTTGGTGCTGCAGGTCTAACTACCTGGGATTGTTCTGGACTGACGATGAGAGCATTCCAAACAGCTGGTGTCTCACTTCCTCATTCATCCCGTGCGCAATCACGGATGGGTAAAGCAGTGCCCTTTAATCAGAAGAAGCCTGGCGATCTGATGTTCTTCGGTCGTCCCGTTTCACACGTGGGTATCTATCTCGGTGGCGGACGCATGGTCCATGCGCCTCGTTCTGGTTCACGTGTCAAAGTTGCAGATGCTTCTTCACTTGGACGCAAGCCGCTGGTTGCTATTCGCCGGTTCTAATGAGCGAATATCCAATTCTCTGTATTACAAATGATTTTGGCCCACGAGCCGGCGGTATTGAAACCTTCATAATTGGACTCGTTGAGCGAATGCCGAAGCACTCCGTCATCGTCTACACATCCTCACAAGAGGGCTCGCAAAGCTTCGATCAAGCTTGGCGTGAGAATTACGGCGTTGAAGTCATTAGAGATAGATCAAAGATTCTCCTGCCCTCACCGCGAGTAGGAAGAGCGGTAAGAAAGATTGCTCGTGAGAGAGAAGTGAGAAAGGCATTCTTTGGCGCAGCTGCACCCCTTGCACTGCTGTCACAGGGTTTGCGTCGAGCGGGTGTCACTCGCATTGTTGCTCTCACCCATGGACATGAAGTTTGGTGGGCAAAGCTCTGGCCATTTTCATTTGCGATGCATCGCATAGGTTCTGGCACAGATCACCTCACATATTTGGGAAGCTATACGAAGTCACAGATTGAAGGAGCTCTGCCTCAACGTGCGCGAGAATCAATGGTCAAGATTGCACCAGGAATTGATACCGATCACTTTGCACCGCAGCCAAATGCGGCAGCACTTCGCGCAGAACTAGGTTTAACGCAGAAGAAAGTTATCGTCTCCGTGGGAAGACTGGTGCATCGCAAAGGCCAGGACACTCTGATTGAGGCAATGCCTGAAATCCTTGCTCAGGTACCTGATGCTCATCTGCTCTTCATTGGCGAGGGACCATACAAAGATTACTTAGTGAAGCGAGCTGCAGCTCTTCACATCACACACGCCATCACCTTTATTGGCCGTATTCACTATGCAGAACTACCACGATATATCTGCGTGGGGGATATCTTTGCAATGCCATCTCGATCACGGTTAGCAGGACTTGAAGTTGAAGGCCTGGGAATTGTTTATCTCGAGGCAAGTGCATGCGGACTTGCAGTCATCGGCGGTAAATCTGGGGGAGCACCGGATGCAGTTCTGGAAGGTGAGACCGGTTATGCCGTTGATGGCACATCACCGCATGATGTTGCAGTTGTCGCAATTAAATTGTTAAAGGATCCAGCACTAGCTACAAGTATGGGAGCTCGAGGGCGAGCATGGGTTATGGATGAGTGGCGCTGGGATATCTGGTCAAAGCGATTCAACGAACTTTTTTAGCTAAGGCCTGATTGCTTAGCTTTCTCGATAGCTTGTACTCGATTTTTCACACCCATCTTTCGATAAATCGCACTCAGATGGGTCTTTAAGGTGGATTCTGTGATGAACAGGGAATCTGCAAATTCCTTAAGCGGAGCTCCTTTATGTAGCTGTGAAAGAATTTGAAGCTCACGTTGAGATAGACCAAAAGTCTCGCGAGTACGTTTGATAGCACCTGCAATATCGCTCGCTGAAAAAGTCTGGGGTGAAAGTAATGCGTGCTCGATACTTGCAAGCAATTCGCTCATGGGTGCAGCTTTCTGCACAAAGGCGCTAGCGCCAGCATTCATCGCAGCAAGTACATATTCATCGCTCTCGTTAAGACTCAAGATGACGAGAGCAGTCTGTTGAGAGATTGAGCGGACCCAGGTTACGATATCTAGACCATTGCCATCAGGCAGATTGATATCAACAATGATTAGAGCGGGATTAATTCTTGCAATTTGTGCAAATGCCTCCGCGCGCGAAGCTGCTTCATGAACGTCAAACTTTTCTAATTTTTCTAGCGCTCGACGCACACCTGTGCGAACGACGGCATGATCATCAATGACAAGAGTTGCAATGAGTTTTGTCAGATCAATATCGCGATACGCGTGCCTTCAGTACTTTCTATAGTCAAACTACCGCCGAGTGCATGAACTCGTTCGATGATTCCTGATATTCCGTAGTGGCCGTCTTTCACGTGCGCGCCTCCAATCCCGTTATCAATCACCTCAAGACAGGTTCGATTGTTGACGGGATAGAGATTGATGCCAATGTGGGTAGCCCTAGAGTGGGCAGAGCAATTACGTAGGATTTCTGTAGCAATCAGAATCAATTCAGTGTGGGCGCTCTCTGCGAGAGGAACTTCCTCCAACCGAAATGTCACCTCACACCCAGCAAGCGCTCTGGTAGCCAAGTATTGTAGTTCGGTGTGTAGTGGCATGCTGGATTTCTTTCGTAGATGCAAAATCTCACTACGCACCTTGCCAATTAATTCATCCACCGCAAATCGCGTCGAGCGAATATCCGTTCTTGCAGCCTTCGATAGTGACTCTTCTGAGAGAAGCAGATCGAGTGAATAACCAATGCCCACAAGGTCCTGCGCGATGCCATCGTGAAGTTCCCGAGCAATACGTACTCGCTCAGGTGAAGGCATCTCCATTGAAGCTACTTTGTGAAGAGCGCAGTTATCTCGGACGCATACTTTTCTGCGATGACGTGTCGCTTGAGCGATAGCTTGGCGGTGAGTTCTCCGCCTGCAATCGTGAAATCTTTTGCGAGTATCGTAAATTTACGAATTGATTCTGCCTTGGATACTGCCTTGTTAGCTTCATCCACTGCAGTTTGAATTACCGCATTCAAGTCTGGGTCATTAATCAAGGTATCAATCGTTGCACCAGTCTTACTATTTGCAGCAATCCATCCCTTAAGCATGTCTTGATCGATAGTAATGAGTGTTGCGATGAATGGTTGGTTATCTCCCACGACCATGCATTGGCTCACGAGTGGGTGGGCACGTAGGCGATCTTCAAGAACTGCGGGAGCGACATTCTTTCCACCTGCAGTAACAATAATCTCCTTCTTGCGCCCTGTGATGTAGAGGAAGCCTTCATCATCTAAGCGACCAAGGTCTCCAGATTTAAACCACTTTCCATCAAATACTTCTTGATTGGCGCCATCGTTCTGCCAGTAACCACGCATGACGATATCTCCCTTGATCAGGACTTCACCGTCATCTGCAATTTTGATTGTTGTACCTGGAACCGGGCGACCAACTGAACCGACCCGAATATTCTTTGTGAGGTTAAGAGTTGCACCTGCTGTAGTTTCAGTAAGTCCATACCCTTCAAGAATTGTGATTCCAGCTCCACGATAGAAGTGGCCAAGGCGCGCTCCAAGAGGTGCGCCACCAGAAATAGCCGCCTCAACTTCTCCGCCCATCGCTGCACGAATCTTTGAGTAGACAAGCTTGTCGAAAAGTCCATGCTTCAGAGTGAGCAGTGGGTTAAATCCGCGCTTATCTTTCGCCTCGCTGTAGGCGATAGCGATCTCTGCTGCTTTGCGGAAAATCTTGCCCTTACCTGCAGCATCTGCCTTTGCTTCAGCACCGTTATAAATCTTTTCAAATATGCGAGGAACAGCAAGTACGAATGATGGCTTAAATGAGGCGAGATCTGGTTGCAATCTTCCAACGGGATCACTGCAGTGTGCAAGGTGAAGTCCAGCGTGAATTGCGCCGATTTCTACCATGCGTCCAAATACGTGGGCGACAGGTAAGAAGAGAAGTGTTGATCCACCAGGCTTGAGGAAGAGATCACTCGCACCCTCAACAACGTTGCCACACTCAGCTAGGAAGTTTCCATGAGTGAGCTGAACACCTTTAGGGCGTCCAGTGGTACCTGATGTGTAGATAAGTGTTGCAAGAGAGTCAGGAACGAGAGCGTTACGACGCTTTTCAATCTCTTCATCAGAAATCTGTGATCCAGCCTTGCGAAGAGTTGCGAGTACATCTTCAGTCATTACCCACACATGTTTTGTGTGAGATGGCAGTACTGAGTCAACGAGCTCTTTATGTGTTGGTGTTTCAACAATAAGGCCTACGGATCCAGAATCATTAAGGATCCAATCAACCTGTTCTGCAGAAGATGTTTCATAAATTGGAACTACACAGCCACCGGCATACCAAATAGCAAAATCCAGAATGGTCCACTCATAACGGGTGCGCGCCATAATGGCAACGCGATCACCAATTGCAATACCTGCTGCAACGAGACCTTTTGCAGTGGCACGAATCTCTTCTTCAACCTGTCGCGCTGTCAGTGGTTGCCAACCGTCGCCTAAGGGACGTGACATCGTGATGCGCTCTGGTTCAAACCATGCGCGCTCTGCAATGAGATTGGTGAGGTTTCCAGCAGTAGCTGCAGGAACAATGGCTGGGTTTGTGACTTCGTTCATGACGCTAACGCTAGCGGGAGAGATGGGCAAAAGGGAAGATTCTCGCGCAAGGTTGCTTGACGGTGGGGGCCAGAGAAGATTGGTAGCCTTGCGCCCATGTCCGAGAAGAGCGTTTCCACAGTCGTCATTGATGCACCCCTAGTCGAAGTCCAAGCCGCGCTCTTTGAGATCGGCTCATACCCCGAATGGCTTTCATCCATTAAGAAGGCTGATGTCATCGAACGCGATGGCGAGAACCGCGTCCTTAAAGCAAAGCTTGCAATCGATGCAGGAATGATGAAAGACCGCGTCACCTTGGATTACGACTGGAGCGCAGCTCCTGCAGCCCTGTCCTTCACTATGGATGAGGCAGATCTTTTGACGCAGATGGATGGCACATATCTTCTTAAGGCAATTGATGCCGATACAACACAGGTGACATACGAACTCACCGTCGCCGTCAGCTTGCCTGTGCCATCAATGATGATTACAAAAGCACAACAGCAGACTATTGATGCAGCGCTCAAGGAATTGGCTGAGCGAGTCGCATAAATGGCTTACACGATCGGCGTTGATGTTGGTGGAACAAAGGTTCTTGGCGGCGTCGTAGATGAATCTGGAACGGTTGTAAAGACAGCTAGGCGCGACACACCTCGCGAGGGTGGATCAGCACTCACGCAGGCAATTGCAGATGTTGCCAAAGAATTAATGGCCGAATTCACGATTGATTCAGTGGGAGTATCGGCTGCAGGTTTTGTTTCATCTGATCGCAAGACAATGCTTGCAACACCGAATATTGCAGGGTGGAACGGTGTTGATCTCGATTACCAACTCACATCGCTCATTGGTCTTCCTGTAGTTATTGAAAATGATGCCAATGCTGCTGCATGGGGTGAAGCGCGATTTGGTGCAGGTCGCGGAAAGCGTCACATGTTGATGCTCACAGTCGGCACAGGTATCGGTGGAGGAATTGTTGTCAATGGTGAGCTCTATCGCGGAGCTTTTGGAACTGCTGCAGAAATCGGACACATTCGCGTTGTTCCTGAGGGTCATCTCTGCGGCTGTGGTGCACGTGGATGTTTTGAACAATATGGATCTGGCAACGCCTTGATGCGCCATGCCCGTGAAGCAATTGCTGCAAGCCCAGATATTGCCCGCAATCTACTTTCCCGTGGTGATGGAACCCTAGAAGGTCTCACAGGTAAAGCGATTACCGATGCTGCGCGTGATGGTGATGCTGTGGCACTTGCTGCCTTTAACACGACAGCTCAATGGTTGGGTGCAGGCATTGCATCCCTTGCTGTGGTCTTAGACCCTGAGTGTGTAGTAATTGGTGGGGGAGTTATTGATGCGGGCGAGATCTTGCTCAAGCCAACTCGTGAAGCACTCGAACGATCCATGCCTTTTGCTGGCAAGCATCCATACCCTGAAATTATTGGTGCGCAGTTAGGTAATGAGGCAGGACTTGTGGGAGTTGCAGATTTAGCACGATTGTAAATTAGAGCGCAGCTCCATCATCAGGATGATGATTGCGCGGATTGTTCTTCCATCGAGTGATTGCACGTAGCGCATCACGCAGCTCTTGCTTAAAACTCTTCTTCTCAATTGCAGGGGGAGTGAATCGATTGTGATCTTCAAATGTATCTAACTCATCTAAATACGTTGTCGGAGAAGATTCATCAAGTGAGAGTCCTTCGACCATTGATTCAAACTCTGCATTAACGAGTTCATCATCGAATTCATCGCTCGATTCACGCTTGCTCATGGTTTATGTTCGCACAAAAGGGGGTAATCAGGCTAAATTAGCGCCTATGAACAACCTGCCCTATGGAACGTTGCGGGCATTTCTTACCCCGTTCCTCATGTTGCTCTTTCGCCCAAAGGTCAAAGGTCTGCGTAATGTGCCGGCATCGGGTCCACTCATACTTGCTTCAAATCACTTATCTTTTAGCGATTCCATCTTCATGCCACTTGTTGTTCCACGCAAAGTTACCTTCCTCGCAAAGAGTGAATACTTCACATCTCCTGGACCTAAGGGCTTTATTAAGAAGCTGACCTTCATAGCTTTGGGACAAGTTCCTGTCGATCGCTCTGGTGGTCGCCGCAGTGAAGCAGCGCTGATCACAGGCCTTGAAGTTCTTGCAGGCGGAAATTCTCTCGGTATTTATCCTGAAGGAACACGTTCACCTGATGGTCGCCTCTACAAGGGGCGCACCGGTATTGCACGCCTTGCGATTGAATCAGGGGCTCCCATTATTCCGATTGCCATGTTTAACACGGATAAAATTCAGCCAACAGGGACAGTGATTCCGAAAATCATGCGAGTTGGAATCACCTTTGGCGAGCCAATGTATTTCGAAGGTGATTCAACGGATCTTCTATTTCTTCGCGAAGTCACTGATCAGATTATGAAACGTATTCAACAGTTATCGGGTCAAGAATATGTAGATACCTATGCTGTGAAGGCGAAGAAATCTGGACTCAACGTTGAAAATAACGAAGAGAGCGATTAATCAATCTGTAGTTCAGCTCGCTTAATTAGGTAGTTACAGACATTGCATTCAGGACCAGAATCAGGCATGCCACCTTCAATAGTGGTGATCAGCTCTTCAAGTATTGCGCTAATTCTGGCTGTGTCGCGTTCGACTGGAACATAGACCTTATTGACGCCAAAGCCATGAGAGTTACTTGCTAGCTAGCTCTGCGCAGTTTCAGTAACGCCGGCGAGTTTCCAGATCAATAGCCCCATTG
>JAPLBL010000103.1 GCA_026392765.1 Actinomycetota bacterium
GCAGTTAAAAAGCGCGAAGACACCCACAAAATGGCTGAAGCAAACAAGGCGTTTGCTCACTATCGCTGGTAATAAAAGAGAAAACGGGAGAAGAGAAGAAAATGACAGTTGCAACCGCAATTGATCTAGCCAAGGTTCGCAATATTGGAATCATGGCTCACATTGACGCGGGTAAAACTACGACAACTGAGCGAATTCTTTTCTACACCGGAATCAACTACAAAATTGGTGAGGTTCATGAGGGCGCAGCCACTATGGACTGGATGGAACAAGAGCAAGAGCGTGGAATCACTATTACATCTGCAGCAACTACCTGCCATTGGAAAGATCACATGATTAACATCATTGATACACCTGGCCACGTAGATTTCACTGTTGAGGTAGAACGTTCTCTTCGAGTACTAGATGGTGCAGTTGCAGTATTTGATGGCGTTGCCGGCGTTGAGCCACAATCAGAGACAGTATGGCGGCAGGCAGATCGTTATAACGTTCCTCGTATTTGTTTTGTTAATAAGTTAGATAGAACCGGTGCTTCATTTGATCGTTGCGTAGACATGATCAAGTCACGTCTTAATGCCACGCCATTAGTACTACAGATTCCAATTGGCGCAGAAGGTGATTTCTCTGGCGTTGTGGATTTAGTTGCAATGAAGGCTCTTGTTTGGCCGGGCGAGACTAAGAAGGGTGAAGATTATTTAATTGAAGAGATTCCAGCTAACTTAGCTGAGAAAGCAAAGCAAGCACGTCATGAATTACTTGAGACCCTTGCTGATTGCGATGATGTTGTAATGGAGAAGTACCTTGAGGGTGCTGAGTTAACTGAAGAAGAGATTATTGCTGGAATCCGTCGCGCAACCCTTGCAGACAAAGCAACACCAGTTCTTACTGGTTCTGCATTTAAGAACAAGGGTGTGCAGCCAATGCTTGATGCGGTAAATCGTTACCTACCAAGCCCACTTGATGTAAAAGCAATTGTTGGACACAAGCAAGGAGATCCAACTGTTGAGGTTGAACGTCAACCAAAAAATGATGAGCCGTTCTCAGCTCTTGCTTTTAAAATTATGCGAGATCCCCATCTAGGTAAATTAACCTTCGTTCGGATTTACTCTGGCTCACTAACAGCTGGAACTGCAGTACTTAACTCAACTAAAGATAGAAAAGAAAGAATTGGAAAGATTTATCAGATGCACGCTAATAAGCGTGAGGAGATGGAATCAGCCGGAGCCGGAATGATTATTGCGGTGATGGGTCTTAAAGACACCACAACCGGTGAAACATTATGTGATGTTGATAAGCCAGTAATTTTAGAATCAATGGATTTCCCAGCACCAGTTATCTCAGTAGCGATTGAGCCAAAGACTAAAGCAGATCAAGAAAAACTTGGTATTGCAATTCAATCATTAGCTGAAGAGGATCCAACCTTCCACGTTAAATCAGATGAAGAGACTGGCCAAACAATTATCTCTGGTATGGGTGAGCTGCACTTAGAAATTTTAGTTGACCGCATGCGCCGTGAATTTAAGGTCGAGGCAAATGTTGGAAAACCTCAGGTGGCATACCGCGAGACTCTTCGTAAAACTGTTGCCCGTTATGACTACACCCATAAGAAGCAATCAGGTGGTTCTGGACAGTTTGCCAAGATTCAGATTGCACTTGAACCACTACCAACTGGTTCTGAACAATCATATGAATTCGTAAATAAAATTACCGGCGGCCGTATTCCTAAGGAGTACATCCCATCAGTTGATGACGGTTGCCAGGAAGCACTCGCTAGTGGACCACTTGCTGGTTATCCATTAGTTGATGTAAAGGTAACTCTTCTTGATGGCGCTTACCATGATGTTGACTCATCAGAGCTGGCCTTCAAGATTGCTGGCATAGCAGCATTTAAGGAAGCAGTAAGACTTGCTGGTCCAGTTCTGCTTGAGCCAGTTATGTCTATCGAAGTAATTACCCCTGAAGATTTCATGGGTGATGTAATCGGTGACATCAATAGTCGTCGTGGTCAAATCTTGGCCATGGATGAGCGGTCAGGTGCCCGGATCGTTAAGGCACTAGTTCCACTGTCAGAGATGTTCGGCTACGTCGGAGATCTTCGCAGCAGGACACAAGGTCGCGCGAGCTACAGCATGCAATTTGATTCGTATGCCGAAGTTCCACAAGCGGTATCGAAAGAAATCATTGC
>JAPLBL010000002.1 GCA_026392765.1 Actinomycetota bacterium
AGCTGATGGCAAAGGAACTCAATGTTCCTGTAATCGCTATCTCTCAGCTCAACCGTTCACCTGAACAACGCTCTGATAAGAAGCCGATGCTCTCTGACCTTCGTGAATCTGGTTCTATCGAACAAGATGCTGACGTTGTTATCTTGCTCCACCGCGATGATATGTATGACTCACAGAACCGATCAGGTGAAGCAGATTTCATCGTTGCAAAGCACCGTAATGGACCAACAAGAACTATTACAGTCTCAGCACAACTTCACTTTGCACGCTTCTTCGATATGGCACCGAATGTGGGTGCAGGTCGTGACTTCACACAGTCAACGGGTGCTTCAGATATTCAACCATCATCACCTGGTGATGGCGGTTGGAACGAGTAGTTACTTAACTCGCAACAGTCTTAGCGCGATCAGCTAGATAGATTCCTATCAAAACCGTTGCAGCGCCCATCAGTTGAATGAAATCCCAACTCTGTGCAAACCAGATCCAGGCAAATGCACCAGCGATAACTGGTTCTAACATTCCAATTACGCTACTTGTTGATGCGGTGAGCAACTTCATTCCTGATAGAACAAGCATGTAGGGAACGACAGTTCCAAAGATTGCAGCTGCGCCGATGAGTAACCAACCTGGAAGCATCGTGCCGGCTGCAATTCCACCCAAATCCATCTGTACGGTAAATACTTCAAAAGGAAATGTCCAAGGGGGTAGAACGATGAGCCAGAAGGCGGATGCAAAACCCATACCGAAAATCAGAGTTGCAATCGGTTCACGACTCTTTCCGATGCGCTCACTCATAAGGAAGTATGCAGCCAAACAGAATGCGCAGAGAGTTGCTGCGGTAATTCCAATCAGATCGAATTTAAAGCCTTCCCACACTTTGGCAACAAGAACTAGGCCAGTGAATGAGAGCGCAACAGCGAGCCACATCTGATTTGAGACAAATCCTTTGCGCACCAATTTGATCCAGAGCGCGATCCAGATAGATGCGGTGAATTCGATAATAAGGACAAGGCCCAGTGGGACTCCGCGCTGTATTCCAAGGAGATAGCCAAAGTTCACAAAGGCAAAGCCCACAACGCCATAGAGAGCAAGGCGAGGAATCTCTGCCTTCTTCACCTTAATGATTTCAGGACGGGTCAGAAGAACGTAGGTTCCAAGGATGACAACGGCTGAGACTGATCGCACCTCAGCTAAGCGCAGTGCTGGAAGGTGCTTCATGACAACGGTGACAATGATGCCTGAGAATGAGAAGAAGAAAGCTCCCAGAACAAGCAGGAATTCGCCGCGATGTTTGGTGAGCACCTGCGGAGTCTAACTTAATTACTTAGAAAGCGGACTCAGGAATCTCCATGATGGATGCATCAGTTCCTTCAACAATCTTGCGATCTGCTGTGATGTGAGGAAGAACTGTTGCTACAAAGAACTTTGCTGATGCAACTTTACCTGTGTAGAAATCGGTATCTTTCCCAGCACCTGCAGCAAGCTTTGCAGCTGCGATATCTGCTTGGCGAAGAAGGAGCCACGAGATGATGACATCACCCACGCACATCAGTGCACGTGATGTGCTGAGGCCAACCTTATAAATCTCATCAGCCTTTTCTTGAGATGCCATTGCGTGTCCTACAAGAACGCCAATGATTCCATTGAGATCACCGAGCGCCTTTGAAAGCGCCGCCTTCTCATCTGCATGAACGCCGCCGCTTTCAGCAAATGCTTGAATCTCTTTGCCAAGTAGTCCAAGTGAGCGTCCACCATCTTTAACAACTTTACGGAAGAAGAAATCAAGACCCTGAATGGCTGTTGTGCCTTCATACAAAGTATCAATCTTTGCATCGCGCACATATTGTTCTAGTGGCCAATCACGGGTGAAGCCTGCTCCACCAAATGTTTGTAGCGACTCTGTGCCAAGAAGAGTCCATGACTTTTCAGAACCAAAACCTTTCACAACAGGAAGTAGGAGATCGTTGAGCTTCTCCATTGCTTCAAGCTTCTCGGTATCTCCTGCAGCGCGAGCGAGTTCAATCTCATCTTGAATCGATGCTGTGTAGAGAATGAGTGCGCGCATACCTTCGGAGTAAGCCTTCTGCACCATCAGCGAACGGCGCACATCTGGGTGCTTAATGATGGTCACACGAGGGCTCGCCTTATCGTTCATGACCTTCATATCACCGCCCTGCACACGGGTCTTGGCATAGGCGAGAGCTTGGTGATAACCGGCAGAGAGAGTTGCAATCGCCTTCGTTCCCACCATCATGCGTGCAAATTCAATGATCTTAAACATCTGCGCAATACCTTGGTGAACATCTCCAAGTAGGTAACCAACAGCTGGTTCATTCTCGCCAAGATAAACTTCACACGTTGCAGAGACATTCAAGCCCATTTTATCTTCCAGCGCTGTGACATAGACGCCGTTGCGCTTTCCAAGATCTCCCGTTTTAAGATCAAACATAAACTTTGGAATAAGAAAGAGTGAGAGACCCTTTGTTCCAGGTCCGCCACCTTCGCGACGAGCAAGAACAAAGTGCATAACGTTTTCATAGAAGTCAGCATCACCTGATGTGATGTAACGCTTATTACCTGTGATGTGCCAAGTTCCATCTGCTTGCTGCACAGCCTTGGTGCGACCTGCACCCACATCTGAACCAGCATCTGGTTCTGTCAGCTGCATCGTTGCACCCCAGTGACGTTCCACCATGTGCTTAGCCATCGTCTTCTGCTCATCTGTTCCTAAGACATAAGCAACTTGAGCGAATGCATAACCAGATGCATAGAGATGAATTCCAGGATTGGACCCAAGAACCATTTCAGCAATTGCCCAACGAACCGATTGTGGGATTTTCATTCCACCTAAATCAACGGGTGCATCAAGGCGCCACCATTCACCATCGACATATGCTTTATAGGATTTGATAAAACTTGCAGGAAGATTGACATCTCCAGTTGCTTTATTCAAGATTGCACCAACGCGATCGCCCTCAACGAAAGATGCTGCAAGATCGTTTTCACATAAACGCTTCATCTCCTCCAGCATTCCCATTGCTGTGTCGCGATCAAGATCTGAGTAGATAGATGTACCCAGAACTTTTTCACGGCCCAAGAGGTCAAAGAGGCAGAATTCGATATCGCGCAGGTTGGCTGTGTAATGGCTCATGGGGCAATGGTGCTACCCGCCAGTAACTTACGCAAGCGTGCCAAGCCCCTTTTTAGGCGCTAAAAAAGGTAGGCTCACGCCGTGCTACTCAGTGACCGCGATATCCGCTCCGAAATCCAATCAGGCCGCGTTGCCGTTGAGCCCTATGAAGAAGCGATGATCCAGCCATCCTCAGTTGATGTCCGCCTGGATAAGTTCTTCCGCGTATTTGAGAACCACAAGTACTCAGTGATCGATCCATCGATCGAACAGGCTGAGCTCACACGTGAAGTCATCGCCGAAGATGGCGAAGCATTTATCTTGCACCCAGGTGAATTCGTTCTCGCATCCACCTATGAAATCATCACACTTCCTGATGACATCGCAGGTCGCTTAGAGGGAAAGTCATCTCTAGGGCGCCTTGGACTTCTTACCCACTCAACTGCAGGCTTTATCGATCCAGGTTTTTCTGGTCACATCACCCTCGAGCTCTCAAACGTTGCCAACCTGCCGGTGAAGTTATTCCCAGGCATGAAAATTGGTCAGCTCTGTCTGATTAAACTCTCATCCCCTGCTGAGCATCCGTATGGCTCAGCAATCTATGCATCACGTTATCAAGGACAGCGCGGGCCAACTCCAAGCCGTTCCTTTATGAATTTCCACCAAAGTAAAATCAAATAACACCTAGATAATCTCTATCTGGGGAATACCAACCAGGCAAAAGGGGTTGAAGTAAGTATGGAATTTATCGTCATTGGCGCACTCGTCCTTCTCGTTATCTTTGCTGTTGCTCAATACAACCGCCTAATACGACTGAACATCACAGTCGATGAGGCATTCGCGCAGATTGAGGTTCAACTCAAGCGCCGCGCAGACTTGATCCCTAACCTCGTTGAGACCGTCAAAGGTTATGCCGCACACGAACAAGGCACCTTTGATGCAGTCGTTGCAGCACGCGCTAAGTCAACGAGTGCATCTACTGTTGCAGATGTTGCAGCAGCAGATGGTGCGCTCACTAACGCACTACGTGGCTTGCTCGCTGTTGCTGAGGCATATCCAGATCTGAAAGCATCTTCAAACTTCTTATCTCTGCAAGAAGAGCTTTCCACTACAGAGAATAAAGTTTCCTTCTCACGCCAGTTCTATAACGACACTGTGCGGTCACTCAATACTGCTGTGAAGACAGTGCCTACCAACTTCTTTGCAGGCTTTGCCAAAGTTGATGCTCGCGAATTCTATGAAGTAGAAAACGCTGCAGATCGTAACGTTCCTAACGTTAAGTTCTAGTTTTATCTATGGCTGAAAATAACTTCCGCGCACTGCAATCTGCCAATAAAGCAAAGACTTACTTCCTTCTGGCATCGATGGGTGTTCTGACATGGTTCGTTGCATATGCTGCAATGACATATTTCGGAGTGGGCACAGCATCAACGATGGTGCCGATGGCGGTGGGCTTTGCACTCATTGGTGTGTGGGGTTCGTATTACAGCTCAGATAAATTAGTTCTGACCATGACTGGTGCCAAGCTGATTACACGCGAAGATGCCCCAGAGCTCTTTAATGTGATTGAAGAAGTTGTCATCGCAAGCGGGCTGCCTATGCCCAAGGTTGCCATCGTTGAAGATAGCGCTCCTAATGCTTTTGCCACAGGTCGTAACCCTGAACATGCGCTCATTGCCTTTACTACACGCATGCTTGAAGTGATGGATCGTGATGAGTTGCAAGGAGTTATTGCCCACGAGTTATCTCACGTGGCAAATCGCGACACATTAGTTTCAGCAGTTGCTGCAACAACGGCAGGTGCGATTGCAATCTTGAGTGATTTCCTTACCCGCATGATGTGGTTTGGTGGAGGTAGAGATAGAGATCGCGGTGGTAATTCAAATCCACTTGCACTCATATTCTCACTCGTAGTTTTGATTCTTGCACCGATTGCAGCGATGCTTTTAAAGTCTGCGATTTCACGTAAGCGTGAGGCGCTAGCTGATGCAACTGCAGTCTCCTTTACGCGAAATCCAGCAGGCTTGCGTAAAGCACTTGAAGTGTTAGCTGCTGATTCAACTGTTGTGCGTCAGAAATCAAATGCAGTTGCGCATATTTGGATTGAATCTCCACTGGATGGACAAGCAGTCTCTAAGTTATTTAGTACCCATCCACCGATTCAAGAACGTATCGCCACTTTAAAGGCGATGGAGTCACTCGGCCCTGCGGGGGAATAACAAGGTAAATACAGCGCCCATACCTGGCGTTGATTCCACAGAGACGCTGCCACCATGGGCGCGCATCACAGCATCAACGATAGAAAGACCTAACCCACTTCCATCATCGCCAGTGCGAACACGAGATTCATCTGCGCGATAGAAACGTTCAAAGATTCGCTTTTGATCCTCGATAGATAAACCAGGTCCCTTATCTGCGACAGTGACTTCAACACCAGCATCTGTTGTTGAAAGAGAGACTGTAATCGGAGTACCTGCTGGCGTATGAGCGCGAGCATTGGCAAGTAAGTTTGCAACCACTTGGTGGATGCGTACTTCGTCACCCAGTGTGAAGATTTCAGTATCTTTTGAATCAAGGGTCACGGGATGCTCAGGCCCTGCAGCGCGAGCTGAAATCACAGCATCTTCAACAACCTTATTGATATCAACTGGCTTTGAATCCATCTCACGCCCTTGATCTAGGCGAGCCAGGAGCAAGAGATCTTCAACAAGGGAGCCCATGCGCTTTGATTCATTTTCAATACGACCAATTAGTTCTGTAGTTTCTTTCTCACCAGTGACAGCGCCTTGGCGATGAAGTTCAGAGAACCCGCGAATTGCGGTGATGGGTGTGCGCAGCTCGTGAGATGCATCTGCAACGAAGCGGCGAAGTTTGTTCTCACTTTCTGTGCGCACAGAGAATGCATCTTCAATACGGGCAAGCATTGTGTTGAGTGAAGTCACAAGACGACCCACCTCAGTAGATGGATCAGCTTGTGGCATACGTGCCGATAGATTGCCTGCAGCAATCTCCTCTGCTGTCTTCTCAGCATCTTCAAGAGGACGCAAGCCCACTTTGATAACTGTGCGAGCAGCCAGAGCGATGAGAAGTAAGAGAAGTAAACCTATGAGTGCAAAGAGAAAACCAAGACGTGATGTTGTGCGATCTAGATCGCGGAGTGATTGAGCTGCAACAATTGTTCCGCCGTTATCTGGAAGAGCGCGTGCGATAACTCGGAAATCTGGACCGGGAACTTCGATAGAAAATGGTTTCTCTCCATGGGATGCAACCTCTGAAGGCAATAGCCCTATGACGTAATCACTGATTGGGGCTGAGTTGAGATCGCCCCCGAGGCCGCTAACAATGTTTCCTTGCCCATCAAGGAGTGTGAGTGATGCAGATGTGGGAATACGAGTAAGCGGTGAACCAAGACCTTTTCCTGCAGGGCGGGCAACAGCATCGCTGTGTTCGCCTTCTCTTGCCTCATGTGCAATACCAGATTGTTGGACACGATCAAAAGTTCCACTTGTGATTACCGCTAGCTGCTTATCAACTTCTGATGTTAAATAATGTTTGAGAAGTGATTGCGTTGCAATGCTTGCGCTAAAGAAGCCAATGGCTGTTAGAAGCACGATGCCGAGTGTGAGTCGGCTACGTAGACCCCAAGTAGCAAATGGTGATCGCATGAGAGTTACTTTGCTGCTGGCAATCTAAGTCGATAGCCAACACCGCGCACAGTGTGAATAAGTGCTGGTTCATAGATATCAATCTTCTTACGAAGGTAGGAGATATAGGTTTCAACGATTCCTGCATCTCCACCAAAGTCATAATCCCAGACGTGATCGAGTATTTGAGCCTTGCTTACTACGCGGTCTGCGTTGATGAGAAGGTAGCGAAGAAGAGTGAATTCAGTAGGGGAGAGTTCAAGTAAGTGCCCTGCGCGACGAACTTCATGTGTTGCTTCATCGAGTTCAAGATCTGCAAAGCGAATCTTTTCATCATCCATTGTCTGCTCAGTAACACCGATGCGACGAAGAAGTGCGCGAAGTCGTGCGACAAGTTCTTCAAGGCTAAACGGCTTGGTCATGTAATCATCGCCGCCGATAGTTAAGCCTTGTACTTTATCTTTCATCTCATCTTTGGCAGAGAGAAAGAGAACACCTACTTCAATTCCTTCATTACGAATCTGGCGACAGACTTCAAATCCATCAAGGTCAGGCAACATGACATCGAGAATCATTGCGTGGGGTTTAAATTCTTCAGCAATTGTTAACGCTTGTGATCCTGTTGCAGCTGTGCGCACATCGAAGCCAACAAATTTCAAACTTGTTGCGATGAGATCGCTGATGCTTGATTCGTCATCAACGACGAGGATGCGCTGACCCTTTGATTCACTCACTTCTTTAGTTGCCATGGCCACACCATCCTCTTACAACCTGAGTCTTTGCTGAGAATCGTGCGATGTTACTCAGTGACTGCACACGCTGAATTACATGCATGTAACTTCATACACAATGGGGATAAACCTTGTGGAGAGACGGTATTTCTACATCTTTTTAATGGGAACCCTCACCCTGCTGCTCTTCGTGCGGTATTTCCCACTCCTAAGGCTTTTCAGGGTTATTTGACTTTCCATTTAGCGATAGGATTTGAGCCTGCTATAGAGGAATTACCGCTCTACAGCCCCATACAGGACATTTGAAGGAGCCCCCCTTGGCTGATGTGAAGAAGGAATCCGGCGGATATGACGCCTCCTCGATCACCGTCCTTGAGGGTCTTGAGGCAGTCCGCAAGCGCCCAGGTATGTATATCGGCTCCACAGGTGAGCGCGGCCTCCACCACCTTGTCTATGAAATCGTCGATAACGCAGTAGATGAGGCGCTCGCAGGCTATTGCACAGAGATTGCCGTAACGCTGATGGAAGATGGATCTCTTCGCGTCATCGATAACGGTCGCGGAATTCCGGTTGATATCCACCCGATTGAGAAGAAGCCAGCTCTTGAAGTAGTTCTCACCGTTTTGCACGCAGGTGGAAAGTTCGGAGACGGTGGTTACTCAGTCTCTGGTGGATTACACGGTGTTGGTTCCTCCGTTGTTAATGCGCTCTCAACAAATCTATCTGCAAAGGTAATGCGCGATGGATTTATCTGGACACAAGAGTACAAACTCGGTGTTCCAACTGCTCCCGTGAAAAAAGGTGAGGCAACAACAGAGACCGGCACAACAATTCAATTCTGGCCATCTGAAGATATCTTTGAAACAACAGATTTTTCTTTCGAAGTTCTCTCTGCACGATTTAGAGAGATGGCATTTCTTAACCGTGGGCTGATTTTATCTCTGACAGATATGCGACCTGGCCACGTTGATGAAAAGGGCGAACAGCTCACCGTGCGCTATCAATACCAAGGCGGAATTACTGACTTTGTAAAGCACCTCAATTCAACTCGCGGAGAACTACATAAATCAGTCATTGCACTCGTTGCCGAAGATAAGAAGGCACGTCTGTCACTTGAAGTTTCCATGCAGTGGAATAACG
>JAPLBL010000050.1 GCA_026392765.1 Actinomycetota bacterium
CTCAATAGCGTTTCGGCGACCATAGCGAGAGGGAAACACCCGGTCCCATTCCGAACCCGGAAGTTAAGCCTCTCAGCGTCGATGGTACTGCACGGGTGACCTTGTGGGAGAGTAGAACGTCGCCGGACTTCTTTTATAAAAAGGGGCGCTTATTTATAGGCGCCCCTTTTTTATTTCTCAACCAATTCTTTTCGGTTCTTTGATAAATAGGGAAGTTAAACTTAACTAGTAAATATTGGAGATAGCAATGGAAGAGCGTCCACGTAATAGTGATCGACCAGCGCGGCCATCGAGCGCTCGTCCTTCATCGCGTCCATCGTCATCTGCATCAGGGCGTCCGTCATCGGGCAGGCCCTCATCACGTCCAAGCTCTGATCGTCCATCATCTGCTCGTCCACAATCTCGTGAAGAACGTCCTGCTCGTGGTGGACGATCTGATCGTGCTGGAGCCACACGTCAAGTTTCTCAAGGTCGTGAAGTCAATGATCCACGCGGGTTTCGTCCTGCCCCACAAGAGCGCGATCAATCACGTATTCGCCCACGTATCTTTGAACCAGATATTCCTGAAGATGTCACAGGTGAAGAGCTGGAAAAGAGTGTTCGCGCAGAGCTTTTAAGTCTGTCGGCAGAAAATGCAAAGGTAGTTGCGCGCCATATGGTCTGCGTTAATCTCTATATGGATGTTGATCCTGAACTTTCCCATAAGCATGCAGTTGCAGCAGCTCACCATGCAGGTCGTCTTGCAGTAGTACGAGAAACAGCAGGCTATGCCGCATATCGCGCAGGCCATTATGAAATCGCACTGAAAGAGCTGCGCGCATCAAATCGAATCTCAGGTGATGTGTCGATGTGGCCGGTGATGGCAGATTGCGAACGCGGTCTTGGCAACCCCCTAAAAGCCCTGAATTTGGCTGGTTCTGATGAGGTCAAGCGACTTGCAAAGCCTGAAGAGATTGAGATGCGCATCGTTGCATCGGGTGCTCGTCGTGACCTCGGTGAATTCGATGCAGCTGTTGTGACGCTGCAATGCAGAGAACTCAAGAATGAGAATGAAGAGTGGGCTCTGCGCCTTCGTTATGCCTATGCAGATGCTCTCGATGCTGCAGGGCGAAAGGATGAGGCGCGTGAGTGGTTTGGTAAGTGCGCAGACCTTGATCCCGATGAACTCACTGATGCTCTTGAGCGCTCACAGCGCTAAAGAGATATCCACACACTTCTCGTTTTAGTATCGCTCTCCGGCTTTTCTACATCATGATCACCCCTTCCTAAATAGAGGGGTTGCTGCATGGCTGTTACAAAGAAAGTTGCAAAGGCGAAGGTTGAGTTAGAGGAAGAGATTGATTACTCACTCAATGATTTATTGCTCAGAGGCAGAGTCTCGGCCCCTGCAACAACGAAGGAATTACCCAGCGGAGATAAAGTTGTTGAGTTTCGTTTGATCGTTACTCGAGCTGAGCGAGAAGGCGTGGACACTCTCGACATCGCTGCCTGGAGCGCGAAGATGAGAAAGATTGCGCTGACTCTGGAAGGCGATGAATGGGTGGAGATTTCAGGCTCAATTCATCGACGTTTCTGGCAGAGCCCTGGGGGAGTTGCAAGCAGGTGGCAGATTGAGGCTGCTGAGATTCTCCGCCTCTAGTCGCACGGAGTCGATACTCTAGCCTCATGGCAAAGTCACCCGTCACCGAGATCTTCTCCACTTTGAAGACCTATGCGCAGAAACTCTCAGACGGTGAACGCACTCCAGCCGAGATTGCATCTGCGCTCAATGACTGGGCACATGAGAGCGCGGACTCTGTGCGATCGAAGATTCACGAAGAGGTTGAAGCTGCTGTTCTTAAGATGGGATTTGTAAAGCGCGAAGAATTTGATGCGCTTGCTAAGCAAGTTGCAGCGCTAAAGAAAGCACCTACAAAGCAAACCGCTAAGAAGGCACCTACAAAGAAGATTGCCAAGAAAGCACCGACAAAGAAGGCAGGCAAGTGATGAGTGAAGAGCAAGAAGTAAACCTTGTCCAGGAAGTTCGTAATGAATTGGAGGAGATTGATGCAAGTGATCTCTCCGAGCACTCAGCACGCTTTGAAGCGCTCCATGAGAAGCTTCAAGAATCACTCAAGTCAATCGATAATCTCTAGAAGATAGCTATGAAGACACGTCTGGATGCTGAACTCGTACGCCGTGAACTCGCGCGTTCGCGTGAGCATGCAGCAGATCTGATTGAGTCGCGTTCTGTTCTCGTCAGTGGAATCCCTGCAACAAAACCAGCAACCCAGGTCGATGCTGAAACTTCCATCACCATTCAAGGAGATCGCGATGACTTCGTCTCTCGTGGAGGACATAAGTTAGCTGGAGCACTGGATGCTTTCACGGGTGTGGCAGTTGAAGGAAAGACATGTCTTGATGCGGGTGCATCCACGGGTGGATTTACCGATGTTTTGTTGCGTCGCGGTGCATCACTCGTTGTTGCAGTAGATGTGGGATATGGCCAACTTGCGTGGGAACTTCGACAAGACCCACGCGTGAAAATTCTTGATCGCACCAATATTCGCCACCTCACAGGTGAGCAAGTGGGTGAAGATATTGATCTTGTCGTTGCAGACCTTTCATTTATCTCACTCTCACTCGTTCTTCCAGCACTTGCTGCTGTCTCAAAGCCCGATGCTGATTTTGTATTGATGGTGAAGCCGCAATTTGAAGTGGGGCGTGAGAAGTTGGGTGCTGGGGGAGTTGTGCGCGATCCTGCTCTTCGCCGCGCTTCAGTTCTCGATGTTGCAGAGTCAGCCTATGACGTTGGACTTGGCACGATGGGCATTGCTGCTAGCCCACTACCGGGGCCTGCGGGAAATGTTGAATACTTCTTATGGCTTCGACGTGGTGCACCTGCCATTAATGAGAGTGAACTCGATACTGCGATTGCGATGGGACCTGCATAATGACGATTCGTAGCGCAGCACTTGTTATCAGTCCTACACGAGCAGAAGCGATTGCAGCAGCAAAGGAACTCGCTCCTCTGCTCTACTCAGCAGGCTTTTCTCTCTACACAATCTCTGATGTTTCTATTGAAGGAATCAAGAAAGTCGCTCCGGCAGATTTGCCCGATATTGAAATTGCAATTGTTTTAGGTGGGGATGGCACAATCTTGCGTGCTGCTGAGATTACGTTAAAGCGCAATGTGCCACTTCTTGGAATCAATATGGGCCATGTGGGATTTATGGCAGAGGTTAATCGCCCAACTATTGCAGCCATTGCTGAGAGCATCATTGCAAAGAGTTACGTCTCGGAAGATCGCATGATCTTGCGCTTTGCAGTTGAGCGCGCAGGAAAAGAGATTGGTACTGGTTGGGCGCTCAATGAAGTCACCGTTGAACGAGATGGCACCACGATGGCTGAACTCTTTGTTGAAATTGATAACAGACCACTTTCTCACTGGGGCTGTGACGGCCTTATCTGCTCAACTCCCACAGGATCGACCGCCTATGCATTTAGCGCAGGAGGCCCAGTTCTATGGCCTGAGGTAGATGCTCTCGTTCTCCTTCCCATCTCAGCGCACGCACTCTTCTCACGTCCCATGGTCGTTTCTCCGAAATCTGAAATCGTTGTCACCATTGAGTCATCGGATGCTCTGTTATCTGCAGACGCTCTGCGAAAGATCCCACTGCATGCAGGTGATCGTGTTTTGATTACACGCGATGATCGAACAATCAAACTTTCACATGTCTCAAAAACTCTCTTCACGGATAGATTGGTAGCAAAGTTCAAACTTCCCGTTGAAGGTTGGCGTGGTGAGTGAACGTTCTTATCTAGAAGAGATCTCCATACGAAATCTCGGAATCATTGAGCAATCAGAGCTTGAACTGGGTCGTGGTCTCAATGTCTTGACCGGTGAAACCGGTGCTGGAAAGACGATGATTCTTACAGCATTGAGCCTTGTCCTTGGTGGCAAGAGCGATAGTTCTCTTGTTAGACATGGCTCTGAACGTCTTGTTGCTACTGCACAATTTTCTGTGACATCTGATTCCAAAGAACAATTGGATGAAATCGGCGCAGAAGTTGATGGTTCATCCCTCATCGTCACTCGCACAGTCAATAGCGATGGAAAGAGCAAGGCATCCTGTGGGGGAGTTACAGTTCCTGCTGGAACACTCGCTGATGTCACAGAACCGCTGATTGAAATTCATGGTCAATCTGCGAATTCACAAATTGTGAAACCTGCACGTCAGCGAGAGTTACTCGATCGCTTTGGTGGTTCTGCGATTGCTACGTCACTTCATTCTTATCAAGATATCTTTGGTCAATACCTAGAACTCAAAGATCGCATCAAAGCGATGAAGGCATCTGCCAATAAGCGCGATGGTGAGATTGCTGAGTTGGAGGAATTCCTTGCAGCTTGGGCAAAGCTCAAGGCGGTTCGCAATGAGGCCTCCACTGTTGAAGATGACATTAAGCGACTTTCCAGCGTTGAAGATCTACGTATTGCATCCAGTGGAGCACTCGGTGCACTTGATTCGGAAGAGTCAGGTGCGCTCACACTCCTTCACTCAGCCCGTCGCTTTCTCGATGCTGCAAAAGGCAAGGATTCACGCCTTGAGGAGATTGCAGAACGTGTGGCCGAATCACTGTTTATTCTGGATGATGCATCCTCTGATTTAGCCTCCTATGCAACAGGGTTGGAAGCAGATCCTGAGAAGCTCGATCATCTGCAAGGGCGTAAAGCTGAACTTAATCTCTTTATAAAACGATGGGGCGGTGCTGGTTCTGCCGATGATGAATTGGTATTACTTGCTGCAAAAGCTAAGAGTGGCAAAGAATCGATTGCCGATCTCAAAGGTGGCGATGAACGGATTGCAGAACTTGAAAAGGATTTAGCTCAGGTGAAGAAGTTATTACTTGAGGCGGCGCAAAGTTTGAGCGCTGCACGGGTGAAAGCCGCGACCTCACTCTCCACATCTGTAACTTCAGAGATTCAGGCACTTGCTATGCCACACACGAAGTTCTTCGTTGAAGTAACTTCCCCAGTTTACGCATCCGCCCTGAAAGAGAGTGACTTCACCCAGCTAGGTTGTGATGAGATAGCGATGCAGATTCAAGGACAAGTGGATGGCCCGAAGATTGGACTTGGTAAGGGTGCCAGTGGTGGCGAAATGTCGCGCATCATGTTGGGACTTGAAGTA
>JAPLBL010000100.1 GCA_026392765.1 Actinomycetota bacterium
CAGACCGACAATGTCACCACCTGCACAAACAAAGAAGCCCCGGGCGACGAACTCCGGGGCCTCTAAGTTGTGGTCTCACTGACGGGATTCGAACCCGCGACCTGCGGCTTCGTCTAAGCGCTGCTCTATCCGCTGAGCTACAGCGAGACACGGGCAGAAGATAGATTCGAAACGGTTAGTAACATCGATAGAAATTATTTAGTGTGGATAACATCGATGATTGATTTCCTGTGGATTAAACAGCTACTCTGCCTCTGGCTTCGTCAGAGCGCTGCTCTTTAGTGAAAGCTACAGAGAAAAGCCCGCAGAGCAATCTGCGGGTTTTTTCTTGCCCGCGCCCCCACAATGACACTGTCCTATATTGGTGAATCTTCTATCTCAGCCTGATTACGCATGGCTGCAACAATTCCGAATCCAGTCTTGTTAGTTTTTAGAGATTGTGTCTTACTCTGTGGCGCGAGGACATATGTTAAAGAAAATGTAGAACCCTGTGAATTGAGCGAAACTTGGTAATAATAGAACTGATTCATTCTTTGACAGTCTGTAAGTTCAATGTTGCTCGCGGTAAGAAGGTAAGGAAATCCCATCTTAATTACCTGAGTAAATGTTGCCACCGAAGAATTCTTTCGAAAATCTGAAGTTGCATAAGCAAATGCCGAACCAAAATCTTTTCTGCCAAGCGCCTTACTCTGCCCCACAATGGCAGCTAAGGCTCCTTTATTGACCGTCTGAGAACAACCAGCCAACGAGGGGGCTGCCATCGAGTATTGGAGAGGGATCAAGCTCAGCGCCATAATGGCGCACACGATTACATTCCGTCTCATCCCTTCACTTTAACCTAAGGCAAAGCTGCCTGCCGCTTGAGACCACTCGCAGAGAGCGCTCATTGTCACTGCCAGTCACTATCCTTATCCACATGGGATGGATAGCAAACTTCAAAGCAAAGCGCGCAGATAAAGCTGCAACCAATGAATACAACCGCCTGCATGAGATCTGGCAAGAAGATGTCCAATCACTGACCAAATTGATCACCGTCTTCACAGCAGCATCCAAGGGTGAAGATTCAGTACCCAACACACTGATGCAACAAAAGGGTGAGCGCACTCTCTGGTCTGCCACAGGCATCTTCCACGAAACAGGGCGCACACCTTCCTCTTATGTCGGAGGCTCCACAGGTGTGAGCATCCCCGTAGGGGGAGGTATTCGCTTTCGCGTTGGCGCAATGAAAGGGCAGATAGTTCCTGGCATCGAGCTTCAAGTAGATAAAGATCAAGGAGTAGTCATGCTCACGACCGAGCGCCTTATCTTCACAGGCCCTATCAAGACTCAAGAGTGGAACTTCGACAAACTATTACAACTATCCACAAACGAGGATGAATCCGATTACTTCATCAGCGTCTCAAACCGCCAGAAGACATCGGGTGTGCGCTTTGCACCTGCAACAGGGCGAGAATTCAATCGCTTCCTAGGATCTGCAACATCAGCTCATGAACATGGGTATGCGGAAGTAATTGCAGAACTTAAGAAGATGGAGAAGGAAGTGCTAGTACTTGAGCCCAAACTCACTCAACCGTCAGCGCAATCCGCACTCCAATAAGAGGCTGAGGGGAATCGGTATCAAAGCCAATTCGAACCGGAACCTGCATCTCTTTCTTGCCGCTCTTTCCAATCATCTGCGTCACAGCAGCTGAATCAAACTTAGGGATATATCCCACCTGCACACCCTCCACAACAACCTTCACAGCAGTCGGATCAAACTCATTGGTTGGCTCTGGCTCAAGAAGCGCAGTTCCATATATCTCACCCACGCTAAATGCATTATGAGATCTGACCAAAGCCATCAAGTGATCTCTCTGAAAGCTCTCGCCCACAACGTCGTAGTTGTAGTCGACTCCATCAGGAGCTGATTCACTAGATGAAGAACCAACTACTACCTCAGGTCCATGAATGGAGTCAGCTGCTTGCCGAATGAAGTCGGGGCGGGCTTTTGAAGATGTGGTCTTTGGAGACCTGCGAATGACTAAGAGCAAGATGATGAGGGCGGGGATAAGGAATGGGAGGAGGGAGTTCATGCTGAGAGCATATGGGTCAAGTACGACAGACTCTGGAAAAGGACAGCTACTCAGAGTAACTTTCAACCATGCCTTCA
>JAPLBL010000016.1 GCA_026392765.1 Actinomycetota bacterium
CCTCCCAGAATCGTGATGAGTCAGGAGTTAGTGCTTCATCACCCAGCGTGATTTCACCTGCCATATTGATTCCAAATTCAAATTTAGTATCTGCCAAGATGATTCCACGGCTGCGAGAAAAGTCAGCAGCTGTGTCATAGAGCCTGATTGTTAAGTCGCGAAGCTCTTCTGCTTGATCTGCGCCAACAATCTTTGCCGCACTCTCAAAATCAATATTGATGTCATGATCGCCGATTTCAGCTTTTGTGGCGGGCGTGAAGATGCTTGCTGGAAGCTCGGAACCATCTAATAAACCTGCTGAGAGTGCATTTCCACAGACTGCTTGGTTGCTCTTGTATTCAGTGAGTCCACTACCTGTGAGATATCCACGAGCAACACATTCAATGGCAAACATCTCAAGAGGTTGAACAATGACTGCGCGATCTGCAACAGATGCTGGAACATCATCGCTAATGATGTGGTTAGGAACGATATCTGCAAGAAGTTCAAACCAGAAGAGTGAGAGCTGCGTCAGGATTGCGCCCTTATTGGGAATTGTTGTCGGCAATACCCAATCAAAGGCTGAGATGCGATCGGATGCGACGAGGAGTATTTCACCAGATTCGTTTGTATAAAGGTCTCGTACTTTTCCTGTGCGCAGGTGTTTCCAGCCATCGATTGATGGTGCTGGCGGTGCGCCAGCTGCGCCGAAGCCGCTCACCGGATAGAGGCGGGTTTGTACTGCGCTGCGGCAGGGTGCGCGGATGTAATCGCACCGATGCGACTGACAACTCGAGCTACTTGTTGGCGAGCATCGCCAGTAAATTCAAGAGGGTTACCAATCAGCGCATCTAGTTCTGCGCGCTTAAATGGAATGCGATCATCGCCAGCCAAGGCATCAAGGAAATTATTTGCTTTACCTTCGCGCATACCAAGGGCAGCAGCAACTGCATGTTCTTTAATCACTTCATGTGCAACTTCGCGACCAACACCTGATTTCACAGATGCCATCAAAATCTTTGTTGTTGCTAAAAATGGCAGGTAGCGCTCTAGCTCTGCAGAGATCACTGCAGGAAATGCTCCAAATTCATTAAGAACTGTCAGCATCGTTTCAAGCAAACCATCCATCGCATAGAAAGCATCAGGAAGTGCAACGCGGCGAACAACGCTGCATGAGACATCACCTTCATTCCATTGATTGCCAGCGAGTTCAGAGACCATCGATGCATAGCCACGCAAAATAACTGTGAGGCCATTGACGCGCTCACATGAGCGTGTATTCATCTTATGTGGCATAGCAGATGAACCAACTTGGCCTGCCTTAAATCCTTCAGTGACAAGTTCAGAACCCGCCATCAAGCGAATCGATGTTGCAAGAGAAGATGGTGAAGCAGCTAACTGAACAAGAGTGGTGAGTACTTCATAATCCAGTGAACGTGGATAAACCTGACCGGTTGAATCAAGAACACGATCAAAACCAAGTTCTTTTGCGATTGCTGATTCAAGTAATTGGTGAGCATCAGTAGAACCAAGCAAATCAATCGAATCTTGCGCAGTTCCTACTGGTCCCTTAATTCCGCGCATTGGGTAGCGACCCTGAAGGGAAGCAAGGCGCTCATATGCATAGAGAAGTTCTTCGGCTGCAGATGCAAAACGCTTACCAAGAGTTGTGATCTGGGCTGGAACATTATGTGAACGCCCAGCGATTGGTTGATCTGAATACTGCGCAGCTTTCACGCCAAGGGCTGCAAGAAGTGCCACAGTCTTATCGTGAACAATTGCAAGACCATCGCGAACCTGAAGTGCTTCAATATTTTCTGTCAGATCACGGCTAGTCATTCCAGCATGGATTGCTTCATGTCCTGCCAGTGCGTTGAACTCTTCGATGCGTGCTTTGACATCGTGACGTGTGATTTTTTCACGTGCATCAATGGAAGCTAAATCAACTTTTGTTAATACCTTTTCATAATCTTTGATGACAGCATCAGAGATTGGGTGTCCGAGCTTGGATTGAGCACGAGCAACTGCAAGCCATAGCTTGCGCTCTGCAATAATTTTCTGTTCTGGCGCAAAGACCTGGCGCATCTCATTCGATGCATAACGATCGGCTAATACGCTCACTGGTGCATTCTCCCCCATTTAATTGCCCTTCTCAGCGACCGACGCATTGAGCGCGATATCAGAGCGGTAGAAGGAACCTTCTAGTTCAATCTGTGAGATTGAGCGATATGCGCGGTCGCGAGCTTCAGTCAGATCTGAACCGGTTCCAGTGACAGTCAAGACTCGACCTCCTGTTGAAAGCAGTGAGCCACCCTTGAGGGCTGTGCCTGCATGAAAAACCTGTGACTTTTCAATTGTGGGAATCGATGAAATAACAGAACCAGTCTTGGGTGATTCTGGATAACCCTGAGCAGCAAGAACCACAGTGACTGCACTTTCATCGCGCCACTGCAGAACTGCATCATCTAAATTATCTGTTGCAGCGTTATAGAGAAGAGTTGCAAGCGGTGTCATCAGACGTGGAATCAACACCTGTGTCTCAGGATCACCAAAGCGCGCGTTAAATTCAATCACTCGGATTCCTTCATCAGTGAGTGCTAAACCTGCATAGAGCAGACCAACAAAAGGTGTGCCTCGCGCCGCCATCTCAGCAATCATGGGAGCTAAAACTTTTTCATATGTCTCTTCAACAATGTCATCAGGTGCCCATGGAAGTGGTGAGTAAGCACCCATGCCGCCAGTGTTAGGACCTTCATCGCCATCATATGCGCGCTTGAAATCTTGGGCTGGTTGCATTGGCAAAACATTGCGGCCATCTGAAATTCCAAAGAGTGAAATCTCAGGGCCATCGAGATATTCCTCAATCACAACTCGTGAACAGCTCAGCGCATGATCAAGTGCGACTTGGCGATCCTGCGTAACAACAACACCTTTACCTGCAGCTAGTCCATCATCTTTCACAACATAGGGAGCTCCGAATATATCGAGCGCCTTTTCAATCTCTGATTGTTCAGTGCATGTGAAGCTGTGCGCAGTTGGAACACCAGCATCTCGCATCACACCTTTTGCAAAATCCTTTGATCCCTCTAATTGCGCAGCAGCTTTGGATGGACCAAAGACTGCAAAGCCAGCTTCGCGTAACACATCGGCAACGCCATTAACGAGAGGCACTTCAGGGCCAATCACAACAAGATCAACAGCTAATTGCTGTGCCAGTGTGAGGATTGCGTTGTTATCTGTAATTGCAACAGGATGAAGAGTTGCAAGGGATGCAATACCTGGATTACCAGGGGCAGCATGTAGTTCTGTACAACTTTTATCTGCTTTGAGTCCTAGTGCGAGTGCGTGTTCGCGACCACCGCTTCCGACTAGGAGGATTTTCATGGCTTAGATGAAATCCTTGACGACAATTGTCTGTGTGCGCCCGGGCCCAACGCCGATAGCGCTCATCGGAGCACCTGAAATCTTTTCAAGGAAGGTGATGTAATCCTGTGCATTCTTTGGAAGATCACTGAGCTTCTTAGCACCTGAGATATCTTCCTTCCAACCTGGCAAATACTCATAGATTGGCTTTGCGTGGTGGAAATCAGATTGTGAAGCAGGTAGTTCTTCAACGCGCTTTCCATCAATCTCATATGCAACACATACTGGAATTTGATCCCAGCCGGTTAGAACATCGAGCTTTGTCAGGAAGAAATCTGTAAGTCCGTTAACGCGAACTGCATAACGTGCAATTGGTGCGTCATACCAACCACAGCGACGAGCACGCCCTGTTGTCACACCAACTTCTCCACCGATGGTGCGAAGTTTCTCGCCATCTTCATCGAAGAGTTCAGTTGGGAATGGACCTGAACCAACGCGAGTTGTGTAAGCCTTAACAATTCCAATAACGCGATCAATCTTTGTTGGTCCAATACCAGAGCCCGTGCAAGCACCGCCTGCAGTTGGGTTTGATGAAGTCACGAATGGATAGGTGCCGTGATCGACATCAAGGAGTGTTCCTTGTGAACCTTCGAGAAGTACGCGCTTTCCAGCCTTGAGAGCGTTATCGAGCAAAAGGACTGTATCTGCAACGTATGGGCGCAAGATTTCTGCATATCCAAGGTATTCAGCAAGAACATCTTCAACTTCAATATCTTTGCGGTTAAAGACCTTGATAAGTACTTGGTTCTTATCGCGTAGTGCGCCTTCAATCTTCTGTCGCAAGATGGATGGATCAAAGAGATCTTGCACGCGAATACCGATGCGGTTGATCTTGTCAGCATAGGCAGGTCCGATTCCGCGACCTGTTGTGCCAATCTTTGATTTACCAAGGAAGCGCTCAGAAACTTTATCGATGGTGCGGTGATACGGAGTAATCAAGTGAGCATTGGTTGAGATAACCAACTTGCTGCAATCGATACCGCGCTCTGTTAATCCCTTGATTTCCTCCAGCAATACACCTGGGTCGATAACAACACCATTTGCGATCACAGGAATAACGTTGGGAGAGAGAATTCCTGATGGAAGTAAGTGAAGTGCATATTTCTGATCTCCGATAACAACTGTGTGTCCTGCGTTGTTGCCGCCTTGATAGCGAACTACATAATCAACGCGATCACCGAGCAAATCGGTAGCTTTACCCTTGCCTTCGTCGCCCCACTGAGCGCCAAGAAGTACTAATGCAGGCATGGATAAAGCCTCTCCGACTCGTTGTTAATTACTTAAGTAGTGATGTACCAGTTGAACGAAGATCTTCGCAAGCAACGCCAACACGTGCAGCGATTCCTGCTTCAGCAGCCTTACCCCACGCACGTGGATCGTAAGCCTTCTTATTTCCCACTTCGCCATCGATCTTAAGAACGCCGTCGTAGTTCTTGAACATATGCTCAACAACAGGACGAGTAAATGCGTACTGAGTATCTGTATCGATATTCATCTTGATGACACCGTAATCAAGTGACTCGCGGATTTCTGTAAGAAGTGAGCCTGAACCACCGTGGAATACGAGGTCCATTGGCTTGCTTCCTGCAGGAAGTCCGAGCTTTTTAGCTACAGCTTCTTGAAGAGTTGCAAGAATCTTTGGCTGAAGAACAACGTTTCCTGGCTTATAAACGCCGTGAACGTTTCCGAATGTTGCTGCCACCATGTAGCGAGCATTGGCATCGTGTCCAAGAGTTTCGATTGTAAGGAGTGCATCTTCAGGAGTTGAGTAGAGCTTTGCATCGTGCTTTGCCTCGATGCCATCTTCTTCTCCACCGACAACGCCGATTTCGATTTCAAGAACTGTGCGAGCTGCAACTGACTTATCAAGAAGTTCGCGAGCGACCTTCATGTTCTCTGGCATATCAACTGCTGATCCATCCCACATGTGTGAGCTAAATAGTGGTTGCTTACCTTCCTTAACGCGCTGCGCACCGATTTCAAGAAGTGGACGCATGAAACCGTCGAGCTTCTCCTTGGGGCAGTGATCTGTGTGAATACCGATATTGACGTTGTAATTCTTTGCAACAACGTGTGCAAATTCTGCCAGCGCAACTGCGCCATCAACCATGTGCTTAACAGTTGAACCTGATGCGTATTCAGCGCCGCCCCATGAGAATTGAATGATTCCGTCTGACTCTGCTTCTGCGAATCCACGGATCGCACCAATGATGGTCTGCGAAGATGAAACGTTGATTGCTGGGTATGCAAATGCTCCGGCCTTAGCGCGGTCCAACATTGCTGCATAAACTTCAGGGGTTGCTATTGGCATTGTGACTCCCAAGTCAGTGACGAGAACTGGTGTAAACGCTCTTGACGCACCGTTGGGTCTAAGTGAGGCTTACGCCTAATCCAACCACCTACCTCCGCGTATGAAAAATCGGCACACTCAATACGCGAGAGGAAGGGGTCTTTCCCGGGCTATGGGTGGAGGGTCTTCTGCAGGAAGGCGATCAGGCCGGCGATGAGGGCTGGATTACTCAACACCTTGAGCAAGATGGCCAGGAAAGCTGCGATTGTCATTTTTCTCCTTTCGAAATGTTCATATGTGTGAAGGTGCGCATTATTGGCAGATTAAGAAATAGAGATATGAGCATTTGCACTCATTGTTGATAACTAATCCCTTTTAAAAGAACTCCTT
>JAPLBL010000012.1 GCA_026392765.1 Actinomycetota bacterium
TATTGCCTGAAAGGTTTACTTCCCTTCGCAACGTTGCAACAAGTGCGGATGCTGTCAGTGGCCTTGGCACTTCGACTTCAGCAGCAGCTGTTCCGAGTGTTTCTGCAAGATCTTCAAAGAAGATGGATGGGGTTTCATCTTCACGTGAAATTGCTGTCACAAGAAGTGATTGACGGGCACGAGTTGTTGCAACATGAAATAGTCGCGCTTCATCTTCTGCAAGTGATGATGCTGCAATCATGTCCAGGGTGACTTGTGCAAGTTCATCTCCATGGCGCACTCGTTCAACAAGTCGTTCAGCGCCAAGAAGTGAACTGCGCTGCTTCAGATTTGGCCAAGCACCTTCTTGCACACCAGCTACTGCAACATATTGCCACTGACGTCCCTTTGCAGAGTGCACAGTAAGGATTTCAACGACATCAGGGCGAACACCCTTTGCAGTAATAAGGTCAGAGACAATTGTTTCATTGGAAATTTCAGTCAAGAATAAGTCAGGTTTAGCACCAGGAAAACGTTCAATATGTCGTGCTGCTGTATCAAAGAGTTGAATCATCGCATCAAGGTCGCGATCAGCCGATGCTCCGCGAGACCCACCTTTAAGAGCTGCTGCCCTCCAGGCATCTGCAATCTTCTCGTTATCGCTATTCGTTGCGTTATTCCAGATTGCCCACAAAAGATCATGAATCGTTGCACTCTTCCTTGCAATTGATTTCTTGGCAAGTGCTAGTAAGTTATGGATTCGCATTAACTCAGCAGAATCTTCGATAGCAATATCCCCCGTGAGGATTGCATCAAGAATCAACTGGGTTCCAGATCTCTTATCACTTGCTTCATCACGAGCAGCAAGGAGTGCAGCACGGGTGCGACGTAGCGAGACCGATGTTGCTCCCCCAAATTCAGATGTCAGCAGCTTCTCCGCTGTATCAAGGTTCAGGGATTGAGCACCTGTTGCAACGCGTGCAAGTAAAAGGAATGGAGCAATTGCAGCGTTATGAGCTAGCGCTTCAACATCTCCTGCCGTTGGAATAGAGACCTGCGCAAAAGCACGTCTAATAGCCGATGCAGTCTGTCCATGAGATCTGACAATCACAGCCATCTGAGAATAAGGAACTCCTTGCATGAGATGTGCTCGCTTAAATAGATATGCGATGTATTGCGCCTCTTCAGATTCTGAATGTAAGCGCGCAGTCTGGGCGGTAGGTGTGCCACGGAAATTCTCAGTTAACACAATCTCTTTAGCACCTGCTGCCACATAAGAATCAATGACTGCAGCAACTCCTTCAGGATCCGCTCCTCGGAATCGCCCAACAGCACTTGCGCTATCTGCAACGATGACAAGATCTGAGCCTGCAAGAAGTGAGAGCAGTGTGCGCTGAGCTGGATCACTCTCTTGGAATTCATCAACGATGATGGTGCTAAATCGCCCACGAAGTTCAGCTAATAATTCAGGGTTGGCGCGCAAGTAATTGATTGCTGAGTTAATGATTTCAGATGGATCAATGCGCACCTTGGCATCTCCTGCCAATACCTCTTGCAAAGTCATAGCCCCTAAATAACGCTTCCAGAAATCTGCAGCACCTGGCCAATACTTCTCACCCAGTTGGTGACCACGCTCTGCCAATGCATCCGGTGTGATGCCACGTTCATTAGCGCGCATAATCAAATCTCGAAGCTCTCTAACAAATCCTTGTGTCTGCAAAGGCTCACCCAGTGATTCAGGAGTCTTCCTTAAATCATCGTGCCACTGTTTATATCCATCTTCAATATCGCCATCAAGAAGTTGAGAGATAAAAGTTTCTTGTTCGGCGCCCGAGAGCAGAACAATCTCGCGATAGTTATCGCCGGTGCGCATCTTAAGAATTGAATACGCAAGTGAGTGAAATGTCCGAGCTAGTGGTTCAAATGCTGTCTCTTGCGACCTTGTCACAATCGCATCACGCATTTCAGATGCGCGTTCGCGGCCATAGGTAAGTAAAAGAATGGAGTCAGGAGATTGCCCTGCTGCAATGCGCGATAGCGCTGCTTCAATCAGAACAGTTGTCTTTCCTGTGCCCGTTGCACCTTTAAGAATCAGTGGTGAACCACGATGGGCAATGGCAGCCTTTTGATCAGCGCTGAGGGAAAGAGAGAACCCCTCAGCATCTGCTCGCACGAGGCGAAGAGGTGCTGAAGGGTTCTTACTCACAGTTCTAATTCAACCGTAAGCCACTGACAAAAAATTGCTGTGACGAGTACGGAGGGCTATCCGCGTCCAACAAAAGGCATCTTTGTGGCCATGATTGTCATATTTGCGACATTTGCTTCCAGCGGCAGGCTCGCCATATAGAGAACTGCACGTGCTACCTCTGCAGGATTGATAAGAGGCTCAGACCTTACTGAACCATCTGCCTGCAAGGCTCCTTGCCCTGCCGCACTTCCAAGTTCGGTTGCAGCATTTCCGACATCTATCTGACTGCAGGCAATATTAAATTTTCGTCCATCAAGTTGGGTTGTCTTAGTCAGACCACTGATTGCATGCTTTGTTGCTGTGTAGGCAATAGACAATGGACGAGGCATGTAGGCAGAAATTGATCCGTTATTGATAATTCTTCCACCTTGAGGATTTTGATTTCGCATCATCCCAAAGGCTTCTTTCGTACAGAGAAATACTCCCGTTAGATTTACTGCAACAACTTTATTCCAGTCATCTAGAGAAAGCTGATCAATTTCTACGGCGGGTGCTCCGGTGCCCGCATTATTAAAGAGTAAATCTAGGCGGCCAAATTTGTCTTTGATTTCAGAGAATAGATTCTTAACACTCTTCTCATCTGTTACATCAGAGGTGATTGCAATTAGTTCTCCAGAAGATTTCGTACTCTTTGAAATGACAGAGTCAAGAGCTTCCTGGCGACGACCTGTAATCACTACCTTCCAGCCATCAATAGCTAGCGCCTGTGCAACTTCTGATCCGATGCCGCTGCCCCCTCCTGTAACGAGGGCAATGCGTGAATGGGTTCCGCTCATTGAACGATTATGTCATTCGAGAGTTGATTTACATAGAACGAAAAGTAAGGTCTTTACCGTCTCGCTGGCTGGGCGATGGATTAATTCGTTGAATAAATCTCATATCTTTAGCTACTTAATTTCACACTGAGATGGAAGGTAAAGGCTAAGTTATCGCCATGAAGGCTCTTTATATCAATGAGAAGCTTGATATCTCTGTGGTCGAAAAGCCAATCCCCGAACCTGGAGATGCTGAAGTTAGAGTGAAAATTTCACACTTTGGGATTTGTGGTTCAGATTTACATTATTACTATGAAGGAGCCAATGGCGCATTTGTGGTCAAAGAGCCACTTATGCCAGGACATGAAGTCGCTGGATATGTAGATCTCGATCCGTCTGGAGAATTTGAAAAGGGTTTAGCGGTCACGATTCATCCAGCGACCTTTGGAAAATCGGAAGAAGGAATAGAAGATCAACCACATTTGTGGCCAGGGGGCGCATATCTTGGAAGTGCATCCACATGGCCACACACACAAGGTGCTGCTGCTGAATATGTGATCTTTCGAAAAGATATGGTGCGAGTTCTACCGGCCAATCTCACTACAAAAGTAGCTGCACTTGCTGAACCATTAGCCGTTGGTCTTCATGCCATAAATGTTGCTGGTGGAGTTTCGGGCAAGAAGATATTTGTCTCAGGATCAGGCCCGATAGGCCTTCTACTCATTGCAGCAGCAAAGTCACTCGGTGCTTCTGAAATTGCATCATCAGATCTTCTTGATGGGCCACTTGCTCGAGCAAAAAATCTTGGAGCAAATACTTCAATCAAGATAGGTACTGATGTACTTCCAGAAAATTACTTTGATATCGTCTTCGAATGTTCTGGCGTAGCTCGCGCCATCAGCGGCGCCCTGACTACGGTGCGCAGAGGTGGAGTAGTAGTCCAGGTGGGCATGCTTGGTGCCGGAGGCCATGAAATTGCAATAGCACCTCTTGTTTCGAAAGAAATTCAACTTCGCGGAACATTTAGATTTAAAGATGAAATAGATGTGGCAATAAAAATGCTCGCAGACAATCCCTGGATTGCATCAACAATTACACATACATATGGCTTATATGACGCAGTCGAAGCATTTGCCATGGCGAAGAACTCAGAGGAATCCGGGAAAGTTCTTATCGAACTTATTTAGCGAAACTTCTCTATCTTCGCTTTGAACTGCGGTGTTTCCAAAACCTCTTTATTCACAACAAATTGAGGGATTTCTCCCTTGCTTATTAATTTGATAGAGCTAAAAGCAGATTTACCCATACCGAATGCGAGTTCATCAGTCCATGCAATGTTGTGTGGTGCAAGAGTGACATTTGTAAGAG
>JAPLBL010000041.1 GCA_026392765.1 Actinomycetota bacterium
AGTAACTTCTGCATGGTGCGCAGATGCTGCGCTGCAAGAACTTCAGTCGGTGCAAGAAGGGCTGCCTGTCCCCCGTTATCAATCACAGTCAACATCGCACGCAGAGCAACCACTGTCTTTCCAGAACCCACTTCACCTTGAAGCAAGCGATGCATCGGATGTGGTTGGGCTAGATCATGTGCGATCTCTTGCGCCACAGTGTTTTGACCTGCCGTGAGCTGGAATGGAAGTTGTGCATCAAATGCATCTAGTAACCCACCAGGGTTGGCAGGCCGTGCAACAGCATCGAGATTCTTCAACTCTTTTCTGCGAGAGAGCAGAAGTAGTTGGAGCATAAATGCTTCATCAAAGGTCAGGCGTTGACGCGCTTTCTCAGCGCTATCGAGATCTGCAGGGTTATGTAGCTGCACGAGAGCTTGGTGCAGAGTGGGATAGCCATACTTCTCTCGCACAGATTTAGGAAGGTAATCAGGAACTTCATCGAGTGCACCAATGGCAAGTTCAATACATTGAGCAATCTTCCACGAAGGCAACTTGGCGCTTGCCGGATACATCGGTAAGTACTTGCCAGCAAAACCTTCCACTGCAGCATCAACATCATTGCCATCGGGAATGAGTTCGTAATCAGGATGTGCCAGTTGTCGTTTGCCGTTAAAGACTCCCACTTTTCCTGCA
This sequence comes from Actinomycetota bacterium, assembly GCA_026392765.1. Taxonomy (GTDB): domain Bacteria; phylum Actinomycetota; class Actinomycetes; order Nanopelagicales; family Nanopelagicaceae; genus Planktophila. Next base: position 676 of record JAPLBL010000041.1, read on the forward strand.
AAGAGGGCTTGCTTTCCCACCTTTAAATCTTTCTCCCGCCAAGCCTGATTAAAGAAGGTGAGTGAAAGTTTTGCAGAGCCATCGGTCACAATGACTTCAAGAATGTTTCCTTTACGCGCATGCAGGCGCCTACTGGTTGCGCTGAAAACCTCAGCAAGAATGGTGACTTCATCGCCCTCATTGAGTTCTGCGATATCAGAGAGTTCACCGCGCACGAGATAGCGGCGGGGGTAGTGATGAAGTAAATCTCCTACGGTCACATATCCAAATAAGTCGCGAAGGACTTTAGTAGTGCGATCGCCCACAACACTGACAAGTTTGGAGTCGAGGGTGGCCATGGCGTTATTCTCTCGTTACTAGCGCCTACTCGCCCTTCTTTATGCACGGATTTTGGCGGATTCGCCCTACCCCGCCCCCTCTTGCTACCCTTACGCCCTGTTCCTCACAGGAACGAGAATTCTTTAGATCTAAGGAATTTGTAATCTAGAAGGAGTACCAACATGGCATCTTCATGCGACATCTGTGGCAAAGGCCCAAGCTTTGGCAATAACGTTTCACACTCACAGGTGAAAACACGTCGTCGTTGGAATCCAAATATCCAGCGCGTTAAGACAATCGTTGCAGGCGCATCAAAGCGTCAGAACGTATGTACTTCATGCCTTAAGGCTGGCAAAGTAACTCGATAACTCTTTTTCTTACTGAAAGTGGCTCCAGGAAACTGGGGCTTTTTTCATTTCTACACCAGAAACTCCTGAGCCTGCCAGCACAGAACCAATACGAATTCCAGGCAGATTAACGCCCGTTGCAAGCAGAACATGATCTTCTCCCCCAGCAAGAATCCACTGAAACACATCCACCTTCAGTTCATCAGCAAGGCTAGATAGTTCTGCAAATTCACTTGCTTGGGAAGTCAGGGATTGATCTAGCGCAATCTGCACGCCAGATGCTTCTGCAATCTGCTCAGCTTGAATAAGCACTGAATCACTGACATCTGCCATTGCAGTTGCCTTGCTGAAATCACATGTGTAATCCAGGGTAGGTGCAGAAAATTCTGAGAGTGCTCTTTCAGCAATGGAGCTATTGATTGAAACTTCACGTGTGAGTAATTCAAGTCCAGCAGCTGACCAGCCAGTCAGTGATGAGAGATAGAGGCCATCTCCCACCTTCGCACCACTTCGCAGAATGGGCGATTGGGAACTGCCCACAGCAGTCATCGAAATAACAATCTTGGGACCACGTGCAATATCTCCACCCACAATGAGCGCACCCGCTGAATCTGCCTCATGTTTCATTCCACGAGCTAAGTTTTCAATCCATTGCATCGTCTCGTTGCCAGTTAATGCAACCGATGCGGTGAGGAAGTCACACTTTCCACCCATCGAGAGAATATCGGCAACGTTAGCTGCAGTAATTTTGCGCCCGATATCAAATGCTGAAGACCATTCCAGCTTAAAGTGAACGTCCTCAACGGCCATATCTGAGGTGATAATCGATTGAGATTGTGTCTTGACTACCGCTGCATCATCACCAATACCAACTTTCAGGCGAGGATCAGCGGTTGCGAATATCTTCTGCAGCGCAGTGACAACTTCTCGCTCAACTAAACCCATAGCCACAAGACTAGGTCATGAGATAGCGTTAGGTCGAAGCGAAAGGAACCCACATGTCAGTACACGCTTACATCTTGATTCAAACAGAAGTCGGCAAGGCATCATCGGTTGCGACTGCAATTAGGTCGATCCCTGGAGTCTCACTGGCTGAAGGAGTTACTGGTCCTTACGATGTCATCATGCGCGCTGAAGCGCCATCGATGGAAGAGTTTGGTCGCATAATCCTGACAAAGGTTCAAGCAGTGCCAGGAATTACTCGCACCTTGACTTGCCCTGTAACTAATTAATTAACGCGCTAACGCACTATTCAATAGGTGCGTAATCACTTCTGTATAACCAATACCGCTTGCCGCCCACATCTTTGGATAAGCCGAAGTTCTTGTAAAACCTGGCATGGTGTTGATCTCATTGATAATGATTTCTTCACCCGGAGTTACAAAGAAGTCCACACGCGCTAAGCCCTTTGCCCCTATTGATTTAAATGCAATGAGTGCAAGCTTCTGAATCTTTTCAATAATCTCTGCACTAAATGGTGCAGGGATATCTATCCGGGTTGCACCATCGAGATATTTAGCTTGATAGTCATAAAACTCATATGCAGGATCAATCCACACTTTTCCAGGAGTAGACGCCTGCGCAATGCCATCAATTTCTAGAACCGCACACTCAACCTCAGCCCCATCAATAGCACTTTCAATGATTACTTTAGAATCAAAAGAGAGCGCCTCTTCCATCGCAGATGTAAAGGCACCTAACTCTTTGACTTTGACAGTTCCCCTGCTGGATCCTCCACGGGATGCCTTGACAAATAGTGGCATGCCAAGTGGCTCAATTGAATACGTGATTGCCTCAGGATTGCGCTTCCACTCAACTTCGGTGACGGTAACACTTGGAGCAATAGCAATACCTGCTGATGAAAAGAATTTCTTAGCATCTGACTTATCCATCGCCTGCTCAGATGCGACTGCCCCACTTCCTACATAAGCAATACCGAGCTGATCAAGATCGCTTTGAAGCTGCCCATCTTCTCCATAAGTGCCGTGCAGAACAGGAAAAATCACATCAATTGCAAGCGAAGCTCCGCCAACGCTCATCCCATTTTTTCCTCGAGTCACTTCAGGGAAATTCCCGCTCACGGATGGAAGAGTTCCGTTCTCAAGTGATAACGGATAATCAAGCGGCAGAGCCATCCACTTTCCTTGAGGTGTAATGCCAATCAGAAATGGTTCATATTCATTGCGATCTATAGCTGAGAGAACGCCGCCTGCGGAGAGACAAGAAATCTCGTGCTCGCTACCAGGGCCACCGCATAAAATTGCTACGCGTCTCATCGAATGAAGTTCTCGCCCTTCGTTGTTATCTCCATCAACTTCTGGAGAGCATCTGCTGGTGACAATTGTTCACTGACAATCTCTGCAACAGCCTCAATGACGGGCACTTCAACGCCCACGCGGTGAGCAATTTCAACAACTGCCTGCGCAGAGGCAACGCCTTCAACAGTCTTTGCCACCTGCTCACGGGCTTTAGCCATTGATCCGTTGCGTCCTAGAACTTCACCAAAGGTTCGATTACGTGAAAGTGGTGAGCCACAACTTGCAACGAGATCTCCCATTCCAGCAAGGCCAGCAGCAGAGAGCGGGTCAGAGCCATGAGCTGCGCACAGTCGCGCCACTTCATTAAGTCCTCGAGTAATCAGCATCGCCTGTGTATTTTCACCAAAGCCCATACCAATGGAGATTCCCACTGCTAGCGCAATCACGCTCTTAATTGATCCTGCGAGTTCGCAGCCCATCACATCGATAGATGTGTAAACGCGGTAGTAAGGAGTGCGGAATACATCACGAACAAACTCTGCAAGTTCTAAAGTCGATGCTGCAGCCACAGCTCCAGCAGGTTGGCGAAGCACGAGCTCATCAGCCAAGTTAGGCCCTGTAATAATGGCAATCTTGTGAGGGCCGAGAACATCCACAATGACCTCTGTCATGCGCATCTGAGAGCTGATTTCAATACCTTTGAGAGTACTGACTATGGTGCAATCGCTACTGAAATTACCCTTCCACTCTTGCAAAGTGGTGCGTAATTGTTGAGCAGGAATTGCCAGAACATAAATATCAGTGAACTCAAATGCGGATGAAAGATCTGTTGTTGCGGCAATCGCAGATGGAAGAATATGAGCGCCGAGATACTTGGTATTTGTGTGCGATGAGTTGATCTCATCAATAACCTGCTGGCTTCTACCCCACAAGAGAACATCATTGCCGGCATCGCTTAAGACCTGCGCCATGGTGGAACCCCATGCGCCTGCTCCGAATACTGTTACTTTGCTCATGCTCTCTTCTTTTTGAAGTTTCCCGTGCGCGGCAGTTCTGATGTGTGAGGGTCAAAGATTACTTGAGGTCGCTTCTGCCCACGAATTTCTTCCAATAAATCTGTAATCGCCCGCATGATTGCAGCCGTTGCTTCAATCAGCGCCTGTGGGTCATCGCTCTTGCCATACCACTTCGACAAATCCACAGGCTTTCCTGCCCGAATGATGATTGTCTTTCGAGGAAAGAGGCTGAGCTTTTTTGTGTAATTAGGAACAACGAGTTGTGATCCCCATTGAGCAATCGGAATGACAGGGGTATTGGTCAAGAGCGCAAGACGAGCACATCCAGTCTTTGCCACCATCGGCCACATATCAGGATCACGCGTCAAGGTTCCTTCAGGGTAGACACCGAGCATGTGACCTTGCTCGAGAATAATCCTTGCGTGATCAACAGCCTTCTTAGCATCCGAGCTTTCGCGCTCTACTGGAACTTGTCCCGCTGCGAGAATTATCTTGCCGATAATTGGGACTTTAAAGACGCCAGATTTTCCTAAGTAGCGAGGGGCTCGGCCATTGCGATAGAGAAAGTGGGTAAAGACAAGAACATCAAGGTATGACATGTGATTGCTTGCCACAATTACTCGCCCCTGCGCTGGAATATTCTCGGCGCCCTTCCAATCCCTACTCATAAAGAGATTGAAGATTGGGATGATCAGATTTGCGCAGATTTTAAAGGTCAGATTTGTGCCGAGCGGATACCCTCGAGGCGGTTCGTATCGAACTTTGAACTGCGACATGTATGAAATCCTAGCCATAAAAAAACTGGGGCCACACGATGTGCGACCCCAGTTTTAATAAAGAAGATTTAACGCTTCTTTGCTGCCTTCTTAGCTGGCTTACGCTTTGCAGGAGCCTTCTTAGCTGCCTTCTTCTTCGCAGGAGCCTTCTTAGCTGCCTTCTTCTTAGCAGGAGCCTTCTTAGCTGCCTTCTTTGCAACTGGCTTTGGAGCAGCCTTTACCTCTGGCTTTGGTGCTGGACCGAGCTTACGATCGCCAGCAACAATCTCCTTGAGCGCCTTTGCAGGAAGGAAGCGAGCCTTCTTTGAAGCCTTGATCTTGATGGTCTCGCCAGTAAATGGGTTACGTCCCATACGTGCCTTGCGATCGACCTTCTTGAACTTACCGAAATCGTTAATCATGACATCGTTTCCAGCTGACATGTTGCGTGTAATTGTGTCAAAAACGATATCTACAGCGTGTGTAGCTTCTCTCTTGCTGCCGTTGAAGTGTGGGGCCAACGCAGCGATAAACTGGGCCTTATTCATTCAATTCCCCTTAAGTTTACGCGTAAATAATTAAGCTTTTGCCTAACTGCGTAAAACTTAAACCTATTTATAGGGTGAGAGCGTTATTGACGCGTGCGTGTCGCAAGTAAATATTTTGCGAAAACTCCACTATTTATGCGTAAATAACTCTCATTCTTTCATTGAGACTTTTACACATTTCACTCACCCCACAAGAAAAATTAGCGATTTACGCTCACTTTTCTTACCTTAAATGCGGATAGGAAGTGTTGTTGGCTTATACGCAGCGCGCTTGGACTCAAATACATCGATGGAATCAGTGTGTTTCAAGGTTAATCCGATGTCATCAAGACCTTCCATCAGACGCCAGCGGGTGTAATCATCGAGTTCAAATGGCACGCTGACATCGTTATAGGAAACGGTGCGAGTATCAAGATCCACAGTGATTGCAGTGCTTGGCGCAGCCTCTACAGCCTGCCAGATAGCTTCTACAGCCTCCTGAGGCAAGATGACGGTGAGTAGGCCGCCCTTGAGTGAATTCCCACGGAAGATATCTGCAAAGCGGCTTGAAATCACTGCCTTAAATCCATAGTTCTGCAGCGCCCACACAGCGTGCTCGCGCGATGAACCAGTACCGAACTCAGGACCTGCAACGAGAACGGTTCCGCCCTTGTATTCATCCTTATTCAGAACGAACTCAGGATCGTTGCGCCATGCTGAGAAGAGACCATCTTCAAAGCCATTACGTGTCACGCGCTTTAAGTAGACAGCAGGAATGATCTGGTCGGTATCGACATTGCTGCGACGGAGAGGAACTCCAGTGCCGGTGTGCTTAATGAATTTTTCCATTGTCATATCCCCCTCTTACAAATCTGCCGGTGATGAGAGAGTGCCGCGGATTGCTGTTGCTGCTGCAACCAGTGGGCTGACAAGGTGAGTACGCCCACCCTTGCCTTGACGACCTTCGAAGTTTCGATTTGATGTTGATGCAGAGCGCTCGCCAACAGCTAACTGATCAGGGTTCATACCAAGACACATAGAGCATCCCGCATTACGCCATTCAGCGCCGAAATCTAAGAAGACCTTATCTAGGCCTTCCTTCATCGCTTGCTGGCGCACACGCTCAGAACCAGGAACTACCAACATGCGAAGCTTGGGAGCAATCTTCTTTCCTTCAATCACAGATGCTGCTGCGCGCAAATCTTCAATACGGCCGTTAGTGCAGGAGCCTAAGAAAACAGTGTCAATAGCTATTTTTTTCAGTGGTGTGCCAGCTGTAAGTCCCATGTATTCAAGTGCGCGCTCTGCAGCACCTCGTTCTTCAGAATCGGCAATATCTGCAGGATTTGGAACGGATGCATTGAGCGGCAAGCCTTGTCCTGGGTTAGTTCCCCATGTAACAAATGGCTCAAGGGTGTTGGCATCGAGTGTGATTTCAACATCAAGCTTGGCATCGCTATCGGTAAAGAGAGTCTCCCAATAGCTTTGCGCAGCTGCGAAATCTTCAGGCGCATGTGGCTTACCCAAGATGTAATCAAATGTCTTTTGATCAGGTGCGATAAGGCCAGCACGAGCACCCGCTTCAATAGACATATTGCAGACAGTCATGCGGCCTTCCATCGAAAGCTCGCGAATTGCTGAACCGCGATATTCAATGATGTAGCCCTGTCCCCCACCTGTACCGATTTGAGCGATGATGGCAAGGATGATGTCCTTTGCAGTAACGCCTGGCTTGAGTGAGCCTTCAACGTTGATTGCCATTGTCTTTGGACGGCGCGATGGAAGAGTTTGCGTTGCAAGTACATGCTCAACTTCAGATGTACCAATACCAAATGCGATTGCGCCAAATGCACCATGAGTGGATGTATGGGAATCTCCGCATACGATGGTCATGCCAGGTTGTGTAATTCCAAGTTGTGGTCCAACGACGTGCACAACGCCTTGATCAGCATCTCCCAAGGAGTGGATGCGGATACCGAACTCTTTTGCGTTATTGCGCAAGGTATCGATCTGAAGCTTAGAGACCGGATCTGCAATCGGCTTTAAAATATCAAGGGTCGGAGTATTGTGATCTTCTGTTGCAATCGTTAAATCAGGGCGACGAACCTTGCGACCTGCAAGACGCAATCCATCGAATGCCTGTGCACTTGTTACTTCGTGCACAAGTTGGAGATCGATGTAGAGAAGATCTGGCTCTCCCTCGGCCTGTCGAACGATGTGGTCATCCCAAATCTTCTCGGCTAGCGTCTTACCCATCAGCTGGTGTGCTCCTTTAAAACTTAAAATATTTTGCATCTCATTAGATGGGATGCTAATATCACTCCGTGGATAAGAAGAATAGCGGAGTCGGCGTATTAGATAAAGCCGTAGGCATCCTCGCAACGCTGGAATCTGGGCCTCACTCCCTCGCAGAGCTTGTTGCTGCAACCGGAATCGCCCGCCCCACCGCTCACCGCCTTGCTGTTGCCCTTGAATTTCATCGCCTCGTAGCTCGCGATCTCAACGGTCGATTTATCTTAGGTCCTCGCTCTGCCGAACTTGCAGCTGCTGCTGGTGAAGATCGCCTTATTGCAGCTGCAGCCCCTGCACTGGCTGCCCTTCGCGATGCAACAGGTGAATCAGCCCAGCTCTATCGCCGTCAAGGTGATATCCGTATCTGTGTTGCAGTCGCTGAACGTCTCTCAGGTTTGCGTGACTCAGTTCCTGTTGGAGCATCGCTGACAATGCAGGCAGGATCTGCGGCTCAAATTCTTATGGCGTGGGAAGACTCAGAGAAGATTCATCGCGGACTTAAGAATGCTCGTTACACAGCAGCACATCTTGCTGCAGATCGCCGTCGCGGCTGGGCGCAATCTGTCGGAGAGCGCGAAGCAGGCGTTACATCTGTATCAGCACCTGTGCGCGGACCGAATGGAAAAGTTATTGCAGCTGTCTCTATCAGCGGACCCATTGAGCGCTTAGGTCGCCAGCCAGGTCGATTACACGCAGCAGCCGTTGTTGCAACCGCTGAGCGCCTTACAGAGCATTTAAAGCAGGGTAAGTAAGTTAGTTATTAACCAGATCGAGTTCGCGTAGGACTCTTGAAATAATCGCAAAGTTAAATCCTTTTCGCGCAAGTAGCGATTGAATTCGTCTGATCTGAACATCAGGTTCTAGCCGTGACATGGTGTTATATTTCTTAAAGCCTAAATCAAATGCAACGCGATATTCAGATTCATCATCGATGCCATCGAGGGCTTCATCGATCTGCTCTTGAGTAACGCCCTTTTGTCGAAGCTCGCCAGCGATAATGCGCTTGGATAATTTCTTATGCGAATGTCGCGATGTTGCCCATGCCGCTGCAAACTCGCGATCATTAACAAGACCTGTCTCTTGCAGACGAAAGACGACAGCTTGCGCAATATCGTCTTCGACGCCACGGGTTTTCAAGTGAGCGAGAAGCTCGCCCTTACTTTTCGCTCTAGCCACAAGTGCGTTAAGTGCAATTGTGTGAGCTACTTCGTAAGGGTCGGAGCCTTCGCCTCTTTCAACCTTTGCAAATTGCAGTGAAATTAGAAATCAACCTCTGCTGCAGCTTCATCGATCTCTGCGATCATCTCCGCATCGACTTCAATAGGTACGAAGCTGGCGCGGATCTTAGATTCGATCTCATTGGCAAGATCTGGGTTATCGATAAGGAATGCACGTGAATTTTCCTTACCTTGGCCGAGTTGATCTGCTTCATAGGTATACCAAGCGCCAGACTTCTTCACGATTCCAAGCTCAACGCCCATATCGAGAAGGGATCCTTCGCGAGAGATTCCAACACCGTAGATGATGTCAAACTCTGCCTGCTTAAATGGTGGAGCCATCTTGTTCTTAACAACCTTAACGCGTGTGCGGTTACCGACTGATTCAGTACCCTCTTTAAGAGTTTCAATGCGACGGATATCAAGGCGAACTGATGCATAGAACTTCAGCGCCTTTCCACCTGTTGTTGTCTCAGGAGAACCGAAGAAGACACCGATCTTCTCGCGGAGCTGGTTGATAAAGATTGCAGTGGTCTTTGATTGATGCAGTGCGCCAGTGATCTTACGAAGGGCTTGTGACATCAAACGAGCTTGAAGACCCATATGTGAATCACCCATCTCGCCTTCAATTTCTGCGCGAGGAACAAGGGCTGCAACTGAGTCAACGACAACGAGATCGAGAGCACCAGAGCGAATCAACATATCCATGATCTCAAGTGCTTGCTCGCCAGTATCTGGCTGTGAGACAAGGAGCGCATCGATATCAACGCCGAGCTTCTTTGCATACTCTGCATCGAATGCATGTTCAGCATCGATAAATGCACAGATGCCGCCAGCTTTCTGTGCATTAGCAATTGCATGCAGCGTCAGAGTTGTCTTACCTGAAGACTCAGGTCCATAAATTTCAACGATACGACCACGTGGAAGGCCGCCAATACCAAGTGCAATATCGAGTGCGATAGAGCCAGTTGGAATAACTTCGATTACTTGTGCTTGTCGATCTGACATCTTCATTACTGAGCCCTTACCAAACTGTCGTTCGATTTGAGCTAGTGCGGTATCTAACGCCTTCTGGCGATCAGAGACATTCTTATCTTCAGGCTTTGCTTTTTCTGCAGCCACTGTCTTCTCCATTTCATCTCGAACGTCTGCGAGCGCAGCCGTTGGTATTCGGCCCAGAAGGTACGGAAATTCTCTGCGACGGCCCTGGCGTTATAGAGACGCTGTGGGCGGAAAGCTGAGCACCGCTCTGGTTGAACTTGCTTAGGGTATCCGAACATCTGTTCGAAAGGTAGCAGGCGCCACTGACAAGTAGGGTGTGTCGCGTGCTGATCCTGCTTCCCCCTTCCGAAAAGAAGATCCAGACCGATAAACCCACCCCAGCCATGAGCGTCTATGCGGGCATCCTCTACCAAGCCCTGGATTGGGCCACTCTCTCCCCCGCTGCGAAAAAGCGCGGTGAGTTAGCCGTAGCCATCATCTCGGCCAAGTACGCAGTTGTTCGCCCATCCCAGCGGATTGAAAGTTATAAAGAGAAGATTGATAACAAGGCGATGCGAGAGCCAGTAGCTGCAGTCCTAGATCCCATTAAGACAGGGCTCATAGTCGATTGCAGGTCCTCTACCTATAAAACTGTCTGGCACGCACCCGTTGATATCACTGTTGAAGTGCGCATCTCAACGGTGGTCGATGGTGTTCGAACCGTTGTGACACATATGTCTAAGAAAACTCGCGGTGAAATCACTCGGTGGTTACTGCAATCCCGCTCAATTCCAAAGACTGCCGAAGATCTCTATGCCATCGTCTCTGAGAAATATCCCTGCGCACTTACTCCATCAGATGGAGTTGAACCGTGGATCTTGGAAGTAATCGCCGTTTAAATCAGGGGCGCGAGAAAGCAGTCTGCTTAATCAAATCAACGGTGAGCTTTGGGTAGTTCCACATAATCACATGGGCGCAATTATCTACAACTATCCATCGTGAATGCCGTGGCGCCACTTCCCGCTCTTGCGCTCTTGGATGTGGCAGTGTTAAATCGTAATCACCAAAGATGATTGAAACAGGAATGCTCTCTGGGATTGATGCATCAAATTTCTGAAAGCGCAGTGCACGCCAGATTGGCATATAGCCCACTGAACGAGCCATCGCAATCACAGAGTCTTTGCACGATTCAAAAGATAACTCTCTCCAGAGATGGGTAATCTTCTTATAGCCCATAGCTTTCAATGGTGGCAGATGATAAGCAAGGCGAAGAAAGTGTTGTGAAATCTTTGCAAGGATGCGCGCTAATAAACTCGGTGGCACCTTACCTGTGGGGCCTTCATGCCATAACCCAGCTGGAGCAAGGGCTGTCACGCTCTTAATGCGATCTGGATAGTGCGCAGCAAGTTCTAGTGCAATCCATCCACCTAGCGAATTACCTGCCACATGGAACTCCTTCACTCCATGATCTTTCTCCAGCGCTGTAACAATTGCGTGAGCAAGTGAGCGTGGATCAAGGCCTTCATCATGAAGGGGCGCACTTCCATGGCCTGGAAGATCAACGGGATAAATCGTAAATGTTGTCTCAAGCCCTTCATGCAGCGTCTTCCAGATATTTCCGGCAGAGCCAAGTCCGTGCACGAGTACGAGTGCTGGAAGTCCGGGCGCTCTTGCGATGACTTCTGATGTAACAGGCATTAGTAACGATATTTCTGGGTTTCGGTGGGGCACTGCTTACACACTGCTCGCCATATTTCATCTGCTTCTCGCCCTGCGGTGAGTGCTTCATTAACTGTCATGGAGCCAAGTTCACTGATGGCGATATCTTGTGAGAACGATGGCGCCCATGCTTCACCAAATGAGAGCACAAGTCTTTCCCGTAGATCTGAGATGCGCATACGCTAAAAGAGCGTGCGCTCTACAAGGAGTTCAGCTTGTTCGCGAGATTGCTTAGGTGAGATTGGTTGCATGACCTGCCCCAATAACCAACGCATCGCAAGTCCAGTTCCTGCCTCAGATTTCGTAGCCTCATAAATACATGTAGCAAGAACGAGATAGAGCGGATTTTCAGCGTGAGACATGATTGCAATAAGCATTTCGGCATCGTGGATGCGCATGGAAGCAAGTGCACTATCTGATGAAATCGCCTTTGATAAAGTCTCAAGCGCATCTGCTGGAGTTCCTGAGCGCTGCGCAAGCTCGACTAACTTTTCTACCTCTAAAGTTACGAGAGCTTCAAGAACTGCGTTCTTATCGCGGTAATGGTTATAGAGAGTTGCGCGAGATACTTCAGATGCATCTGCAATATCAATCATAGAAATATGAGAGATGCCGTGGAGAGCAATGAGTGATTTAGTACCTTCGAGAATTGCGCTCTCGGTGCGACGATGAATTCCGCCTTGCAAGGCGTACTTAGGCTGCGTCGACAACGGAGAGCTTTGCGCTTTCACGAGATTTGAGTTCGTGTGTAACGCCAGTCATCACAGATGACAAGGTAAGACCGAGTGCTTCACAGATTGCATTAAGTAACTCTGATGATGCTTCCTTATGTCCACGTTCTACTTCTGAGAGATAACCCAGTGAGACTCGTGCTTGACGCGCAACATCACGCAACGTGCGAGATTGTGAGGTGCGAGCATCGCGAAGTGTGTGACCAACTGCTTCACGTAATAGCGCCATTGCCTGCCTCCTTCACTTCTTCTGTGTTAGCTAAGGATACGGGCAAAGGTGCCTATCGCGCTGGATATAGCCCCTTCTCGCACGCCATCACGCCCGCCATCGAGGGTCAGTTGAAGGGTCTGGTTCACAGGCCCTGCGATGGCGATCCAGACTGTTCCTTCTCGGATTCCTAAGTAATCACCAGGGCCAGCAATTCCCGTTGTTGAAATTGCCCAGGTACTTCCAATTTTCTTTCGTGCACCTTCTGCCATCGCGATCGCAACTTCTTCGCTGACAACGGTATATGCCTCAATTGTCGAACGTGGAACTCCAAGGAAATTTACTTTCACATCAGCTGTGTAGGCGATAATGCCACCAAGGAAAACTTCAGATGCACCGGGAATGCGAGTGAGCTCATGTCCAAGTCCTCCGCCTGTCAGTGATTCCGCAACAGAGACGCTCTCGTTGCGAGAGCGAAGCTTTTCAATAATGGTCCGCGCATGGGCCTGTGTTGGCATAAGCATGAATCTATCGCTTCTTATACCAAGAGCGTAAGTAGTCATATCCGGAAGTAATCGTCAAGATAATTGCGATGCTGATAAATCCATACTTAAACCAGTCAAGCCATAATGGGAGGGGAAGGATAAAGAACCCAACTCCAAAATTCTGCATGAGGGTCTTGAGCTTGCCACCCTTACTTGCAGGAATGACTCC
>JAPLBL010000029.1 GCA_026392765.1 Actinomycetota bacterium
GCAATATGAGCAATCTTTGCCTTCTGCCACAAAGTATCCAGAGTTACTTGATTAGTGCGTAGCTCTCCGGCGCGATCTATATGGGAAGGGTGCTGATGTATCGCGCTCACAGGTGCAGGTTACTAGTCTGTGGGGGTGCGCATCACCTCGTGGAATCTCCTGCATGGAATGGCTATCCCCCCGCAAGGCAGCGCCGATCCAGAGGTGCTACAGCGCGCCATCCAATCTCTTGAATCCGATGTATTCGCCTTTCAAGAAGTTGATCACTTCTTACCGCGTTCCAAGTCGCGACCACAGATGCGCGATATTGCAGAGAGCATCGCAGCTCGAGATTGGGCGATGGGAGCCAGTGTTATTGGAACTCCTGGTGAGAGTTGGCGCAAGAAGCACGAAGATGAACCAGAAATTATCTCCAATACTTCTTCACACTCCGAATTGATGCATGAGTGTTACGGCATTGGAATTGTTTCCAAGATTCCTGTTACGAGTTGGCATCGACTTAATCTCGGTAACTCACCACTAGGACTACCTCTCATTGTTCCTGGTGATGAAACCGGAAAAGGAAGACCACGCTTTATCTATGTCAAAGATGAACCACGTCTTGCACTGGCTGCAGTTCTTGAAAATGGTTACACCGTTGTTAATACCCATCTCTCATTTGTTCCAGGATTTAATCTTGCGCAATTGCGCCGCGTGAAGAAGTGGGCACTTGAGATTGCAGAATCAACGGGGACGCGTGCGATAGTCCTTGGTGATCTCAACCTGCCAAAGAATCTGCCCGTTGTGGCTTCCAAGTGGAAATCACTTGTTACCCAGAACACCTATCCCAGCTGGGGCGGCAAGATCCAATTTGATTACATCCTCTCACCCGATCTCGCCTTCGGTGAATATTCTGTGAGGAACTTTGCGCCAACAGGGGTGAGCGACCATCTGCCGATAGGTATTGAAATCTTCGGTTAGCAATTTCTCCTAAACTCATTAGCCTTAGGGCATGACTACACAAGAACAGACATCAGCAGCCCAGTGTCCATATACAGGTAGCAAGCTCAATACAGAGGGCACCTACAACACTGATTGGTGGCCCGACAGATTAGATCTTTCGATCTTGCGTCAGCACTCTCCTGTCTCAGACCCTATGGGTGAAGATTTTGATTACGCAGAAGAATTTTCCAAACTCAATATCAAAGCGGTAAAGAAAGATATTGAAGCGATGATGACCACATCACAAGATTGGTGGCCAGCAGATTACGGACATTACGGTCCATTCTTTATTCGTCTTGCGTGGCATAGCGCTGGTACCTATCGAACACACGATGGTCGCGGCGGCGCAGGTGCCGGCATGCAACGTTTTGCTCCGATTAATAGCTGGCCTGATAACGGAAATCTAGATAAGGCTCGTCGACTGTTATGGCCGATTAAGCAGAAGTATGGCAAGAGTCTTTCATGGGCAGATCTCATGATTCTTGTTGGTAACTGCGCCATTGAATCAATGGGACTCAAGACATTTGGTTTTGGTGGAGGACGTGCAGATGTCTGGGAGCCAGATGAAACGTATTGGGGTAAAGAGAAGGTATGGCTCACTAATGAGCGCTACACCGGTGATCGCGAATTAGAAAAACCTCTTGCTGCAGTACAGATGGGCCTTATCTATGTAAATCCACAAGGTCCCGATGGAAATCCAGATCCTCTCGCATCTGCTCGTGATATTCGCGAAACTTTTGCGCGCATGGCAATGAATGATGAAGAGACTGTCGCCCTTGTAGCCGGAGGCCACACATTTGGAAAAGCACATGGAGCCGCGGATCCTGATAAATATGTTGGACCATCGCCAGAAGGTGCTCCTCTTGATGAGATGGGACTCGGTTGGAAGAACTCATTTGGAACTGGAAAGGGCGCAGATACGATTACAAGCGGCCTAGAGGGAGCTTGGACATCAACTCCCACCAAATGGGATAACAACTACTTTAAAACTCTCTTTAAGTATGAGTGGCAGCTAACCAAATCACCTGGTGGAGCAGTTCAATGGATTCCAACCGATGAGTCCGCTGCAAAAGCAGTACCTGATGCACATATTTCAGGTAAGACACATGCACCTGTCATGCAAACTACAGATTTGGCACTACGCATGGATCCTGCTTACGAAAAGATTTCGCGTCACTTTGCGCAAGATCTTGATGCTCTTGCAGATGCTTTCACTCGCGCATGGTTCAAGCTCACTCACCGCGATATGGGACCTGTTGTTCGCTATCTAGGACCACTCGTTCCCAAGGAAGTTTTGATTTGGCAAGATCCACTTCCTGCTCGCCCAAAGAAAGTAATCGGAAAAGCTGAAATCGAACTACTCAAGAAGAGAATTCGTAAGAGTGATCTCACCATCGCACAAATGGTCACTACAGCTTGGGCTTCGGCTTCAACATTTCGTTCATCGGATAAGCGCGGTGGAGCAAACGGTGCACGTATTCGCCTTGAACCACAGCGCAGCTGGGAAGCAAACAATCCTAAGGAGCTCAAGAAAGTTCTTGCAGTTCTTGAAGGAATTCAGATTGCTTTCAATAAGAAGTCAGAGAAGAAGGTATCCCTGGCCGATCTCATCGTATTAGCTGGCAATGTTGCTATCGAAGATGCAGCGCTGAATGCAGGAATTAAGGAGAAAGTTGCCTTTACTCCAGGTCGCACAGATGCAACGCAAGATCAGACCGATGTTGCATCCTTTGCCTATCTCGAACCAACTGCTGATGGATTCCGTAACTACAAATCACAATCAGATCTACGTCCAGCAGAGGTGCCACTAGTTGATAAGGCATCGCTGCTCTCACTTACCGCTCCTGAGATGACAGTCCTTGTTGGCGGTATGCGCGTACTCGGTGCAAATCACGATGGTTCAAAGACTGGCGTCTTAACCCATAAGAAGGAGACTTTAAGTACTGATTTCTTCATCAATATCCTAGATATCAAGTATCAGTGGGCTCCCAAGTCAGGTGATACCAACCTCTTTGAAGCACATGATCACAAGAGCGGCAAAGTTAAGTGGAGCGCGACCCGTGCCGACTTAGTCTTTGGATCAAACTCTGAATTACGCGCCCTTGCTGAGGTCTATGCAAGTAGCGATGCTGAGAAGAAATTCATCAAGGACTTCGTTGCTGCGTGGACCAAGGTAATGAATCTTGATCGCTTTGATCTAAAGAAGTAACTACTTCACACTCAACAGATCGATGAGTTGACCTTCAGATAGGAGGTTTGCTCGTCGATCTGTTGTATTTGTGGGCACGTAATGAAATGCCGCAGTGACTTGATCTACTGAAATTCCTTGCAACTTCGCCCACGCTAAGCGATAGACAGCAAGCTGCACGGCAGATGATTCACCCAAAACCTTCGAGCCTGTCTTCCAATCCACCACTTCAAAACCAGAATCTGTCTTATAGACAGCATCGATGCGACCTCGAACAAGTATTCCAGCAATGACTGTCTCAAAAGGAACTTCAACTGCATGTGGTTGCAAAGATGCCCAACTTGATGCAAGCCACGTAGCTTTGAGATCTTCAAGCTTCTGATCTTCCTCAAAGGGAGTGAGCAGATCGAAATCTTCATCGTCAAAGAGAGTCTTTGCATTGAAGTGATTTTCAATCCATAAGTGAAATGCCGTTCCACGATGTGAGTACTCATCCATAGCACGTGGCATCGGGCGGCGAATAGTGCGTGCAAGTTCAGCAGGATTTTCATGCAGTGCGATAAGAGTTGATGTGGAAAGGCGTGGTGGCAGTGCAACGCTGTGAGCACCTGCCTTGTATTCATTGAATTCTGCGATGATGGCGCGTGCATCATCTGCAAAATCACGAAGTCCATCATCGATGGTGCCCTCAAGATTTATAGGTGCTGCCGATTCAACAAGAGCTACTGTGCGATCAAAATCTGCGCGGCGATCACCGAGAGGATCTCGTGGCCACTGCGCTGTAATCTCAATATCTTTGGCAGGATTTCGATCAGTGCTTGCAGGTGCAATGGGGGCTGAAATCACTGTTCCAACAGCACTTGCAATCTCTTGCACCTTCTCATAGAGAACAGACGGTGCGACAGGTTTTGCACCATCTCGCCAGAAAGATGTGGAGCAGAAGAGATGTGTGCGAGCTCGAGTGATGGCGACATAGCCAAGGCGGATCTCCTCCCGCATCTTGAAATCAACGCATTGATCAGCAAATGCATCAATGGCCTTCTTCGCAGCTGCATTGGTAGTTGCTGCGTTCCAAGAAAAGACAGGCAAAATATCTTTATCGCCTCGCAGTGAGAATGGAATATGTCGTTCATTGGTAATCCAATTATCGGGATCTGATGAATTAGCCCCAGGGAAAGTTCCTTCAGCAAGTCCTGGGACAGCAACAACATCCCATTCAGCTCCCTTTGCCATATGGATGGTGAGAATCTGAACAACGCTGGCATCAACATCAGGTGTTCCAGCCTTAAGGCCACCCTCTTCTTCACTTGCAACATCGAGCCATTGCAAGAAGGCAGTCAGCGTTCCACCACTACGAGCAAACTTTGCAGCCTCATCCATAAAGCGATCAAGATGGCGACGACCATGTGTGCCGCCATCGCGCAACATCACTTCAGTCTCTAAGTTCAAATATCGCTCGATATCAACTATGAGATCTGTAATGGGCGCAGATGCACGAGAGCGCAGACGACGCAGGTCTGAAGCAAAGGTAGTTAGGCGTTCATATCCCACTGAGCTGAACTTTGACTTCTCGCACTTTTCAATCTCATCGAGTGCATCAATGACACTTCCAATGAATTGATCATCTGCTTCAGCAGATTGTGGATTGCCGGCAACAATATTCTTCACGATGCTGCGACTATCGGCTGAAAGTGATTCAGAGCGTGAGCGAGCAAAGCGACCCAAAGCTGCTATATCGCGCGGTCCAAGGTTGATACGTGGCCCTGTCAGGTGACGCATGAGTGAGGCACCTGCATCAGGGTTATTGATTACTTTAAGCATTGCAACAAGATCTGCAATCTCAGGAACATGCACAAGTCCGCCTAAACCAAGGACTTCAGAAGGTATTCCAGCTTTTGCAAGAGCTTCCTGAATCAGAGCAATTTGTGCACGCTTTCGGACCAATACGGCAAAAGTCTTAGGAGCTTTACTTCCCACATTCACACGCTCTGGATTACTCCACAAAGGTGTGAAGTATTCAGCGATAGCAGTTGCTTCGCCTTCAAGGTTTTCAAAGACACCGCAAGTGAGATTTCCTTTTCCAGCACCCTTTCGTGGCTTAAGCGCTGCAACAGTGATTCCTTCATCTTTTCGAACATCTGCTGAAATCGCATTGGCAAGAGTGAGAATCGATTCATCGTTGCGATAGGTAGTAAGGAGTTCATAGACCTTTTTACCTGTTGCGCCATCTGATTTAGGAAAGTTTGCATTAAATGCACTGATGGTGCCAGATGATGCACCACGCCATGTGTAGATAGATTGGCAAGGATCGCCCACGGCTGTAACCGGGTGTCCCCCACCAAAGAGAGCAGATAACAATCGCACTTGTGATTGAGATGTATCTTGATACTCATCGAGCAGAACAATTGGATATTTAGCGCGCTCTAGCACTCCCACATCAGGGAAGTTGACTGCGATATCTGCGGCTAGTGCAATCTGATCATCGAATGAGAGTTCACCTGATTGGCGCCGTGCCTCTAAGAAGGCTTGCATCATCGGCAGCATCGCAATGCGTTGGTTGAGAACCTTGGCAACCTTACGAGTCTCTTCATTGGTAGCACCTGTCATCTGTGCTACTTCATGCAATACCTTCTCATCAGCATCTCTGATTTGATCTACCGTCACTCGGTGCTCTAAGACCATCGATGTAAGTCCTAATAAATCCTTCACGACAGTGCTTGCAGCATCACTAGTTGCAAAGGTTCCGTCATCCCACTCGCGCACCAACTTATTGGCAGACATCCACACGGCTGCCTCACCCAGTGGTTGAACATCAGCATCAATGCCATAACGGATCGCATGCTCACTCAAGAGACGTCCTGCATAGGAGTGATAGGTAGTTACTGCGGTATCGAGTGAGCTAAAAGTGCGCGCTATTCCTTGCTTATCTTGAGCCTGCTGGAATTGGCGAAGTCGTTTGCGGATACGAGTATTGAGCTCACCTGCTGCCTTGCGTGTAAAGGTAAGACCGAGAATTTGATCAGGGCGAGCAATCTCGTTTGCAACGAGATAGACAACGCGCGCTGCCATCGTTTCTGTCTTTCCAGATCCAGCACCAGCAATAACAACAGCAGGTTCCAGTGGATTATCGTGAATAGAAATAATCGGGCGCTGCTCATCAGATGGCAGGTGGAAAGTTGGATCAATCGAGATGATCATCTCGGCGACTTGGTCAGGTGAGTATTTCTCTATCACTGATGCACCGCTTTGCCTTCAAGATAGAGAGGACAAGAAGGCTTTACCTTGCACTGCTTACACATATCGTTCTTACGAGCAGTAAATGTTGCACCACCCATACCCACTGCAATCTCTTCAAGAATTGCTGTAGTCGCCTCAACATCAACAAGTGCGCCCTGCTCACGAGTGCTATAGCTCTTATTCTTACTTGCAAGATAGACAAGCTGAGCACCGGTGACATCTGTGGACTTTAACTTCTCTTCAAATCCATCAAGGAC
>JAPLBL010000026.1 GCA_026392765.1 Actinomycetota bacterium
GGGTAAGCCTCAGCCCAGAACTGTGATGATTCGCGAGTCTTGAGCGCTGCCTCATGTGCAAGGCCGATTGTCCAACCACGTCCAAGGAAGCTGATCTGTTCTACTTCAACGAGATCTGAGATATCACTTGCAAGTGCTGCCTCAGCATCTTTGACAATGGAGTTGAGATCAAAGCCAAGGTGGGCGCGGAGCAGACCAAGGGCTGCTGTTGCCCAACGAGTTTGTAGTACTGATTGCTCATCTGCGAAATCCATAATGATGGTTTCAGTTGCACGATCTTCAACAGGGGAGTTGTGAATCGCTGTAAGAACAACTGAAGGTGTCTTGATTTTGCCAAGAAGTTCTACGATTTCAGATGTTGTTCCAGAGCGAGAGATGGAGACAACGCGGTCGTATTTACGGTCATAGTTAAATTCAGATCCGGCGTAGACATCGGTCTCGCCATGGCCTGCTGCTTCACGCAGTGAGGCATATGCCATCGACATAAACCAGGAGCTTCCGCAGCCGACGACGGCAACGCGCTCGCCCTTCTGGGGGAGCTGGGAGGCGATTTCGGCATCTGCGTGGAGGGCGATAGTCATGGCGCAACCGTAGGCGTAGCCCACCCCTAAAGTCAAGAATTTTGCACATTTTTGTCGTTATAGGTTCGTTATCAAACAGTTACCTGCAAATCGTTGCATTACCTCATCGAAGGTGGTCGACTACCTCCAACGAAGCCCCTTTACCGGGGCCTAAACCCGTCAGGAGTAATACGCATGAAGAAAGTGACTCGCCTCGGCGCACTCGTTGCAGCCACAGGTTTGATCGCAGCTTCTGTCCTTGGCACATCAGCTAAGGCAGCAGATTCAGTCGAACTAAAGATGGTCGCAGCAGATTACGCAAATATGCAGCCATACTGGGATGACCTCTCAGCAAAGTTCACAAAAGCTAACCCAACAATCAAGGTTAAGGTCGATGTTGTTTCTTGGGAAACAATTGATGACAAGGTAAAGACACTTGTTGCAACAGGTCAGACACCTGACGTTGTTAATAAGGGTGACTACGCAGCAGCTGCTGCGGAAGGTCTTCTCTACCGTGCGGATGAAATGGTCAGCAAGGCAACTCTTGATGACATCGTCCCAACATTCCTTAACAACTCTAAGTACAACAACATTGCATATGCCGTTCCAGACTTGGCATCAGCACGCGCACTCTTCTACAACAAAGACATCCTTACAAAGGCTGGCGTGAAGAAGCTTCCAACTACTTGGACTGAACTTGAAGCTGTTCTAAAGCAGATCAAGGCTAAGGTTCCAGGAGTTTACCCATACGCACTTCCACTCGGACCAGAAGAAGCGCAAGCTGAATTCTCAATCTGGGCTGGCGGAAACGGTGGAGTGATGTTTAAGGGCGGCAAGTGGGTTCTTAACTCAAAGGAAAACGTTCAGACAATGACATTCCTTAAGAAGCTCACAGATCAGAAGTTGACACAGCCAAACCCTGCTAAGTGTGATCGCACAGCATGTGCACAGACACTCTTTGCATCAGGTAAGGCAGCATTCATCAACGGTTCAGTCTTCCTTCCAGGATGGCTTAAGGACAATGGTGGAGCTGCAATTAACCTAGGTTCAGGTTCATTCGTTGCTGCTCCAGGAAAGAAGCCTGTAACACTTGGTGTTCAGGATTACTTCACTGCATACAAGGCAAACGGACACAAGGCAGAGATTGCTAAGTGGATGGACTTCATCTTCGAGCCAACAAACTACGCAGCATTCCTTAAGGCTGCAGGTGGCTTCATTCCTGCAACAAAGTCAGCAGGAGCAGCAGCTGCAAAGGATCCAGCACTTGCACCATTTATTAAGTTGCTTCCATCTGCAATCTTCTACCCAGGAGATCAGGCAGCATTCCCAGCAGTTAAGGGTGCTATCCAGCAGCAGATCGGAACAGCACTTGTAAATCCACAGAAGACTATGGATGCAATCCAAGCAAAGGCGCTTGCAGCAGCTAAGTAGTCGCAATACCTGTCACTGAAAGTGACATCGAAGTAAGGGTTGGGGGTTCGCGAGTAATCGCGAACCCCCGCTCTACTTTTCGATTAAGTAAAGCAATAGAATTCCGCTTCAATCTTCGTAATACACATAGGGGTAATTTCAGATGGCACAGCGTTCTGCTAATAAATCTCGGTTAGGTGCCTTGCCATGGATTGCTCCTGCGCTTGTCATGATTTTAGTTTTTGTTGTGTGGCCAGCATTTGAAATGCTTCGCACTTCCTTCCAGGAAGTTGGCTCTACAGGTGCTGTAAAAGGTTGGGCTGGTTGGCAAAACTTCGCTACCTTGATTAAGAATCCTGATCTACCCAATGTCTTAATCCGCACATTTATCTGGGTAATCGGCGTGGTGTTCTTCACAATCATTATTTCTCTTCCCGTTGCACAGTTACTGAATGCGAAGTACCCGGGTCGTAAAGTTGTGAGATGGGCTGTCATCATTCCTTGGGCAGCATCCCTTGTGATGACTTCCACTGTCTGGAAGTGGATTCTTGATGCTTATTACGGGGTGCTCAATGAAATTGCGATGGATTTTCATCTTCTGAAAGAACCTATCGACTGGCTAGCAAATACAAAACAATCATTTGTATGGCTCATGGTGGTCGCAGTCTTTGTCTCTATTCCATTTACATCATTTGTAATTCTCGCTGGTCTTTCAACAGTGCCCCACGACATCATGGAAGCCTCTAAAGTCGATGGCGCATCCCCATGGCAGAACTATCGCGACATCATCTTTCCCTTACTTCGACCCTCACTCTTTGTCGCAGCGGTGATTAACCTGATTAACGTCTTTAACTCATTTCCTATTATCTGGGTTATCACTATGGGTGGACCTGGCTATGAGACTGATACGACGACAACTTTGGCCTACAAAATTTCATTCCGAGATCAAGATGTTGGACAGTCTGCCTCCATGGCAGCCATTAACTTTGCAATCATCTTGGTATTTATCGCTCTCTTTGTGAAAGCATCGAAGAATCAGGAGCAGAGCTAATGACTACTCTCGTGGTTGCAAAGCGCCATAAGCGCTTCACAGGCAAGAAGGTCTCACTGACCATTTCAGCATGGACGATGGGATTCCTCTTCTTCGCACCATATTTGCAGATGCTTCTTACCGCTCTCAAGCCAAAGGAAGAGATCACAGCAATTCCTGCTACCTACCTTCCTAAGAAGTGGGCGTTTGATAACTTTATTGGAGTTTGGAAAGAGATTCCTCTGATGGGCTTTATCAAGAGCTCATTTATCATTTCATTATCTGCCACTGTGATTGTGATTCTCATTGCAGTTCCTGCTGCCTACTATGTTGCACGTAATGACTTCCGAGGCAAGAAACTCTTCTTACTCTTAGTTCTTATCACCCAGATGTTTGCTCCTACAGCTCTCGTCGTTGGAATCTTCCGAGAGATTGTAAAATTCCACTTGGTAGATACATATTTAGCGCTGATTTTGATTTATGCAGCATTCAATATGGCATTTTCTATCTGGATTCTCTCCAGCTTCTTCGCAAGCATTCCTCAAGAGATTGAAGAAGCCGCATGGATTGATGGCTGCAGTCGCTTTACTACGCTCACTCGCATTGTTCTTCCCTTGGCATTACCTGGACTTGTGACTGCATTTATCTTTACATTTATCGCCGCGTGGAATGAATTCGTTATTGCACTCACACTCACATCCTCACCTGAGCATGAACCGCTCACAGTTGGACTTACATCTCTTATCGGCCAATACCAGGTGCAGTGGAACTATCTCTTCGCAGGATCTATTATCGCCATCGTTCCTGTTGTAATCCTCTTTGCACTGATTGAGAAGTGGCTTGTTGGCGGCCTCACTGCAGGTAGTGTGAAGTGAGTAGACAAGAGCGACTATCGAGAATTCTGGAGATAGTTGTCGAAAAAGGTAGCGTTGAAGTCGAAGATGTTGCCCATGAACTTGAGGTATCTGCCGCAACTATCCGCAGAGATTTTGATTCACTCGCAAAGAAACAGCTTCTCTCTCGCACACATGGAGGAGCTGTTGCTACCGGTGGATCACTTGGTATTCCACTGACCTATAAGGTCGCAAAAGAAGATGAAGTAAAGCAGCGCATTGCCCAAGCTGCAGCAGAGATGGTCTCTAGGTACGACATCATCGGAATCAATGGAGGAACAACAACTACAGCTGTTGCTCGCGCAATTGTTGCTCGCGCTGAATTTGCTCCAGGTGATCCATCTGACCTTCAACCAGCGCTTACAGTTGTCACAAATGCCGTAAATATTGCAGCAGAGCTCACTGTGCGCCATCAGATCAAAATTGTTGTGACCGGTGGCGTTGCTCGTCCGCAGTCTTATGAACTCACTGGACCATTTGCCGAAGAAGTATTGAAGGAAGTCAATATTGATATTGCATTCCTTGGCGTTGAAGCGATTGATTCAGTTATTGGAGCTGCTGCTCGTCATGAAGATGAAGCTCGCGTCAATCGCCAGATAGCAGCGCGTGCCCGCAAAATTGTCGTTGTGACAGATAGTTCAAAGTTTGCCAAGAGCGCCTTTGCATCCATTCGTCCCATCAGTGAGATTGATGTCTTGATTACAGATGATGGAATTGACCCTAAGATAGTCAAAGATTTCCGCGCACTTGGCGTTGAGATCGTGATTGTCTAAGGAGCACGATGTCACGCACCAATGCAGGCAAGTTAGTACTCGATGCCAAGAGTGCGGGTTCTGCCGTTGGCGCATTTAATGTGATTCTGCTTGAGCATGCGGAAGCTCTGGTTGCTGGGGCAGAACTAGCCAAACTTCCAGTCATCTTGCAGATCAGCGAAAATTGTATTAAATACCACAAGACTTTGAAGCCAATCTCTGTTGCAACAATTGCTATCGCAGAATATGCATCTGTTCCCGTATCTGTTCACCTTGATCACGCCGAGAGTGAAGATCTAGTGAAGCAAGCACTTGATCTCGGTTATGACTCAGTAATGTTTGATGGCTCAAAGCTTTCCTACGCTGACAACGTTGCAGCCAGTGCCCGTATGGCAGCTCTTTGCAAGAGTTATGGTGCAACTCTTGAAGTTGAGATTGGCGAAGTCGGTGGCAAGGATGGCGTTCACGCACCTGGAGTTCGCACCAATGCCTTAGAGGCAAAGGCCTTCGCAGAGGCCACAGGCGCTGATTTATTGGCTGTGGCTGTTGGTTCATCGCATGCCATGACTACTCGCGATGCAACTTTAGATTTTGAATTGATTACAGAGATTGCACAGGCAGTGGGAGTTCCACTTGTCTTGCATGGTTCATCTGGTGTGAGTGATCCTGATTTGCAGAAGGCCGTGAAGGCTGGAATGAGCAAGATCAATATTGCAACTCACCTTAATGATGTCTTTACTCACGAAATTCGCGAAGCACTGAGTGCAAATCCCAAGCTCGTAGATCCTCGTAAATACATCGCTCCAGGTCGCGATGCTGTTGCATCTGAAGTTGCTCGCCTTCTAGCGCTATTGAAGTAACGATGAATATTCGTTTAGCTTCTCTAGAAGATGAGAGAACCCTCTATGACATCTGCGTCATAACTGGGGATTCAGGTAAAGATGCAACGGGAATCTTTGACCAACCAGATCTATTAGGTGATATCTGGGTCGGCCCTTACCTTCATCTATCTTCAGAACATTGTTATGTAGTGCAAAGTGAGGATGGTGTTCCTGTGGGATATTGCATTGCCACTCTTGATACGACCTCATTTGAAACGGTTACTGACGCGGTGTGGTGGCCCGCAAAGCAAGCCTTCTATAAGAAGCCCGATATCTCACAGCAAGATACATGGAGCAGAGATGAAAGAATTGCACATCTGATTCACAACCCATTGCAATCACCATCTGAGTACCTCGAAGAATTCCCATCACATGCACACATCAACCTTGTTCCAGAGATGCAAGGCAAAGGCTGGGGAAAGAAGCTGATGCAGGCAATGGAAGATTCACTACGTAGCGCAGGCTCACCTGGCGTGCATTTGATATTGAGTTCCAAGAACTTAAATGCACTGGCTTTCTATCAAGCAGTTGGTTATCAGATTATCTTTGAACGTCCTGGTGAAATTGGAGTAGCGAAGAAACTTTAGAAGTCGTGCGCAACTTCGCCGGCAATTGCTGATTTCTCAAGTGCTTCCATCATGGAGGCTGTGTCGAATCCACGGTAGTACTTACCGATTCCCAAGTGGCGGATATTCAATCGTTTAAGAGGATCTTGATCGCGAATCGTCACACCCAACTCATCCAGCTTGGGTTTGCGTTCTGCGAAGTAGCTTTCAAAGTCTTTTCCTTCGCCCCAGCAGCGATAAGCAAGAGCTGCAGCTCGCGGCCACATCATATATTCAGCATGTACTGGCGATTGAATATATTCACTCCACAATTGGAATTGCACACCAGTTACTCCAGGTAGTGGATTAAATGTCAGCACATCTTCAAGTGTGACAGGACCACCAATAGCAAGTGGTTCAAATTCTGAAACTTCTTGTGAGTAATCCAAATAGGTTGGAAAAACTGGGCCTTGAATTACTTCACGGCCATGATCGATAGCAATCTGTGCAATTGCTTCACCGCGCCATGACATTACTGATGCTTGTGTTGCTTGCTCAGGATCAAATGCAAAAGCATCATCCCAGGTCACCATCTTCTTGCCCAAGCCCGAAATAATCTTTTCAATCTCTTTCATGAAGTACATGAAGAGTTCTTTCGTTGTGGCAAAACCATTCTCTTTCATAAAGACAACAACTTCAGGATCTTTCAACCAATTATCAATCAGTGATTCATCGCCGCCAACATGGATATATTCAGATGGAAAGATAGAGGCAACTTCTTCAAATACTTTTGTGAGGAATTCAAATGTTTCTGGAAATGGTCGAAGTAAGTAATCTGAAATTCCCCAACGCCCACTTACTTCAACTGCTGCTTTGTTTACTCCAAATTGAGGATAGGCAGCAAGTAGTGCACCGGTATGCCCTGGGATATTTACTTCAGGAACTACCTGCATCCCAAGTGAGCGTGCATGGCTGACTATCTCTCGCACATCATTGTGTGTGAGATAGCCAGAGTGTTGTTTACCGTCATAGGTAAGTTCTAGAAGTCCGTGATTGTTCTGGCTCTGCTTGCGAATGGAACCAACTTCATGGAGCAATGGGAATACCTTGCTCTCAAGGCGCCAGCCTTGATCATCCGTTAGATGTAGGTGCAGGGTGTTGTAATCGAAGATGGCTAGGGAGCTGATGGTCTTCTTGATGAAGGCGGCATCAAAGTAATGGCGAGATATATCCAGCATCGCCCCGCGCCAGCGCATCATGAGGCGATTATGTCGCCCTTGCCATATCGGCGGTAGGCTTCAGTACGTGCGATTTATTAACAATCCGGTCTATGACCTCACCTATGACGATGTATTCATGGTTCCCAGCAATTCCGAACTCACAAGCCGTATGGAAGTTGATCTGACTTCCAATGATGGCAGCGGAACAACAATCCCATTAGTAGTTGCAAATATGACCGCTATCGCAGGTCGCAGAATGGCCGAGACCATGGCACGCCGCGGTGGAATAGTTGTCATCCCACAAGATATTCCTATCCCAGTTGTTGCAGAAGTCATTGCATCTGTTAAAGCTCGCCACACATTCTTTGAAACACCAATCACCTTAACTCTCAAAGAGACTGTGGCTGATGCTGCTTCACTCATCCATAAGCGCTCACATGGTGCGATTGTCATTGTCGATGGCAAGAAGCCAGTCGGTATCGTTACTGAAGAAGACCTAGCTGGAGTCGATCGCTTCACTCAGCTGAGCCAAGTGATGACACAAGAGTTGACCACAATGCCTGACACTCTTGATCCACGCCAAGCATTTGAATTCTTGAATGAGCGCCTTCGCACAGTAGCTCCTGTGGTTTCAGCAAGCGGTGAACTCGTTGGAATTATTACCAAGGTGGGCGCACTTCGTGCGACTTTATATACACCTGCAGTAGACAAGAACAACAAGCTACGTATTGCGGCAGCAGTGGGAATTAACGGCGATGTCGCCGATAAAGCCGCAAAGTTAGTCGCAGCAGGTGCTGATGTGCTTGTTGTTGATACTGCGCACGGACACCAGAAGAAGATGATCGAAGCGCTACAAGCAATTAAGAAGCTAAACCTGAATGTCCCAATCGTAGCTGGCAACGTAGTGACTGCCGATGGAGTTCGCGATCTTGTTGCCGCAGGAGCCACAATTATTAAGGTCGGTGTTGGGCCAGGTGCAATGTGTACAACACGCATGCAGACTGGCGTTGGCCGCCCACAATTTTCTGCGGTACTTGAATGTGCAGCAGAGGCCAAGAAGCTAGGAGCACATGTCTGGGCAGATGGCGGAGTTCGCCATCCTCGCGATGTTGCTCTGGCACTTGCTGCAGGTGCATCGCAGGTAATGATTGGTTCTTGGTTTGCAGGAACATATGAATCACCTGGCGACTTAATGCGCGATTCTTCAGGCCGCGCCTATAAAGAATCTTTCGGCATGGCATCAAAGCGAGCCGTAAGCGCACGCACATCACAAGAAGATGCATTTGATCGCGCACGTAAGTCACTCTTTGAAGAAGGAATCTCATCATCACGAATGTTTCTTGATCCGAACCGACCAGGTGTTGAAGATCTGATTGATGAAATCATTTCGGGACTTCGCTCTTCTTGCACATATGCAGGAGCACATAACCTTGCAGAGTTTGCAGAGCGCGCAGTTGTTGGAATTCAATCCGCCTCTGGTTATGCAGAAGGTCGTCCACTAAATACTTCTTGGCGTGGATAAGCATTGAAATAGGCTTAATTAGGCGAGTTTTTCAGGGCTAGAAAAAGCCTGTAGTATTCGCATTCGCAATACACAATTCAATAAGCGTGCGTAGCTCAACGGATAGAGCATCTGACTACGGATCAGAAGGTTAGGGGTTCGAATCCCTTCGCGCGCACAAGTTAAGCTCTCGGTGCCTTTCACACCGGGGGCTTTTCTTTTTGCCCAATCACGCTCACCAGAGGAGAAAAGTGGGCGTGCACCTGCCGGTGGCAGCCAAATTTCACCTAGCGGACTCCTGTTTTCTCAGGCAGAATCTCGGAATGAGAAGCGGACGCATCCTGGCTCTTTGTATGGTGCTGACTCTTGCTCTCACAGGTTGTGGTGAAAGTTCCAAGATTTATGCAGCCTCCAAAGCAGAGGGTGTTTTCTTTTCAGTTCCTAAGAACTGGCATGGGCTGAGTTATGCAGCGCTCAATAAATATGAAAAGGGTTCAGAGAAAGATCAAGCAGATTCTCGACAAGCTTTAGTCAAATGGCAGGTGGCTTACTCAACTGACTCGAAGATTAAGGTCTCGCAAGTATTTAGTTTAAAGGCAGTCAAATCGCCTTTGGTATTTGTCAGAGTTCGAGACTTGACTGGCTCTGAAGTTAATGACTTCTCATATAACTCACTTCGAAATGTCATCGCCCCCATCACGCAATTGAGCGATGGTGTTGATTTGGGAGTTCCTGATTTTAAGATTCTTGAAGATGGAGAGGTAGTTGAGAAGGGTGCCCGCGGCATTCAGACCATCTATAGCTTCTCTATAGATGGCACCGAACAGACATTTAATCAGACAGTACTCATGTCCAATGACCGTACGACTTTATATATTTTGATGGTCAGATGTGAGACTAAGTGCTACACAAAGAATAAGAAGGTTATGGAAGAAATTGTTAAGTCCTACACAGTGCGGGGAGCAAAATGAGTCAGATAGATAATCGAACCAGTAGACCTCGCGATACTGATCGTAAAACTCGTATTCATCTCTCTATCTACGACCGCATCAAGTTCTTACTGCTCTTTGGTATTACCTACCTCGTGCTCACCTGGTCCAACCTTGCTGAAAATCCAATATTGAGCGTTGAGGATGCACTCAACGAAACTGCGCGGACTAAATCGTGGCTCATTGTTCTAGCTGGCATCGAAGTTATTCGCCAGATTCACTTCATTATCGCCGAACTCTTAGCTCCCTATCATGGCATTTGGACAAAATATTTTGCATTTGTAGATCGCCAACTACACAGACTCAGTGACTGGACCCGCTTTCGCTTAGCTCGCTTAATTAAGTGGGCGCTTGTCATCTTCCTTCTTGCAGTCATTCTTGGTGCAATTTATAAAGAGCCACCTATTAAGGCGCTCTTCTTAGCCCCTAAAGCATTCATCACCGCACTTCCATTTCTTGGACAGCTTCTCTTTGCAGTCTTCTTTGTCATCATTCAATTTGCAGCGATTTTCTGGTTCTTAAGTCGCGGTGGTATTGATACCTATTTCCCTGATGACATCAGAACTCGATTTAGTGATGTGTGGGGACAAGACCATGTTCTCAATCGCATCCGTGAAAACTTACTCTTCCTTGAGTCCCCTGAAGAGATTGAGAAGCATGGTGGTTATGTACCGGGTGGAATTCTCTTGTGGGGTCCTCCGGGAACAGGTAAGACGCTGATGGCTGAATCCATGGCAGGAGAGACTGGTAAGCCATTCGTCTTTGTAGATCCAGGTGCATTTACCAACATGTTCATGGGTGTTGGTGTACTTAAAGTTAAGAGTCTTTTCCGTAAGCTGCGTAAGTTAGCGCTGCGCTATGGCGGAGTAGTTGTATTCATTGATGAAGCAGACTCACTTGGAAATCGTGGAATTGTTTCCCAGGGTGGACCCCAGCGCACATCCACCATGGAGAGATCAAAGATATTTGAGAGCCACTGTCATGGCGGCGCATATCTTTCTGAACCTGCAGTCTCAGCACTTGTCCGTGACAAGTTTGTTATGGGTGGCGCTGCAGGTGGCGGTGGTGGCGGGGGGATGGGAACGCTACAAGCGCTACTCACTGAACTCTCTGGGCTTAAGAAGCCTCGTGGATTCTTTAATCGTATTGTTCGACGCACATTAGGCATGCGTCCTAAAAATCCACCTAAGTTTCGAATTCTTGTTGTGATGGCAACCAATATGCCAGAAGCACTTGATGAAGCGCTCTTACGTCCTGGACGTATTGATCGTATGTATCGCGTGGGATATCCAAGTAAAGCTGGACGCGTGCGCACATATGAGGGATACCTTTCAAAGGTTTCACACTCACTGACGGCGGATGAGATCGACAAGATTGCAACGATTACTCCTTATGCAACAGGTGCAACGATTAAGGACACCATCAACGAAGCGTTGATTATGGCTATTCGTAATGGTCGAACATCTATTGAATGGTCAGACATTGTTAAGGCCAAGCAACAGAAAGAGCTTGGGCCATCGGAGGATGTTGAATACATCGAGCGCGAGCGACATGCAATTGCTGTTCATGAAGCATGCCACGCTGTCATGGCACATCGCACGCGCCAACATATGTCTATTGATTTAGCAACGATTGAAAAGGGTTCTGATTCCTTAGGAATGGTGGCAAGTATTCCGCCCGATGATCAATTCACTCGCTGGAAGAGTGAATATAAATCAGATATTTTGGTTTCACTTGCTTCATTGGCCGGTGAGCGAATGTTCTTTGATGGAGATAACTCATCCGGTGTTTCAGGAGACCTCGAGAGTGCAACCACTATTGCATCCTTGATGGAAGGACATTGGGGAATGGGCTCAACCATTTCATCACACGTGAGTAACCGTCGCTTTGAGATGGGTTCTCCCGGTGGTGGAAAAGGAAAAGAAGACACTGAGAAGCAGATGAGAATGGCTTTGAGCGATCGCATCGAAGAGAACTTAAGTTCATTGTTGACTCAAGCTGAAGAGATATTGCTTGAAAATCGCAATCAAGTATTGGCGCTAGCGCATGCTCTCGAGACATATAAAACAATGTCAGGAGAAGATGTGGCAGCAGTCATCGAAGGGGTGAAGGGCTCAATAGTTGATGGCCGTCCATACCTCGATGCCAATTTCTTGGGTGAGATTGAGAAATATCACAGCGCATCAGTTGTCGCTCATCGCGAACATAGAATTCCTGACGTGCATTTACCAGTCATTGGATAAGCAGGTATCGTTATCCAGTGAGCAAAATCTTCCTCTTTGTGGCTATTGATGTGCGCCCAGGAAAATATGAAGAGTTTGTTGAAGGTCTTTCCAAGCACATCTCTGTGATCCGCACCGAGGCAGGGTGTGAATTCATCGATATCTATCGCGATACTCAAAAAGAGAACGTTGTAAACGTCTGGGAAATCTGGAGTGATCGCCCATCATGGGATGCGCATATGGTTAATCAGAACAGTAAGGCGTGGCAAAGTGTTGCTAAAGATCTAGTTTTTGGTGAAATGATTACCGTTATGGATCCACTCTCATGAGCCAATTCACTCTCTCCATCGACTGCGGTGGTCTCTTTATTAAGAGTTGTGTTCTTGATGAATCAGGAACTATGCACGCAGCTCCAACGCGCGTGCAGACCCCATACCCACTTTCACCTGAACGCTTCCTCGAGACCGTTGAGTCAATTGCAAAGTCTCTTCCTAAGGCAGCGCGCGTCACTGTCGGTCTGCCAGGGATGATTCGTAATGGTGTTGTTGTTGCAACCCCTCATTACATCAATGATGCAGGTCCTCACACACGCATGAATCCAGAACTTAAAGAGCAATGGTGGGGCTTTGATGCAGAAGCAGCAGTTGCTGAACGTTTGGGCATGCCAGCTAAAGTTTTGAACGATGCAGAAGTACATGGTGCTGGTGTAGTTACTGGCTCAGGACTTGAAATCGTTCTGACTCTTGGAACTGGTCTTGGTTTTTCAATCTTCCACGGCGGAAAGCTTTCTCCGCACTTTGAACTTTCACATGCAACAACCCGCCGCAATACAACATATGACACATGGATTGGCGATCGCGAACGCCACCGTATGGGAAATACATTCTGGTCACGCCGCGTGCGCTTGATGGTCTCTGAACTTCGCCCAGTATTTCTTTGGGATCGCCTCTATATAGGCGGCGGTAATTCACACAGCATTCAGCAACGTGACCTTAACTTGATGGGTGATGACGTTGTGATTGTTCCGAACTCTGCCGGAGTTGCTGGCGGAGTTCGTGCTTGGCAGCTCTAACAGCCACCATTCTTTAAGTTAACAGAAGGTGTATTACTGGTGCAGAAAAAGTTGTAAATATTTCCTGCAACTTCACTCTCTATTCTCCCTCCATTGTTTGTATGCAGAGAAACTCCCCCCACAGGGTCGATTGGAATACATCCCGACTCGGACACTAGGGGAATGGATCAACATGAAGCTTCGCTACAAAGTAGCTGCAGTGCTCTCGATAGCAACATTGGTTGCGGGAACAGCTGTGGCAAATTCTGTGCTGACAAAGCCTGAATACATTATTGCTTCGACAGATGCAGCAGAAATTAAGCCACTTGCATATGCTGGAGACACATTTGGTGGATTTACCGTTCAAGGTATTCCAGATGGCATGGGCGCAATGCGCAATGCAGATGGAACAATCACACTTCTTTCAGTTCACGAAGTTCCTTCATATGGAGCAATCGGAGCATTGGCTAAGGCTGCTGATAAGGGAAAGCCAATTCAGGGAACATCAATTACTAAGTTCACATTGAACAAGGCAGGCGATCGTGTCCTCAAGGCTTCAGACCTCGTTTCATCATGGAGCTTCTACAACTACAACACAAAGGAATACCAAGCATCTCCAGTCGGAGCAGCTCCAACTACACAGACAGTTGGTATGGATAGCTTTATCAGCCGTTTCTGTTCAGCAACTCTCGTTCAAGCAGGAGCACTTTCATTCAAAGATGGCTCAACAACACTTGGATATGACGGAGCAGTATTCCTAGCTGGTGAAGAAGATGGCGATAGCGGTTATGGTCGCGGCTTCGCATTCGATATGGATGGCAACGGAATCAACCTTCCACGTATGGGTCTTGCATCATGGGAGAACTTGATGCCAAACCTTAAGCCAGGCAAGAACACAGTTGTTATGGGCAATGAAGATGGCTCAGCTACTGATTCACAGCTCTTCATGTATGTCGGAACAAAGACAGCATCAGGCACATTTGCTGATAAGGCAGGTCTTACAAACGGTGACCTTCACGTTATGAGCATTCCAAATATCGCAAATGACAACGCTTTCCGCGCCGCATATGGCAAGAACAAGGCTGTCGATGTGAAGTTTGAAAAGACAATCTGGGATGGCGATATGAAGACTCAGCAGGTAGATCATGCTGCAAAGGGAACGGAAATGTCTCGCGTTGAAGATGGCCAATGGGATCCAAAGAATCCAAACGTCTTCTACTTCGTTACAACTGAATCCAATAAGGATCCAGGTGCGACTAAAGAGAATCCATCAGAGCCAGGTGTTTCACGCGATGGTGGCGGATTCTGGAGACTGACATTTGTCGATGGTCAAAAGCCTGAACTAGGTGCAAAGCTTGAACTGCTCCTCGATGGAACAGAAGCTCCATACCTAAGCAAGCCAGATAACATGACTGTCACAACAGATGGAATCGTCTTGCTACAAGAAGATCCAGGTAACAACGCACACGTTGCACGCATCGTTGCATTCCGCATCGCTGATGGAAAGCTCGCAACAGTGGCAGAGTTCAACAAGGATTACTTCGCTAAGGATGCTTCCAAGTTCATGACAATTGATGAGGAATCATCAGGAATCATCGACGCTACTGCAATGGTTGCAAAGCCTGGAGATACAAAGAAGTACTTCTACTTCAACGCTCAGGTACACACAACTGGCGCATATACAGCGCGTCCAGATCTCACCACAAAGTCACCTTCTGGAATCTTGAAGTTCAACCAGAAGACTCTTGAAGGTGGCGCTTACTACAGCCTGACAATCACTGATTGGAAGACTGTTTTCGGTTCTTAATTCCGGGACACAACTAAATAAATAGATTAGGCCCCGTACTCTTTGAGGGAGAGTGCGGGGCCTTTTCTATTCTTAAATTTAAGCGCGTATTGCCTTAGCGAACTCACGGAAATCTTCAACCAACATATCAATCTCTGTTTGGCCATGAGCCACAGAAATTAACCATTGCTCATCAAGTCCTGGTGGAGTGATGATGCCGCGGTTGAGAGCAAAGAGCCAGTGTGCTTCAGCAACACCAAAGTCAGTTGCTTTGTAATCGCGGTAGTTGCGCACTGGTGTTGTTGACCAAGTAACGCAACCCTTGATGCCGAAGCCGACTGTGTGTGCTGGAAGTTGGTACTCATCAATAACTTCACCGATTCGAGTAAGTGCCTGCAAGTTCATCGCTTCTGCATCAGCAAGAACTTGATCTGAACAGATGCGATCGATTGCGCGAACACCTGCCATCGCAAGGGGATTACCGTTAAAGGTTCCAAAGTGAGCCATCTTGCCGTTGGTAACGAAGTCCATATATTTCTTCTTGCCACCAAAGGCTGCAAGTGGGAGTCCGCCACCGATTGATTTTGCAAGGGTAATAAGGTCTGGCTTCACACCTAAACGTGCAGATGCACCATGTGCTCCTGCTGTTAGTCCAGTCTTAACCTCATCAAAGATAAGAACAACATCGTATTGATCGCAGAGTTCGCGAACGCGCTCGAGATATCCCGCATCAGGAAGAATAATTGCAAGGTTTTCAAGAACTGGTTCAACGATAAAGCAGGCAATCTTCTTTGCATTCTTTTCAAACATAGCTTCAAGAGCATCTATGTTGTTATAAGGAACAATATAGATATCACCTGGAACCAAGTTGGGTTCGATGTAAGGAGTTGGATCTTCTGCATCTCCTGCAAGATTCAGTGGTGGCTTTGCTGAGACAACAAATGGGTCATAGCTACCGTGGTAACCACCTTCTACTTTAAGGATGCCCATCTTTCCGGTGGCAGAGCGAGCAACGCGAACTGCATACATCGTTGACTCAGTGCCTGAGTTGGTGAAGCGGACCTGATCGATACCAAAGCGCTTACAGATTCTCTCTGCAGCATCGGTAGAGGTAGGTGAAGGGGTGACAAAGAGCATTCCCTGGTTGAGCGCTGTCTGCACTTCTTCCACCACGATTGGGTTGAGGTGGCCAGCGAGCATTGCGCCAAAGCCCATAGATAGGTCAAGGAGCTTTCGCCCATCGACATCGGTCATATAGGCGCCGGAGGCGGAGACGATTGAGATTGGGTATGGATCCCAGTGCTGGAAGCTAGATGTAACACCTAGAGGAAGTGAGTTAAATGCTCGCTTGCTTTCAGCGGCAGAGCCCTTGGTGCTCTTGGTGAATAGATCCCATTCGGCTGCGAGGACTGCGGCAACCTTTTCAGGGGAGATGGGTGTTGATGTTGTTGGTACATAACGATGTGTTGCGCTGTGGTGCGATTGAATCGCTGTTGGTGTAGTCATTGTAAAGCTGTACGGCAAATGTTTCTGATTTAGAAACGGTTTGAGAAGTACTCTCCTTTGTGGTTGCGAATTAACGCGTGATAAGTATCTCTGAAGGCAAAAAAGTTTGCAACTAATAGGGATTTTCCCGCGTGGCTTACGCGTAAAGGGTTGATAACCTTTGAGCCTTATGGAAAAACCAACAATTATTCTTGCAACCAGTAATGGCGTGGGAATGGGACACCTTGCACGTGCAAGTGCAATTGCGTTGGCTCTTAAAGAATATGCAAACCCCATTATTGTTTCAATGGCCGGAGGTATTGCAGAGATTCCAGAATTTATGGGAATTCGTTGCGAATACATCCCAGGTCGCGATCGCATGTGGATGTCGCGCGAAAAATGGGATGAGTATCTGCGTGATCGATTACTTGCACTCGTTGATGAGACAGGCGCTCGCGTGATGTCATTCGATGGCGTTGTTCCTTATCCAGGTGTAATCGCTGCAAAAGTTTCACATCCAAAGTTGGCACTAGTTTGGGTGCGACGTGGTTTATGGCAGAAGAAGCCACAACGTTTCGTTTTAGGTTTGCAATCGCAGATGATGGATTACATCGTTGAACCAGGTGACTTCGCTCGCGCCTATGATTTTGGGCCAACTGCAGAAAGAAAAGATGCACGGCTTACATCTTCTGTCTCACTCTTTCAGAAAGACACAGCGCTATCTCGCGATGAAGCTCGCAAGGTGCTTGGCCTTGATCTGAACCGCCCAGCAGTCTTGGTACAACTCGGAACTGGCGATAGCGATGTGAATGAGAAGATGACAGCAGCGCTTTCAGGCTTGCTCGGATGGAAAGATCTGCAAGTCATCCTCACCAAGCAACCACTGGATAAAGATGGAAAGTCACTTGCACCAGTGGGCCTTGATATCCGGGT
Organism: Actinomycetota bacterium; assembly: GCA_026392765.1. Classification (GTDB taxonomy): domain Bacteria; phylum Actinomycetota; class Actinomycetes; order Nanopelagicales; family Nanopelagicaceae; genus Planktophila. Next base: position 17,259 of record JAPLBL010000026.1, read on the forward strand.
TGTGCGCCACTTCCCACTTGCTCGAGTTCTTCACGCCTTCGATGCGAGCGTCTGCGCAACCGGTTACAACGGAGTCCACGAGCTCTTGCCAGCTCACGTTCCAACAGTCTTCGTCTCCAATATTCGCGGCACCGATGACCAAGAAGCACGAGCACAGTGGTGCCATGACATGGGATTTGCACTGCGTGCTAATCAAGCAGATCTTGGTGATATCACCGCAACGGTTAAGAAGTTACAAGATGCTGAAGTTCGTGCACGATTAAGCAAGAAATGTGCGGAACTACCTGATCCATCAGGCGGTGCAGAGATTGCGAAGATTTTGTATGAATTAGCTGTGCAAGAAGAACCTATTCGCCCATCATGGCTGCGATATAACCAATTACGGATTCAAGAACATATTAATCGCGGCATGCGCCATGTTGCATATATGGGACTTCGTCGCCTTGCACTCGTCTACCACTTTATCAATCCGCATTTTGTTGTGCAGGTGACTCGACAAGAGCCACCTATCTGGGGATCACAGAACACAGCACAAGAACTACATCCTCTAATCAAAAGTGAACAAAGATTTGAACATCTCATTACCGGGGCATCGGATGCCTATATCAAGCGCCGTAAAGAGATTGCTGAAGCCGCTTATGGTGAAAAGATAGAGATTATCAATACTAAGAAGGCTTAATCTTCGAGTAGGTGCTCAAGCTTTCGTTTGAGAATTCCAATAACGATAATGACAATTGCTAAGAAGAAAATTGCCCAGTAACGCAAATACTTTTCGAGCGTTGCTAGAGAGCTAGCGAATTGATATCCCAGGAGTACAACAATGGTGGAGAAGACGATTCCACCAGCTGCATTCCATTTAATAAAGATGCGATAAGGAACTTTATTCATGCCTGCTAGCGCTGGGACTAGCGCACGAAGGAGCGCTTGTGCTCGACCAAAGAAGATTGCGCCACCGTGATAACGATCAAAGATTGCTTGCGCTAGCTTCCAACGCTTCTCACCAACGAAGCGACCAAAGGCATTTTCTTTAATTCGGGGCCCTAAATGTTTGCCTATTTCATAGCCCACAGAGTCTCCAGTAATTGCGCCGATAATCGCAGCTATGAGAAATACCCACACATTCCACACTCCTGCGTGAGCGAGAACTCCACCAATAAGCAATGCAGTCTCTCCAGGTAGGACAAATCCAACAAATAGCGCTGCTTCAGCAAATGCAAAGAAGATTAGAAGGAGAAAGAGTGGAATTTGCAAGTTGTGTGCAATCAGCGAATCAGCAGTGTGATGTATCCACTCTGAAATCGACATGCGAGAACTCTATCTGAGCAATAAGGTTCACGTTATGAAAGCAGAGACTTCAGTTCCCGTCCACGAAATCATCGCAACTCGTCGCAGCCCACGTTCATATAACGAAACTGCAACTATCAGTAGTGAAGATCTCACCGCAATTCTCGAGGCAGCTCGCTGGGCTGCTTCTGCATTTAACGGGCAGCCATGGCGCTTCTTCGTGGGAAAGCGTGGCGATGAAGTCTTTTCTCAAATTCTCTCCTCACTCGTTGATTTCAATAAGTCATGGGCAAAGAACTCCTCATCTCTGATTTTGGTAGCGGGAAAGACAGTTCGTGCTGATGGATCAATTCATGCTGATTATCAATATGACTGTGGCTTAGCTGTTGCACAATTAGTTATTGAAGCTCACCACCGCGGATTAGTTGCCCACCAGATGACTGGATTTGATAAGGCTGTGGCACAGGATGTGCTTTCTATTGCACCTGAACTCATTCCAGTAGTTGTCATTGCAATAGGAACACAGGATGCACCTGAAAAACTTGCAGGACCACTTCTTGAAAGAGAAACGGCAAAGCGCGAACGTCTTGCTCTATCAGAGCTTGTGATTAAAGGGCTGCCTGCTTAGAAGCGAGAACGAATCTCCCATAAGTCTTTAAAGACTGGGTTAAAGAGTGTGCTTGCAAGGTATTCAACTCCGCTTGATCCACCAGTTCCCATCTTGTGGCCAATCGTGCGCTCAACCATCTTCACATGGCGATAGCGCCACTCTTGAATACCTTCATCGATATCAACAAGGCGCTCAGAGACCATCGCACTCTCTGGATCCTTCTGATGCACTGTAAGCAATACATCTTGCAC
>JAPLBL010000039.1 GCA_026392765.1 Actinomycetota bacterium
TGAGCTCTTTTACTAATGCATCGGTTTCAACGACAGGGCCACGGGCGACATTGATAAGGAGTGCGCCATCCTTCATTGCAGCAAGGCGCTTGGCGTTAAAGAGATGACGAGATGAATCTGAGAGCGGCAGAATCAAAATGACAATATCGAGCTCAGGTAGATGAGCATCGAGTTGATCGATGGTGAGAGAGCCATCTCTGCCTGATTGGGTAAATGCGGTGATGGATACTTCAAAGCCAGAGAGATTCTTTGCAATCTTCTTACCGATTGATCCATATCCAATGATTCCGATCTTGGAATCGCTCAGTGATGATGTGCGGTGATGGCTCCACCTGCCCGCAATCTGCTCGCGCATAAATTCAGGAAAACCTCGGCGGGAAGCAATTGCTAAGCCAACTGCTAATTCAGCTGTGGATGCATCATGCACGCCTCGTGCATTACAGAGCGTTAGCCCTGGTCGAAGGTATGCAAGTGCATCGTCATAGCCAGCGTTTAGCATCTGAAGAGTTTTTAGATTGGGCATTTGTGCCGCATAGGAGAGAGCCTTTGCGCCTCCCATATAAAGAGGTACATAGAAATCAATCTGTGACAGATCTGATGTATCCAGTGGAAAGTTTTCGGGGGAGAGCAGTGTGATTCCAGCAGGAGCTGAGAGGTCATCCCATTGCGTCCATACATTGATCGAAGACATGTCTTACCGTTCTGGAATTACTTCAACTGTATTTGAAAGGGTTCCAACACCTGCAACGTTAATCTCAACGATATCTCCTGCAGCAAGTGCGATATCCATAGGAGGCACGATTCCTGTGCCGGTGGAGAGAATCAAGCCATGAGGGAAATCTTGGCAACGAAATACGTAGTTAACTAAATCTTCAAGAGTTCTATTGAGGGCACCGAGAGAAGTCTCTGCCTCCCAGATAAGTGCTGAACCACGAAGGATCTTCGCCTTAATGCTCATCTCATTGGCCGCAGGTGCAAGCCATGCAGGAGTGATGTCTGGGCCGATTGCAGTTGAGCCAATATAGATCTTTGCTTGTGAGAGGTAGAGAGGGTTTTCACCTTCAATAGAACGCGCAGTCACATCGTTGCAGATTGCATAACCAATAATCTCGCGATGCTTATTTATATAGATAGCAACTTCTGGTTCAGGAACTGATGCATCACTGTCATAGCGAATACCAATAGGTGCATCTCCTCTTTACGAGCATCGCGAGAGCGAAGATAGGTAACACCGGCTCCCCATAATTCAATTTCAGCAGCGATTGGAGGTGCTAGCTCTCCAGAGATCGATGTTGTTGCGCTAGCTGTGCGAGTTTTCAGTTCAGCAAGAGTCAGGTGCATTGCCTCAGTCAGTGTGGGGAGCCCTTCAACGCTGCGGTGAACGCCATCGACGGTGACCGCAAATTGGTATTGCGCGTTTTTGGTATGAAGGACAGAAAATTTCATGAGAATCCTTTATTAGTTGAGGTAAAAGTTTTGGTGGAGTGTATGCCACCACTCGCCATCGCGAGCTTCGGGAACTTGCACCTGCATAGGAGCTGTGATCTTCCACCACTTCTGAGTTTCAGGATCTGCGGCAATCTGTGCCATATCCGTCTCATAATCGCTGCCTGTGTACTCCATATAAGCAAAGAGGAGATTTTCATATCGAAAGATTGAGTAGTTCTGAATATTAGCTTTCTTCAGAGTGGCAGCAACTGTTGGCCAGATTGCCTCATGGATGCGTTCATACTCTTCGATTTCTTCAGGCTTGATACCTATTACTTGTCCGATGCGCTTAATGCTCATGCCTGGATCTTCTCAATCAGGCCAGCATCTTCTAGTTCGCTCCAGATTATGTCAGGAATTGGACGATTGAAATCTTCTGCATTCGAACGTAGTTCAGCGGCTGTGCGCGGACCAGTCAGAACTGATGTCACAGCAGGATGGCGCAATGGGAATTGCAGCGCTGCTGCAACAAGTGGAATGCCGCGCTCTTTTAGGAAGTTCCCGATCTTTGCAGCGCGAGCAATGACTTCATCAGATGCTGGAAGATAGTTATATGTTGCACCCGCTACTGGGTTAGCAAGAACTCCAGAGTTGAGAACTCCACCCATTGAGATGTCGATCTTGTTCTTAAGCGCATATGGGAAGAGATCATGCTGGGCTACTTGATCCAGCAGAGTAAAGCGACCTGCGATGAGTGCAATATCAAGATCAGTATTCTTCATGATCTCAAGTGCTGGTCCGACATAGTTCATTCCAAGGCCGATGGCCTTAATGAGTCCTTGTGAGCGAAGATCTGCAAGAACAGGGAAAGCGTTGTTAATTGCTTCAGGGATGTAATCCTCTGCATCATGCATCAAGACAATATCTATGTGATCTAAGCCAAGACGTTCCAGGCTCTCATCAAAGGAGCGTCTAATGCCCTCAGGTGTGTAGTCATAGATAGGAACGATGTCGCGAGGTGCATCAGGAAACCATTTCTCCGGCTCAACACCTTCAACATGGCGCAGAACTCGGCCGACTTTGGTTTCAATAACGAAAGGAGTCTTCACATTGCGCAGAACCTTGCCTACGCGAATTTCTGCAACGCCGTGACCGTATTGAGGGGCGGTATCGAAGTAGTTAATTCCTAATTCAAGAGCAGTATTAATGAGAGCATCACCTTCAGAATCAGAGACTGAAGCAAAGAGTCCACCAAGAGGGGCTGTACCAAGAGCAAAGCGTGTAACCTCAAGATTTGAACGCTTTAACTTAACTTTCTCGCTATACCGCGGCATAAATTCATCCTATATGATTTTGCAGGTCAAGCGAAGAGTCAATTTTCATACAAGTAAAGGGATGTCATGCCTAAGGTAACTGGATTTAGAACTGTCGATGTCAGATTCCCAACCTCACGTGGACTCGATGGTTCCGATGCAATGAATAAGGAACCCGATTATTCGGCAGCGCTTCTCATCCTAGAAACTGATGACCCAACACTTGAAGGCCACGGCTTTGTTTTTACCTGCGGCCGCGGAAATGATCTGCAGTGCGACATGATCGAACAACTTGCACCGTATGCAGTGGGACGCGACGTTGCAGACCTTGCAACCAGCATGGGCGAGTTCGCTCGCAGCTTGGTTCGTGATTCACAGATTCGCTGGTTAGGTCCAGAAAAAGGTGTTACACAAATGGCAGCCGGCGCAGTCGTTAACGCTGCATGGGATCTTGTGACAAAGCATGCAAAGAAGCCTTTGTGGAAGTTCCTTTCAGATCTCACACCAGAACAAATCGTTGAACTTGTTGATTTTAGATACATCACCGATGCACTCACTCCAGCTGAAGCGCTAGAGATATTACGTAAGACAGAGCCACAGCGCGCTGCCAATGAAGCAAAGCTTCGCGCTGAAGGACTGCCTGCCTATACAACTACTCCTGGCTGGCTTGGATATACCGATGAGAAGATGGTCCGCCTTGCTAAGGAAGCAGTTGCTGCTGGATACACACTCATTAAGTTGAAGTGCGGTGGATCGCTAGAAGATGACAAGCGTCGTCTGCGCCTTGCTCGTGAAGCAGTGGGCCCAGATATCAGAATTGCTATTGATGCCAACCAGGTATGGGATGTGAATCAAGCTATTGAATGGATTAAGGGCATCGGAGATGTCAACCTTTATTGGGTTGAAGAGCCAACAAACCCTGATGATGTTCTAGGACATGCAGCCATTGCTAAGGCAATTGCTCCTGTGCGCGTTGCAACGGGTGAGCATGGCATGAACCGCATTCTCTTTAAGCAGATGCTGCAAGCAAAGTCATTCTCATTTATGCAAATTGATGCAACTCGTGTTGCAGGTGTGAATGAAAATATTGCCAACATCTTGATGGCTGCAAAGTTTGGCGTTCCTGTCTGTCCTCACGCAGGTGGCGTTGGACTCTGCGAGCTTGTTCAGCACCTTGCCATGTTTGATTCCGTTGCAGTTACAGGCCATCATCCTGGACGCGTTGTTGAGTTTGTTGATCACTTGCATGAGCACTTTGTTGTTCCAACAAATATTCAGAATGCACGATACATGCCTCCTGTTGAACCCGGTGCCGGTGGAGAGATGTACGCACAGTCGATTGCTGACTTCACATTCCCACATGGAAAAGAATGGGCAAACGCTTAATGTCAGAATTTAAGGGTCTGACTGCAGCAGTCACCGGTGCTGGTTCTGGAATCGGACTTGCAACAGCACAAATGCTTGCATCAGGCGGTGCAATTGTTTATGGACTCGATATTGCAGAAGGTGGCCTCGCAGGCGTTGGCCAATGGCTCTCATGCGATGTCAGCGACGATGCATCTGTGGAAGCTGCATTTGCAAAGATTCCACAGCTAGACATACTTATTAATAGCGCTGCAATAAGTGCAACAGGCAACGTTGAAGCCAATCCATCTGATGAGTGGAACAAGGTAATGAATATCAATGTTGTTGGGATTGTGCGCACCTCGCGCTATGCGCTCCCACTTCTTCGCAAGAGCAAGTGTGCATCAATCGTCAATGTCTGCTCTGTTGCAGCAACTGCAGGAATTCCAAAGCGCGCTCTCTATAGCGCGACAAAGGGGGCTGTGCTCTCACTGACCATGGCGATGGCCAATGATTACGTTGCTGAAGGAATTCGCGTGAACTGTGTGAATCCAGGAACAGCTGATACTCCGTGGGTGCAACGCTTGCTGGCACAAGCTGCAGATCCTGTTGCAGAACGTAAAGCACTGGAAGCTCGTCAACCACTTGGACGACTTGTCAGTGCAGATGAAGTTGCACGCGCACTCTGCTACTTAGCAAGTCCACTGCAAGGATCAACAACTGCTACATCCCTTGCCGTCGATGGTGGAATGCAAGGGCTGCGAATCCCGCGATAGGGATTTAATTTTATGGCAGAGGTTAACGAGGACGAACTTAAAGCTCGCTTAGATCCACTTTCCTATGCAGTACTTCGTGAAGGTGCAACAGAGCGACCATTTACCGGCGAATACACCGACACAGATAAAGTTGGTAGTTATCGTTGTAAGGCATGTGGCAATGAGCTCTTTACATCTGAAACTAAATTTCACTCTGGATGTGGTTGGCAATCTTTCTATGCACCGACTGCCGATGATGCGGTAAAGCTGATTGAGGATCGCTCACTGGCCCCGCGGGTTAGAACCGAGGTTCGATGCGCCAACTGTGACTCCCACCTGGGGCATGTATTTTCGGGTGAGGGGTATGAGGTGCCCACAGATGAGCGCTGGTGCATCAACTCTGTGGCCCTTTACCTCGAAGAGAAGCCTCTTTAGGCCTCAACCCACGCTTGAATCTTTACCATTTCGTTACCCCAACATCCTAGGTAGAGCGGCCCCCTCACCTCTAGATTGTTCCAGTCGAAGATTCACGCACCCTCTTGAATCGAGGCTCGTTGAAATTTCAACCTTAGAGAAAAGGACGAAGATGTCAGAAGAGAAGAACATAGTTTCTCGTCGCTCAGTACTCAAAGGCGCAGCAGTCGGTGGAGCAGCACTTGCCGCCGGTAGCTCGCTTTCAGCAGGTACTGCAAGCGCAGCAACACGTTTAAAGGGCAGCACAGTCAAGTGGACAACACGTGGCGGTGGAGCAACAGGTGATGCAATTGCTAAGGCTGTTAACGATGCCTTCACAAAGAAGACTGGCGCTAAAGTAGTTGCTCAGCAAGTTAACTCAGATGACTTCCAGAATAACTTTGCGCAGATCATGCAGGGTTCACCTGATGATGCATTTGGTTGGATGGCTGGATATCGCTCAAACCACTTCGGTGAATTGGGTCTTCTTGAAGATCTCACACGCGAAATCAATCGCCTCAAGGGATCACTTCCTACAGCTGCGATCAAGGGTGCAACAAGCCCAGTATCAAAGAAGCCTTACATCATCCCAACTACTTACTACCCATGGGGCTTGCACTACCGCAAGTCAATGGTAAAAGACATTGGAATGAACCCAGAAAAGATTAACAACTGGGATGACTTCGTTAAGTTGATGACTCTTACACAGAAGAAGGGTCTTGTTGGATACTCACTCGGCGCAAAGGGCGGCTGGGAAGCAATGGGTACATTCGACATCCTTAACGCACGTGTAAACGGCTACAAGTACCACATCGACCTTCTTAACGGTCGCGCAAAGTGGACTGATGCTCGCACAAAGGAAACATTCAAGTACTTCGCACAGCTCATCCCATTCATGAACGAAAACGTCATCGATATTTCATGGGACGGCATGCGCGACCTTCTTCTTCAGAAGAAGACAGGCGCAATGATGATGGGTTCATGGTTTGCTAATGACTTCAAGGCGAAGTCACAGGCAGATTACGACGATCTATGGGTCGTTCCATTCCCAGAAATCAACCCTAAGTTTGGTGTCGACACAATTGATGCACCACTTGATGGTATTTCAGTTGCTAAGAACGGTAAGAACGTAGAGGGCGGTAAGGCTCTTGCAGAATTCTGGGCATCTCCAGAAGGTATTGCACAAGCTGTCAAGGCAGGAGATACAAATATCTACGTATCGAAGTCATTTGATACTTCTTCATACGATGCGTTCAACAAGCAGAAGCTTGCAGTTCTTGCATCAGCAAAGAACATCATGTTCTTCCTAGATCGTGATGCTCGTGGAGACTTTGCTGGTCCAATTGTCGGACCAGCTATTCAGAACTTCATTAAGAAGCCTTCTGATATCAACAAGATCCTCGAAAACGTACAAGCACAATGGGATGCACTTCCAAAGAACTAATTTCTTAGTTGTTAATTAGTTCAAGTGCTAGTAAGTTAAAGGTATGAAGTCGGCGGCTACGGTTCAAAAGAAGCGTAGCCGCCGCTCTCTTTCTAAAACAGATCGCTTTACTCTCGCAACATTTGTTGGAATTCCAACTCTGCTTCAGATTATTCTTCTCTGGGTTCCAGCAGTCGTCACTATTATTCTCTCCTTTACATATTGGAACGGTATTCGCCTTAAGGATATTCAGTGGGCAGGAATCCAGAACTATAAAAATATCTTTGTAAATAACCCACTTTTTTATCAGGCACTTAAGAACAACGCAATTTGGCTGGCATTCTTCGTTGTGATTGCAACCCCGCTAGGTATTTTGCTTGCCTACCAAATTGACCGTGGCATCAAAGGTCACGCTTTCTATGAATCTATTTACTACTTGCCTGTAGTTCTATCTCTGGCAGTAATTGGAATCATCTGGAACTTTATGTTGCAGCCTGGTGGATTTGTTCAGGGTCTCATGGGTCGCGATATTGGTAATGCAATCTCGATTTGGGGTAATCCCAAAATCAATACCTGGGTTATTTTAGGTATTGCATCGTGGCGCCATATTGGCTACATCATGCTTCTCTATTTATCTGGCCTTAAATCAGTTGATCCAGCGCTGAAAGAAGCAGCTGCAATCGATGGAGCCACAGATTGGGAGATTTTCCGCAAGATTATCTTGCCGACAATGCAGCCTGTAAACATCATCATTGTTGTTATTACCCTCATTGAATCGCTTCGAGCATTCGACTTGGTGTACATCATCTACGGAAGCCCAACAATCTTCCCACTTCTTAATCTTTTGGTATTCCAGAACTTTGCTGGCCAGGGTATTTCAATGAAGGGTGCGGCATACGCAGTTATCCTTCTTATTCTCTGCATCGTTCCGATCATTACTTATCTTCGAATTAGTTTTCAAGAGGATCTCAAATGAGTACAGTTGTAGTTCAGAGCGCGGAATACCGCAACAATCAGAAGCGTAAAGACACCTTCATCTCAATCTTTATTGGCATCTTTGCCTTCGTCTGGATCTTCCCAATTCTCTGGACTGTGTGGACCTCACTTCGCCCATACAACGACATCATCTCTTACGGAATTTTCTCGTGGCCACGCCGTTTAACCTTCGATAACTACATCAACGCAATTCAAGAGATGAAGATTGGTGTTTATCTACTCAACTCATTACTTGTGACCGTTCCATCAGTTATTTTGACTTTATTCTTCGGTTCACTAGTTGCCTTTGTTGTGACTCGCTATCAGTTCAAGTTCAATCTCTGGATTCTCTTGCTCTTCACAGCAGGAAACATGCTTCCAATCGTTCTTACCTACATCCCAGTGTTCTGGATGTTTATCTGGATTGGTGAGCTATTTGGTAATCGCAACATGCTTTATAACAACTACGGCGGTTTGATTCTGGTTCACGTGGGATTCCAGGTGGGCTTTGCAACCTTCGTGCTCTCTTCCTATATGAAGACGATTCCGAAAGAGATTTCTGAGTCAGCAACTATCGATGGAGCCAACGTCTTCCGTCACTATTGGAACGTCATCTTGCCTCTCTTGCGCCCAGCGCTAGCAGCCCTGAGCGTGCTCATGACTACATGGATCTATAACGAATTCTTCTGGGCACTTGTATTGATGTCTGATGACTCAAAGCGTCCAATTACCTCAGCACTTCGCCGTCTGCAGGGACAGTACGTCACAGACTTCAACTTGTTGGCAGCTGGTGCGATCATCGCAGCAGCCCCTACAGTCATTATGTTCTTTGTGCTGCGTAAGCAATTTATCGCAGGTCTTAC
>JAPLBL010000077.1 GCA_026392765.1 Actinomycetota bacterium
GGATCAGTATCTCGATGCACCTCTACGTGAAGGAATGGTTCTCACAGTTGAGCCAGGACTCTATATCCAACCTGATGATGAACTCTTCGCACCTGAATATCGCGGTATCGGAATTCGTATTGAAGATGATGTTGTTGTCACTGCAGATGGTTGCCGCAATTTCTCTGAGGATATTCCACGCCACCCAGATGAGATCGAAATGTGGATGAGGAGCCTCTTAGGACGCTAGAGCAAAACCTGCTGCAATGGCCGCAATAGATAGTCCAAATGTGAGTGCAATGTTTATTGCTGTGCGGCGGCGAAATGGAAGTTCGCGATCAACATCGAGCATAAATGCTGACCATGTTGTGAATGCACCACAGAATCCCATAACGAAGTAATTATCTTGTGTATAGCCAAGGATGAATGAACCAACGACGTTGACAATCAATATTCCAACTGGAAATACATATTTGGTTCTAAAGAATTTATCGATCAAATAACGAAGTGGTGCACCAAGTGCTGCACCTGCGATAAAGGGAAGTAATCTCATGACTTCGCCTTATCCTTAAGGATATTGAGGATGAGCAAGCTCGCTGCAAGTGATGCTGCCCCATAGAGCAAGCCACTTAATGGGTTTGATTCGTGAATAATGAAAGCCAGTGATGACATAGTCGTAAATCCACCGGCAAAACCTGTAATCCAGAAAAGTCGTTGGTTGATCGTAGTTTTCATCCGATAGGCGACATAACCAGCAGCGAGTACTCCCAATTGATTAACCACAAAGACACCAAGTGAGAGTGTTGGAAGAGTCTCAATAACCTGCCAGCGTAAGAGTGAGCCAAAGACTCCACCGACTGCGACTAACAGGATCTGCAAAAGTGTCACTTCAACTTCTTCGTTGATTTAAAAAGTGTGGTAATAACGCTGATAATCAGGGATGCAAGCAGTGCTGACCAGAAACCTGTGACTTCCAACTTCTCGCTCCAACGCGCAGTCAACGACAACATCGCAGCATTAACAACAAAGAGGAATAGCCCAAAGGTCACGATGGAGACTGGAAAAGTTAATACCTTGATGATGGAGCCAAAGATGCTGTTGATGAGCCCAAAGAGCAGCGCGACCCAGAGATATGTTCCAACTCCACCATCAACGGTGATGCCAGGAACTATCAACGTTGCAATCCACATTGAGAATGCAAGAACTGCCCAGCGGATGAGCAACATTAGTTGCGCTTTTCTCGCTTTAACAATCCTGAGAACATGCGTGCTGGATCGTATTTAATATCAACAACGCGCTCCTTCATAGGAATGATTGCATTGTCGGTGATCTTGATGTGCTCTGGGCACACTTCTGTACAGCACTTTGTGATGTTACACATTCCAAGACCATGCTCTTCTTGCGCTGTGCGCTTACGGTTCTTCAACATATCAAGTGGGTGCATATCAAGCTCTGCGATGCGAATAAAGAATCGTGGGCCAGCGAATGACTTCTTATTCTCTTCGTGATCGCGGATAACGTGACATGTGTCCTGACAAAGGAAACACTCAATGCACTTACGGAATTCTTGGCTTCGCTCAACGTCAACTTGTTCCATACGAGCTTGCCCTGGAGCTAGATCTTTTGGATGTTCGTATGCAGGAATCTCCATCGACTTCTTATAATTAAATGAGACGTCTGTAACGAGATCTTTAATGATTGGGAATGCTCGAAGTGGCGTCACAGTAATGGTTTCATCCTCATCAAA
>JAPLBL010000018.1 GCA_026392765.1 Actinomycetota bacterium
GGGCGCGCTCTCGTCCCGGAACCTGGCGTCGCTAGAGAGCTCTTCATCGAGATAGCGTTGCGAATATCTCGAGAGAACAGTTTCGCAAATGAGTTCGTTGAATACTTGTGTGTAAGAGATTCAGGACTGAGAAAACGTTAAACGCACTACGCCCGTAGAAGCCCTGTTTTAATTCTGAAGGACCCGGGTTCGATTCCCGGCACCTCCACCAATATTTAAGAGGAAGTGTTATTCCTTGCTGTCTCCATCATCAGAACCTGGTTTTAACCCCTCGAATATTTCTTTACAGATGGGGCAGACAGGATATTTCTGAGGATCGCGAGAAGGAACCCATTTCTTTCCGCAGAGTGCGCGAACAGATTTTCCACTTACTGCAGATTCAACAATCTTTTCTTTCTTGATGTAATGAGCGAATCGATCATGACCGCCATCATCTTCTTGCTCAACAGGGCGCGTGAGTGTGTCTGTATCAGAATCCAGAGTCGGAGTACCGCGTCCAAAGAGAGGCATGTGCTTATTATCTACGGAAAACCTGTCGACGTGAACAATCTAAACCACTGTAGAATCTCCCAATGAAAGACTTATTGCGCACTGAGCACCTTTCCCGTGCTGATGTCGACCTACTGCTCGATACAGCTGCCGACTTCGCATCAAAGCCGCTCCGCTCCAACACAGCGTTAAGCAATAAGACTGTCGCGATTTATATGACCAAACCTTCAACACGCACCCGCCTAGCCTCTGAAACTGCAGTAGCGCACTTGGGCGGAACTCCGATCTTTATTCGTGGTGATGACCTGCAACTTGGACGCGGTGAAACTATTGCCGATACAGCAAAGATCATCAGCGGATTCTGCGATGCACTCGTTATTCGAACATTTAAGCAATCTGATGTTGATGAACTCGGTGCGCAATCTTCAATTCCTGTAATCAATGGCCTGACCGATGATGATCACCCGACACAATTGTTGGCAGATTGGGTCACCATCCGAGAAAACTTCGGCAAGGACATCAAAGGTCGCAAGTTTGTCTATCTTGGCGATGGAAACAACATGACTCACGCATGGTTGATCATGGGCGCAATCATGGGAGCCCACGTTGTTGCTGCAACTCCTGAGGGCAAGTGGGCACCTGATGCAGCCATAGTTGCAAAGGCGAAAGCGATTGCATCAAAGAGCGGTGCAACGATTGAAGTAACAACAGATGCAGAAGCCGCCGCAAAGGGTGCATCAGTTCTCTATACCGATGTCTGGATGTCGATGGGTGATCCTGAAGCGGAGCGAGCTGAGAAGATGAAAGCACTTGCACCATATGCAGTGACAGAAAATCTCATGAAACTTACTGAGAAAGATTCCATCTTTATGCATTGTCTTCCTGCGCATCGTGGCGAAGAAGTTGAGGCGTCTGTCATCGATGGCCCGAAGTCGGTCATCTGGCGAGAGGCCTATCATCGCCGCACAACCATTCAAGCTCTGCTCTATCACTTAACTCGCGGTGAACTTAAGGGAAATTAACTCGAAATCAAGTAATTGAGTAGTACCCCTCAGCAGAAACAGACGTAATTCACATAGCCTTCATGGCATTGACCCACTACCTTTAGCCGCATGAGAATTGCCGTTCCTAGAGAAATTAGAGATGGTGAGAAGCGCGTAGCGCTTGTGCCAGATGTCATCAACAAGTTGACCCGACTTGGCTATGAAGTGGTCATTGAAGCTGGGGCAGGTGTTCATTCGCAGGCAACTGATGATCTCTACACCGCAGCTGGTGCCACAGTAAAGAGTGGCAATGTCATCAGCGATGCCGATGTAGTTCTCTCTGTTACATCACTGACACCAGCACAGATGGGTAGCCTGAAGAAAGGCGCCGTCACAATCTCTTTTTTGTCCCCTGTCACCGGAACTGATTCAATCGATGCGGCAGCAAGTGCGGGAGTGACCGCATTCTCACTCGAACTTGTTCCACGTATTTCACGTGCACAATCAATGGATGCACTCACTTCGCAAGCTCTCTGTGCTGGATATCGCGCAGCACTTGTTGGCGCAGAACTTTCACCACGATTCTTTCCCATGTTGATGACAGCTGCAGGAACAGTGACACCAGCACAGGTATTGGTTCTCGGTGCAGGAGTTGCAGGGCTGCAAGCAATTGCAACAGCTCGCAGACTCGGTGGAGTCGTTAGCGCTTACGACGTTCGCCCTTCATCTGCCGATGAAGTTAAATCAATGGGTGCAACATTTATCAATCTTGAACTAGAAGCACTTGAAGGTGCTGGCGGCTATGCACGTGAGATGACTGAGGAGCGAGCTGCAAAGCAACGCGAACTTCTAACTCCTTACATCGCCAAATCACACCTTGTCATTACTACTGCAGCAGTTCCTGGTCGCACAGCGCCACGATTGATGACAGCGCAGATGGTTGATGCGATGGAAGCTGGAACAATCATCGTTGACCTTGCTGCTGAAACAGGTGGAAACGTTGAAGGTTCTAAGCCTGGCGAGATTGTTGTTACAGCAAAGGGAGTTCAGATCTGGGGCGGTAAAGATGTCCCTAGCCAACTCCCATTCCATGCATCAAGTTTGTATTCACGAAACGTCGTCAACCTACTGACCTTAATGACCACTCCAAGTAAAGATGGAGCGCCGGTTTCGCTCAATATTGATTTCACTGATGAAATCATTGATAAGTCAGCAACAACTCATGGCGGTGCAAAGCACACACCAGGTGCGAGCGAGAAAGGCGGTGCAAAGTAATGGATGCAATCGCAATCATTTCCATCTTCGTTCTCGCAGTATTTGTGGGATTTGAAGTTGTGTCAAAGGTTTCTTCAACTCTCCACACGCCTCTAATGTCAGGTGCTAATGCTATTCACGGCGTGATCCTTGTGGGCGCAATCATTGTTGCTGATCACAGTGAGACCAATCTAGAACTTGGGCTTTCACTTGCTGCAATTGTTCTTGCCACCATCAATATGGTCGGAGGATTTGTAGTGACCGACCGCATGCTCGAAATGTTTAAGCCGAAGAAGTCTGCAGATAAGGGAGGCGAAAAATGAGTAGCACTCTCTATAGCTTGATTGGCCTCGGAGCAGGCGTTGCCTTTATCTTGGCCCTTAAAGGTCTATCTCACCCAAAGACGGCACGTCGCGGAAATCTCATCGGAGCATTCGGTGCAACTGTTGCAACGCTTTCAGTATTTCTCTATGTCACTCCATCACATGGGGAAGAAGTTGGTCACTCACTTCCACTACATAACTTCTGGTGGATTCTTGGTGCAATTCTTGTAGGTCTCATCATTGGTGTTCCTGCTGCACGTAAGGTCGAAATGACACAGATGCCGCAACTTGTTGCACTCTTTAACGGTGTTGGTGGCGGTGCGGCTGCACTCGTTGCAATCGTTGAATATCTCAATCTTGGCGCTGAGGCGACAACTGCAGAAGTTATCTTTACCGTATTCACTGTTGTCGTTGGTTGCGTCTCTTTCAGCGGATCAATCATCACCTTTATGAAGCTTCAAGAGCTGATGACAACTCGTCCTGTTGTATTCCCAGGTGGACGCTTTGTTATTGCAGGAACACTTGCTGCAGTTCTCGGTGTATCCGTCTGGGTTGTTTCTGCAATGGGAACAACACCATTGCTTACTCTTGCAGTGCTATCACTTCTCTTCGGCGTGCTCTTTGTACTTCCTGTTGGTGGCGCAGATGTGCCAATCGTTATCTCACTTCTTAACGCATTCACAGGTCTTACCGTTGCGGCAAGTGGTTATGTACTCTCATCAACGCTTCTGATCATCGCAGGAACACTGGTCGGCGCATCAGGAACTATCTTGACTCGCTTGATGGCAGAGGCCATGGGTCGTTCTCTCTTTGGAACTCTCTTCGGTGCATTTACTGCAAAGCCACAAGCTGTGTCAGATTCAGCGGAGGAACGTCCAGTTCGTTCAGGTTCTGCTGATGACGTCGCAATTCTTCTTAACTACGCTCGTCGCGTCGTTATCGTTCCTGGCTTTGGTCTTGCCGTCGCACAAGCGCAACACACAGTGCGCGAACTCGCTGATTTGATGATCTCTAAGGGCATTGATGTTGCCTATGGAATTCACCCAGTTGCAGGACGTATGCCAGGACATATGAATGTTCTTCTTGCTGAAGCAAATGTTCCTTATGATCAATTAGCTGAGATGGATGAAGTAAATCCAACATTCGGTCAGACTGATGTTGCAATCGTTATTGGTGCGAACGACGTTGTGAACCCTGCAGCGCAGACAACCCCGGGATGTCCTATCTATGGCATGCCAATTCTTGAAGTAAATAACGCAGCGAACATCATTTTCTTAAAGCGCTCTATGCGTCCAGGATTTGCCGGTATTGAGAACGAACTTCTCTATGACCCAAAGACAATGTTGCTCTTTGGTGATGCAAAGGCATCACTGACAAAGGTTGTCTCTGCACTTAAAGCTCTTTAACTATCCCTCTTGAAGGTCAGTGGGAGCGTTGTGCACATCAAGGATGTCGCCAGATAACTTATCTGTGCGATTGAGGGGCTTCTTGGCATCCTCTTTATAGATCGCAGGAATTGATCCGAGCAGACCTTTTTGGAAATCTTCAAATGCTTGCATTACTTCAACCTTGGTATTCATAACGAATGGGCCCATCCATGCGACAGGTTCCTTGATTGGTTGGCCACCAAGAATGAAGAGTTCAAGGTTTGGTGAACGTGACTCTTGCTGGTTTGCAGCACGTACAACAATTGTGTCTCCATCTCCGAAGACAGTGAGCTGCCCCATTGAAACTGGACGCTGTTCGTCACCAACAAATCCATGTCCTGACATTGTGTATACAAGTGCGTTGTAATCCTTGCGCCATGGAAGGCGAAGTTCTGCACCAGGTGCAACAGTTGCGTGAATCAATGTGATTGGCGTCTGTGTTGTGCCAGGGCCAACATATCCATCTAGTTCACCAGCGATGATGCGGATGAGTGATCCACCATCAGTGGAAGAAAGTAGTGCAACATCGTTTGCACGAACATCCTGATAGGCAGGAGGTGACCACTTCTTACTTGCGGGAAGATTTACCCATAATTGGAATCCGTGGAACAAGCCGCCAGACATCACAAGATGTTCTGGGGGAGTTTCGATGTGAAGAATTCCACCACCGGCTGTCATCCACTGAGTATCACCGTCTGAAATTGTTCCGCCGCCACCATTGGAATCTTTGTGATCGAAGATGCCATCAATGATGTATGTAACTGTTTCAAAACCGCGATGTGGGTGCCAAGGAGTTCCCTTTGGTTCACCCGGTGCGTATTCCACTTCACCCATTTGATCTAAGTGAATGAATGGATCAAGTTCTGCTAAATCAACACCAGCAAATGCGCGACGAACCGGAAAGCCTTCACCTTCAAAACCTTGCGGAGCAGTTGTGATGCTCTTTACGCGTCGCGCAAGTAGCGTTGTTGCATCGCTAATGCGCGGAAGGATGGTGATGTCACTGACTGTTACTGCTGGCACTTATGGCTCCTTTTTCACTTAGCTGAAATCTAGTTGAACTTTCAACTAGTCGCAACTTGTAGGGAAATCTCTAGTGAGCGCGCTTGATTGCTTGGGGAATTCTACGTAGAGGAAAGGCTGAGTAGAATGAAGGCGTGAACAAGCACGCGCCCAAGTTAAATAAGGTGATTCTGTACTACAGATTTACCCCAATCAGCGATCCTGGAGCCGTGCTGCTCTGGCAGCAAAATCTCTGCCAATCCCTGAATCTCAAAGGGCGCATCCTGATTTCTAAGCATGGAATTAATGGAACTGTGGGCGGTGAGATGGCCGATGTGAAGAAGTATGTGACCGAGACTCGTCGCTATGACGGTTTCAAGAAGATGGTCTTCAAGTGGTCTAAAGGAACAGGAAATGAATTTCCTCGCCTTCGAGTTGTCATCAAAGATGAACTTGTAGCTTTTGGTAGCCCAGGTGAAATAGAAGTAGATGAAAATGGCGTTGTCGGAGGGGGCGTGCATCTGCGCCCAGAGCAGGTGGAGGAGCTCGTGAAAGAGCGTGGCGATGATGTTGTCTTCTTCGATGGCCGCAATGCCTACGAAGCTAAAATCGGTAAATTTAAGAACGCAATAGTCCCTGATGTTGATTCTTCACGTGATTTCATCCGTGAAATCGAAAGCGGCAAATATGACCACATTAAAGATAAGCCAGTAGTTACTTATTGTACAGGTGGAATCCGTTGTGAAATATTGTCGGCTGCGATGAAGAAACGTGGATTTAACGAGGTCTATCAAATCGATGGTGGAATTGCGAAATATGGAGAGCGCTTTGGCGATGACGCAAATTGGGAAGGTTCGCTCTATATTTTTGATGACCGTATTTCAATGGATTTCTCTAACAAGGCAAAGGTCATTGGTATCTGCGATAAGTGCAGTGCTCCAACCAAGGATTTCCGTAACTGCAAAACCGAGACCTGCTTCCAACTGACTCTTCTCTGCGACCCTTGCGCATCACTACCTTCAAACTTGAGCTGCACGCATGATCAATCACGCGTACATGACTCCGAACTCGTTGGCTAACCTCACATGATTTGGTGGCCGACAGAGATTCCTACTCTGCAATTTGGACTTGTGACACTTCGCCCAAGTGAAGAAAAAGATATCGACTCAATATTTAACGCCTGCCAAGATCCGCTCATTCCTGCATTCACCACAGTTCCTGCGGCTTACACAATCGACCATGCAATTGATTTTGTGCGATCTGACCCATTTAGCTTTGCCGAACGTCGAGAATTTCGCTTTGTGATTGATTATGGCAACGGTAATGATGTGAAGTTTGCTGGAGTCATCTCACTACACACCATTAACATCAAGAATCACACTGCTGAAATTGGTTACTGGCTAGAGAAGTCGATGCGCGGCAAAGGTATCGGCACAATCGCGGCAAAGATGATTACTGATTACGGTTTCAAGACTCTTGGATTTCGACGCATTGACGGCCTTGCCGATGTCGACAACACGGCTTCACAGAAACTTCTCACAAGTGCGGGGTATCAAAAAGAAGGAATATTGCGCAACAAGGTCACACGTGAGGATGGACGGCAGATTGATATGGCACTCTTTGCAACGACTGATCTCACCTGGAAACCGCTAGATAACTAGTGGTGGCCATCTAGCAATATTTGAGAGGAGCACGATGGAGTCACTTGCCCTCATTGTCTCTCTCATGATTGGCAACATTCTCTTCTCTGGTCCATTTGCTCTCTTCTTAACGCTGCCAAGAATCCGCGCCATCAGCACCGGTATCCCGCTTCTCATTTTCCGACGTCTGGCAATGGGAACTGCTGCACTTACTGGAATCTTCTTAAGCGTCATCTTTCTCTTTAATGATCTTCCACTGATAATTAAAGCGCTATCACTGCTCTGTATCGGGACACATTTGTGGGCTGCAGATCGCGAATATGGGAAGTTCATTTCATCAAGGTTTCGTCGCAATGGTTAAGGCCCAGAGAAATTTCATTGGTGTTGTTGCAGTTGCAACGCTCTTCTTGTCCCTGATATCTACTCCAATAAGCGCAGCAGATAACCCTCCACGCAAAATCATGACTGGCTGGGTTCCGTATTACTCAATGAAGACTGCACTACCTGATGTTCTCAATAACATCGATCTCATTAAAGAGGTAATGCCATTCTGGTACACACTCAAATTTGATGGCAAGGCAAAGGCCGCTGTAATCACAGATTTGTATGCACCAGCTAACCCCAGTGTTCCAATCTCTGAACCTCTAACTGCGATGCGTAATGCAGGGTTATCTATCATCCCCACAATTACTGATGGGACAGACAAATTAGTTCTAGCGGGGTTGCTGAAGAATCCGGTATCTCGGACTCAAATAGTTTCAGCCATTATGAATTTAGTGCGCACTAACAACTACGATGGAATTGACCTTGACTTTGAAGGCTTTGCATTTGTTGACGGTAATCAAACATGGGCAAGTACTGCTCCTTCGTGGATAGCCTTTGTGAAGGAACTCAGTGTCGCTCTACGTGCAGAACAGAAGATTCTTTCGGTCTCAACTCCATATGTGCTTAATCCAAATGAGGCGCAGAAGGGCTATTTCGTCTATGCGTGGGCAGCGATTGCATCATCAATCGATAAGTTGCGAATCATGACTTATGACTATTCGGTTTCAAAGGTTGGTCCACTGGGACCAATCACGTGGGCGGAGAGAACGGTTCAGTATGCAGTTTCTGTTATGCCTGCATCCAAAGTTTTTGTTGGTGTGCCTGGTTACGGACGAGATTGGGTAACTGCCGTCACTGGCGTTTGCCCGGCAAATGTTGTGAATTCAGTCAAGCCCGGTGCCAAGGCAGCAACATTTGTAATGCGTGATGCAGTTGCACTTGCTGCAACTTATGGAACCGTGCCAAGGTATGACGAGAAATTTGGTGAGATGACTTTCTCGTATCAGAAGGTTTACAACGGAACTACTGCAACTGGTTTAGCAACCTCATGCACGGCATCTCGCACCGCTTGGTATCAGGATGCGCGTGGCTGGGCGCTACGGGCAGCACTTGTTACTAAATATCGTATTGGTGGAATTACTGCGTGGACTTTTGGAATGGAAGAACCGCTTGCGATGGAATCAATTCGCCAAGTTGCCAAAGAGATAGCGCCAGATCAAGTAGCTGTAACAGCTGCTATCGATAATTCAACAATCGACTACGGAAATCCAATTACAGTCACCGCTACATTCTCAATCAAGGATAAATCCCCAGTGGCCGGTGTACCAGTACGGATCGAAGGAAAATCTGCTGGAGATACTAATTGGCGCACTTTAGCCACTGTCACAACTGGTATTGATGGAAAAATTGAAAAAGCTGTATTAGTTGGAAAATCAACAGCCGTGCGCGTCTATTCAGATTCGACATGGGAGCGCACCGAAGGTGCAAGTTCTGAGTTCCCAATCGTGGTTAATCGACTTCTTGTTATCAGCGCACCGGGAACTGTGAAGTCTTCTCTAACCACTTTTATCACAGGCAATATTCGCCCACGAATTGCAGGAGCGTCAGTTCAACTTGAAAAGCTGGTTGGAAAAGAGTGGAAACCACTGGATGTAGCGGTTCTAACCGATGCTCAAGGAAACTTCTCCCTCAACCTATCTGGTCAAACACGAGGCGTAAGTTCTTTCCGCATCTCAGTTGCAGCAGATTCACTCTGGAGTGTTATCTCAAGCCCAATCTTTAATATCATTATCCGATGATGGTCAAGACCGCAGATAAGATTGAAGAAGAGATTCGTGCAATCTTTTCTAGCGATACACCCTGGGTCACAGTCGTCTGGGATGACCCGGTTAATCTGCAAACATATGTGGTCTATGTCTTTATGGAACTCTTCGGGTATTCCAAAGCACGTGCAACAGAATTGATGCTGCAAGTGCATAACGAAGGCAAAGCAATCGTCTCAACAGGTAGTAGAGAAGAGATGGAACATGATGTGGCCCGGCTTCATGAATATGGACTGTGGGCAACAATTCAACGTGGCGATCAGTTATGACAGCTACTGAAGGTTTTAGTCGCCATGGTGACCACTCTTATGTGGCAACCTTTGCCGACAGCGAGAAAGAGGTACTACTTAATCTCTGCGAGCAAATTATTGAACTTCTTGCTGAGCGCCAGGACCACGGACATGAAGATCCACTTGCTGCGATGGTTGGAATCACCTCACATGATTCTCCACCTGAAGATGAAGTCCTGCACCGACTTCTCCCTAATGCATATGCCGATGAGGTTGATGCTTCGGAATTTCGCAGATATACAGAATCAACACTGCGCCAAAAGAAGCAGGCACATGCAATCTCTATGCGTATTCATCTGAAGTCCTCTGATGATGGGACTATTGATTTAGATCATGACAATGCAAATGCATGGCTAGGTGGAATTAACGATATTCGTTTAGCCCTTGGTGTGAGATTGAAAGTTGAGAACAATTCGCATGAAGATCTTGAGCTCTTATCTCCCGATGATCCGTTGCGTGGGGTTTACGCTGTTTATACCTGGCTTGGCTGGCTTCAAGAGACTCTGCTTTCTGCACTGATTGATGATGCTGATGAAGATGAAGAATCTCAGCTCGGTAGTTCGTAAGTAATCTCTGTGTAAGATTGCGTCATGACACTCGAGATTTCACAAGCATTCGTTGATGCGATACTCGAGCAATCACGCGTTGAATACCCCGATGAGTGCTGTGGAGTAATCCTTGGCCCAGCAAGTTCAGGTAAAGCTCTTCGCCATAAACCAATGCTTAATGCAGCGCACTCACCGACTTTTTATGAATTTGATCCCAAGGATCTTCTTGCTCTCTATCGTGAGGCTGACGATAACGATGAAGAGATTGTCGTGATCTATCACTCTCATACCGAAACTGAGGCATATCCCTCTCGCACAGATATCGCCTACGCAGGCGAACCTGGCGCACACTATGTCTTAGTCTCTACACGCAAAGAGATTGCACCTGCAACAGAGTTCCGCTCCTTTCGCATCGTTGATGGCGTTGTGACTGAAGAGCCCGTCACAATTTCTGGTTAAAGACTTCGATTAGAGTTCAGGGCATTTTTTCGACATAATTGAGCCATGTCAATCGAAGTTCGTATCCCAACAATTCTGCGCCCATACACAAAGGACCAGAAGTCAGTTGAAGCAGAAGGTGCAACCCTTTCTGCAGTCATTACAGATCTCGATGCCAACTATGCCGGTCTCGGTGAGCGCCTTCTAGAAAATGGCGCACTACGTCGATTCATCAATGTCTATGTGAACGATGAAGATGTTCGATTCCTTGGTGGACTTGATGCACAACTCAAAGATGGCGACTCAATAACAATTTTGCCTGCTGTCGCTGGCGGCTAACTTTGGCACGTTACGACTCGCTCGAATCATCTGTAGGTCACACACCACTTATCGGTCTACCTCGTCTGTCTCCTGCTCCGAATGTTCGTTTGTGGGCAAAGATGGAAGATCGCAATCCAACAGGTTCTATTAAAGATCGCACAGCTATCTCCATGATTGAGGCTGCAGAGCGTGATGGTCTTTTGAAACCTGGTTCAACAATTCTCGAACCTACAAGTGGAAATACTGGAATTTCACTTGCGATGGCATCAAAGGTGCGCGGATACAAACTCATCTGCGTGATGCCAGAGAACACAAGCCCTGAGCGCCGCCAACTTCTTGAGATGTGGGGGGCAGAGATAATTTCTTCACCTGCTGCAGGTGGTTCTAATGAAGCGGTGCGCGTTGCGAAAGAAATAGCTGCAAAGAATCCAGATTACGTTTTTCTTTATCAATATGGCAATCCGGCTAATACAGAGGCTCATTATAAGAACACAGGTCCTGAGATCTTTGCAGATCTTCCGACAATCACACACTTTGTTGCAGGTCTTGGAACTACTGGAACATTGATGGGCGCAGGTCGTTACCTACGAGAGCAAAATCCTGATATTCAGATTATTGCTGCAGAGCCTCGCTATGGCGAGCTTGTCTATGGATTACGCAATATCGATGAAGGTTTTGTTCCAGAACTTTATGATGCAACAGTCTTAACTCGTCGTTTCTCTGTGGGCGCTGAAGATTCTGTAAAGCGAGTACGTGAGCTTCTTGAAGTAGAGGGAATATTTGCTGGAATTTCAACAGGTGCAATTCTTCACGCAGCTATTGCAATGGGTAATGAAGCTCTCCGCGATGGCCGTGATGCAGATATTGCATTTATTGTCTGCGATGCGGGCTGGAAATACTTATCTACGGGCATCTATGGCTCACAGATTGCTGAAGCAACCGAAGGGCTCGACGGCACTCTTTGGGCTTAAAGCCTTCTCACCGTTAGACTTGCGCCATGAGTAACGCGCCAATCGGTATCTTCGATTCTGGCGTTGGTGGATTAACTGTTGCTCGCGCGATCCTTGATCAACTTCCAAATGAATCAACTCTCTATATCGGCGACACAGCTCGTGGTCCGTATGGTCCTCGTTCACTTGCTGAAGTTCGCGACTTCTCACTCGAAACTCTCGATTTCCTTGTTAATCAAGGTGTGAAAGCACTTGTGATCGCGTGCAACACAGCAAGTGCTGCGATGTTAAGAGATGCACGTGAGCGTTATTCAGTTCCTGTGATTGAAGTGATTCAACCTGCTGTGCGACGAGCAGTTGCTGCTACCCGTACCGGCAAGGTAGGTGTGATTGGCACAAGAGCAACCATTGATTCCAAGGCCTACCTTGATGCCTTTGCTGCAGCTCCACAATTAAAGATTTCATCTATTGCTTGCCCATTATTCGTTGAATATGTTGAACGTGGTGAAACGTCGGGGGATGCAATCACAAAAGTTGCTCGCGAGTATTTGCAACCGATGATTGATGCTGAAGTAGATACGCTGGTTCTTGGCTGCACCCACTACCCACTACTTACTGGTGTTATTTCATATGTGATGGGTAACGATGTCTCACTTGTCTCTAGCGCAGAAGAGACCGCAAAAGACCTTTACCGAGTGCTCGTTGAAAATTCCTTACTCCGCGGGCCTTCCAGCACACCTGCTTCACATAAATTCCTTTCGACAGGTGATTCAAAAGCATTTGAAGTATTGGCACGACGATTCTTGGGGCCTGAAGTGGGTTCTGTGCAACACCAAGTTCTCTAATCAAAATACGTTAAGAAAATGGGGCAAGAGATGGCACGCAACGATGGACGCACAGTAGATCAACTTCGCGATATCAAAATAACTCGTGGATGGCTTGATCATGCCGAAGGTTCAGTGCTTGTCGAATTTGGCAAGACTCGTGTTCTCTGTGTTGCATCATTTACCCCAGGCGTCCCACGTTGGTTAAAAGATTCCGGCAATGGATGGGTCACATCTGAATATGCAATGTTGCCACGGGCAACACATACTCGCTCTGATCGTGAAAGCGTCAAGGGCAAACTCGGTGGACGTACTCAAGAGATTTCACGTCTTGTTGGACGCTCCCTACGCGGCATTGTTGATATGAAAGAACTTGGGGAAAACACAATCGTTATTGACTGTGATGTTCTCCAAGCAGATGGTGGAACTCGAACTGCAGCAATCACAGGTGCATATGTTGCCCTCGCAGATGCAATTTCATGGGCACAGAAGCAAGGACACATTAAGGCAAACGCTAAGCCACTGGCAGATTCAGTTGCAGCAATTAGCGTTGGAATCATTGATGGAGTGCCAATGCTTGATCTTTGCTATGAAGAAGATGTTCGCGCCGAAACTGATATGAATGTTGTTTGTTCAGGAGATGGTCGCTTCATTGAAGTCCAAGGAACTGCAGAAGGTGCACCGTTTGATCGTGCGCTCCTTGATTCACTGCTTGATCTTGCTGTTGCTGGATGTGCAACTTTGACTAATCTTCAGAAGCAAGCTCTCGCAAAGTAAATGTCTCACAAGCTCTTACTTGCAACACGCAATAAAGGAAAGATCGAAGAGTTCCGTCGCATTCTTGATGCCGTAGCACCTGGAGAGATTGATCTAGTTGGCTTAGATCAATTCCCAGATCTGCATGATGTTGTTGAAGATGGTGCAACCTTTGAAGAGAATGCACTCAAGAAGGCTCGTGAAATGTCGCTGGCCGTAGGAATCCCTGCCATTGCAGATGACAGCGGACTCTGTGTTGATGCCCTCAAGGGCGACCCAGGGATCTTTTCTGCTCGGTGGGCAGGTAGCCACGGAGATGATGCGGCTAACACTGCAAAAGTTCTCCAGCAACTCAGTGATATTCCAGATGAAAAGAGAAGTGCTCACTTCACATGCGTTGCAGCTCTGTACTTACCAGATGGCAGAAGCCATTGCGAAGAGGCCCACTTCGATGGATGGATTCTTCGGGCTCCAATAGGAGAGCATGGTTTTGGCTATGACCCAATCTTCCGTCCCGATGGATTAGAGCTCTCCAGCGCGCAAATGAGCGCGGAAGACAAGGATGCGATTAGCCATCGAGGAAAATCACTCCGTGCAATAGCTCCTCATGTGATCACTTTGCTCAAAACCCTAGGTTAAACTTTCACCTATATTCCATCGTTCGACCCGCATAAGCGTTTCAGGCGTCACTCAACTCAAGGAGATATACCGTGGCAGTAAAGAAGAAGACAGCAGCTAAGAAAGCTGCACCTAAGAAGGCCGCTAAGAAGTCAACCGCGAAGAAGTCTCCTGCGAAGAAGACGACCGCTAAGAAGTCTGTAGCGAAGAAGAAGACAACCAAGAAGGTTGTGAAGAAAACTGCAGCGAAGAAGACCACTGCAAAGAAGGCTGTAGCGAAGAAGAAGACGACGAAGAAGGCGGCACCTAAGAAGGCTGCTAAGAAGTCACCTGCTAAGAAGTCTGCATCTTCTAAGTTTGTTGTACCACCAGTTCCAGCAACTGGTTCTGCGCGTGTAAATGTCTCGACAACGCCTGCAGCTTCAAAGCCAGCGGCTAAGTCAGCGCCATCTGCTGCGCCACGTCAAGGATCATCAAGCAAGACTCTTCTTGCAGTTCTTGTCGGTGTGGTACTTCTCGGTGCAATTGTTATCTCTAACTCAAGCAAAGATAACGATGATTCAACACCTGCTGCAGAACCAACGATGTCAGAATCAGCAGAACCAACAGCGACTGAGGAAGCAGCAGCCGAAACTCCAGCTGCTACAGATGCTGCAACAACAGGCGAAGCACCAACTCGCTTTATTGGAAATTGGAAAGATAGCTCAAAGGCCGTCATGGTCATTACATGGAAGGCACCAGCCGGAGATGTAACAGGTTACAAAGTAGAGACTCGCTCAAACCAAGGCGCATGGAGCGTTGTATCTGAAGTTTCAGGAACAACATATGCGGCTGAGTTTGCAAAGAAGTCTGAAGATGGCTCAACATCATTCCGAGTTAGCGCAGTTTATGCTGATGGATCACTCGGTGTTGCGAAGGCCTTCGGATTCGCTGGCCAGTTCGAATAAATAGTTAAGAAGAAAACCCCGTCCATAAAGTGGGCGGGGTTTTTCTTTTAATCTAGATGCTTAAGTATTTCTGCGACGTAGACATCAACCCCAGTGGGAACTAAGTGCACACCATCTGGTGCGAAGTATTCAGGGTGACCTTCTGAAATCGCGTTCCAGTCAACAATAATGACGTTGGCGTATTTGGAAGCAACCTCAGCGATCAGCGAGTTATTTCCTTCACGCCATGGGCGCGGAACTGCTGTGTTAACAACGATTATTCGAGGTTGATCCTTTACCGCTTCAAAGATTGCCACAGTCTGCTCGCGGGTTAGAGCATTGTTATTTCCTAAGTTAAAGATAACTGGAACATTGGCTGCTTCCTTTTTATCCTGCAATATGACTGAAAGCAGCTCAGGTGCTTGTCTTCCAATGCGTGCATTCATGATTGAGATTGGATGAGATTCTCCCAATTTCGAACGAATTCCAAGAATGACTGAGTCTCCCGTTACCCATAAGCCATCTTTCACAACCTGAGTGTTGGCAGTGGGTGTTGCTGTAAGTGAATCTTCAAGCCTCTGTCTTTGATCGTTAGCAATTCCAATGGCGCGTACGCTCACAACGGATGCTAGAAGTAGAACAATCACGGTAATGATGGAGAAGGTGCGAGTCTGCTGAGAACGTTCCTTCTTAGTGCGATATTTCAGCCCCTTCCACCAATATTGAATGACCCCACGTCGTATCGGAAGCTCCACATAGCGCAAGGAGATATCGCTCAGAGCTAAGACGATAAGAATGCGCAGAGAATAAAGAGCCCACTCTTTACCTGCGAGATCAACACTCGGACGAGTAACTTGAAAGATAACCCAGTGCCACAAATAGATGGCATATGAGCGTTCACCAATCCAGAGAAACACTGGGTTTTGGAGAACAGGTGCAAAGCGCGAAGCAGGATGAACCACTGACATGATGATTGCAGCTCCACACAGTCCAGCGAGCGGGAATGCAATTTTGTAGAGGGTTGGTTGATTCTCATCAATCAGTAGAAATGCTGCAAGGATTCCAATAAAGCCGAGGAAACCAACACCATCAATAAAGTCTTGTGCTTTCCTTGAAACTGTTTTAGTGAAGTTCTGTGGAATCCAACTCACAGCTAGTGCTGCACCTAAGAAAAGTCCGATGCTATGAGTATCTGTTCCGAAGTACACGTGGCTAACCTTTGAGGCATTTGATGCATCGAGTGAGAAAGATACAAGAAGCAGAGTTATTCCTGAGGCTGCTGCAATGGCAAGAGATGCATGGGGGATATGTTTCTTACCGAATTGCTTAAGAATAAAGTAGAGAATCAAAGGCCATACAAGATAGAACTGAGCTTCAACTGCTAGAGACCAGGTGTGCTGAAGAAGAGGAGGCCGCCCGATACTTTCAAAGTAATCCTGATGACGAGCTACAAGCCACCAATTCATTGTGCCGGTTAATGAAAAGGGAGTATCAATCAGCAGGCGTTTAATTGCATCTGGAGCCCAAATCCCGATTGCAATTGTTGTGGAGACCAACATGAAGACAAGCGCCGGCAAGAGGCGACGCGCACGAGCGATATAGAACCCTCGAAGATCTAGGCCACCGCTCTGTTCAATTGAATCAAGAAGTAGGCGAGTGATGACATAACCGGAGATCACAAAGAAGAGATCAACGCCGAGAAAGCCACCTGGAATCCAGGTAAAGCCAAGGTGATAGAACATGACTGCGATTACAGCGACAGCACGCAGCCCATCGATTGCAGGGATGTATTGGATACCGCGACTGGCAGCCATGGAAGTTACTTACGCTTTGCTGGTTTTTTCTTAGGAGCTATTTTCTTAGCTGGCGCCTTTGATGTCTTTTTAGGTGCAGCGATTGCAGCACGTGTGCGCTTGCTTTCAACGCGAATTGGTGCAGACTTCTTGACAGTTCCATCTTCATTGAGTGAGTTATCAACAGCTTGCTGCATCTTTGTCAGACGCGCAAATGCTGAATCAAGTTTTTCGCGAGAAGCTGCAATTGCTGATTCGGCAGCTGAGAGCGCGGTTGCCTGTGAACGGTAGAGGCGCTCTGATTCAGCGATGATGTCTGAAAGCCAGGCGCGGTATTCGACTACATTGTCAGCAGCTTCTGAGATCACGCGCTCTGCTTCGCGGCGAGCAGCTGTTGTCAGAGCCGCAGCATCGCGACGCTTTGCATCTACTGCTGAATCTGCTTCAGCAATTTTTGCATTAGCAACAGCAGTTGCTTCTCGTCCGGCATCACGCACAATCTCTGATGCTTCAGCTTCAGCAGTTGAAATATATTTACGTCCACGAGATTCTGCTCCAGCCAAAATGCTGCGCGCCTTATTTTCAGCACCTTCAAGGGTGTCTTTTGCAGTTCGATTTGTTTCATTGATAACACGATCGGCAGCAGCGGTTGCCTTTGCTTCACGTGCTTGTGCTGACTTAATCATCGCCATTGCAGTTTCAGTGGCGAGAATTTCAAATTCTTCTCGGCTTAATCCGGTGATATCACGACGAGATTTGAGATCAGCAAGTTGTGATTCCAGTTCACGGATGCGATCGACAGGATTGGCAACAGGTGCGCGATCTGCTTCCTCGCGAAAACCTACCCAGTTGCGGAAGTTCTTCTCTGCCATCGTCAATCTCTCAATCAATTACTCGGGGGGATGCACTATGAGAGCCCAAGATTAGGGCATCAAGCTACTTTCGGTAAATGGCGAATGAGACTGCTAAATACTGAGAAATCCAGGCCGCAAGCACGAAGATGTGAAAGAGCTCGTGGAATCCGAAGTACTTTGCATTGCGCCCTGGCCGCTTGAGCGCATAGAAGATAGCGCCGATTGAGTAGAGAAGTCCGCCGATGATGATTGGCAGTATCACCCATAGACCACCCTCTTTATAGAGCTGTGGTGTGTAGATGATTGCCACCCAACCTAGAAGTAGGTAGTTGGCAACATAGAGAAAACGGGGAGCGTTGACCCAGAAGACACGAAGGGCAACACCGAGAAGTGCTCCCGTCCAAACAATTGCAAGCAGGACATTGCGATCTCGATCATCGAGAAGCGCAACAGCAAATGGTGTGTATGAACCTGCAATCAGTAAATTAATATTTGCATGATCCCAACGTCTCCAGATCTTCTTCTTGCGAGGAATCCAAGGAACACGGTGATAAATGGCAGAGACGCTAAAGAGCATAATTGCGGTGATGGAATAGAGAGCAACTGCCCACTTCAATGATTCACCACTCAAGATAAAGAGAACTAGCGATGCGATGATGACAAGGGGAGTCGCAGCTAAATGGAACCACCCTCGTAATTTGGGAGGGCTCTGGATTGGCTCTGTACTCACTTGATAAGTCTAATCGTTTCGAAGATTTCGAACAGATGGCACTAGTAGTGATGCCACTGCTGCGATGAGGGTGGTTACACCCGTCACAATAAGAATCGTATTGACTCCAAAATGCATCGCTAGTGGGCCAGCGATAACTATTCCAAGAGGTGCGATGCCGAATGAGCCCAAAGTGTCATAAGAACTCACCCGTGAATATGACTCTTCAGGAACATGGCTTTGGAGCGAGGTATTCCAAGTGACCATAAAGACTTCAAGGCTTATCCCTGATATGACAGCTGCAATCACTGAGAAGAACATCGGCAAATCAAAGGCCAGCGCAAAGTCCCACACAGCAGAGAGTGAAACCAGGATCATTGCGAGAAAAAGTGGCCGGCCAATCTTTACCTTGAGCACCCATATTCCACCGATGAGCATTCCAACAGAGAGCCCTGCCAAGTTATAAGACCACTGCTTAGGTCCAGAAATAGGATCGCTAAAGTTTAATGGACCTAGAACTGAGAGCATTGATTCAAAAGCCATATTGATGAGTGCGAATGCAACAACCATCGCAATAACCCAGCTGCGAGAAATGAACTCCTTCCAGCCAACCGCTAAATCATGAATGATGCCTGGGCTCTTATCTTTGATTTTTCCGATGATTGGCAAGTACCAGACAATAACTCCAGCGATAAAGAAGCTGATGGCATCTACTAAAAGTCCCCATCCTGCGCCCACTGTTGAGACAAGAATTCCGCCTCCGAGAGTTCCAACGATGTAACCAAGGTTGGTGAGGAGTCCAATGACTGCATTTCCCTCTTGCAATTTTTCTTTAGGCAAAATCTCTGGAAGAACACCTGACATAGCTGGCCACCAAATGGCATTGAGAATTCCAAAGAGTGCTCCCATAAGAGCTAACAACCATGTGCTAGAAAAACCTGCGATGAGGGAGATTGCACTTACTGCAGCAAGGAAACTTCCGATCATGTCACTTCCACCAACAAGTCGATTACGTTGGAATCGATCTGCAAGGACTCCTCCAAAGAGCATGAAGGCAAGCAGTGGCACAAAGCGAGCTGCCATCACGATGGAGAGATCTTTACCTGTCGACCCAGGAAGGCTTAAGACGCCATAGGCCAGGGCAATCGGTGAGACTCCATTGCCCACATTGGAGATAAAGCGCGAGATCGCAAGGCCGGTAAAGCCGTGATAGGCCTTCAGGTCCTTGAGTTGGGTGAGCATCCGGTAAGGCTACATCTCTGGGTGAAAAGTCCGATTTTGCCTCTGACCCACGCTCAATCTGGGAAAAATAGTCACAGAATTTTCACATTTTTAACTGCAATTCCTTCGCAAATAGTTCACACTTTCACTTGTCGGCTCTCACTGAGGCTCCTCGAGGTCCTCATGGATTGCAGACCGTACGGACCGAATGGTCTGTAGTGAAACAGCACTCATGGAGGCTTACTACATGTCAGTAACACTCGACAGCAACCAATGGAACCTTGTTTATAACATTTTCTCATTTGGTTTGATTTCAATGCTCGCATGCACTGTCTATACCTTGGTATCACAGTCACGCGTGCTTCCTAAGTACCGCAATGCTCTAGTGATGTCATCAATGGTTACATTCATTGCTGGCTACCACTACTTCCGAATCTTCAACTCATTCGGTGAAGCATCAGAAGGTATGGCCGTAAACGTTTCAGGTGAGCAAGGCGCATTCAACGAGGCATACCGCTATGTTGACTGGCTTCTTACTGTTCCACTTCTACTCGTAGAAGTTATTGCAGTACTTGCACTCGCTAAGGAAGTTTCAAAGTCACTTATCATGCGCCTCGTTCCAGCATCAGCTGCAATGATCGCTCTTGGTTACCCAGGTGAAATTTCTTCTGACAAGAACACAGCAATCCTTTACGGTGTTCTTTCAACAATCCCATTCCTTTACATCCTCTACGTACTATTCGTAGAGCTTGGAAAGTCATTGGAGCGCCAGCCAGCTGGTGTAGCAGAGACAATCGGACGCTTGCGTCTTCTTCTCATTGCTACATGGGGCGTATACCCAGTTTCATACATCCTTGGAATGAACGGTGATCCAACAGCGTCATCATTCGTAGGTGTACAGGTCGGTTACACAATCGCAGACATACTTGCGAAGTGTGTATTCGGTTTGACAATCTTGAAGATCGCACGTATGAAGTCACATGCTGAAGGCATGGCAGCAGATCACTAA
>JAPLBL010000010.1 GCA_026392765.1 Actinomycetota bacterium
TGGTGGCGGGTGAAGGATTTGAACCTTCGAAGGCAGAGCCGGGGGATTTACAGTCCCCTCCCATTGGCCGCTCGGGCAACCCGCCAGGGTCATACAAGTCTTACGGCGCTTTGGTAAGTGCGAGCGGCAAACGATACCTTAGGCACTTGAACTTTGAAAATCACAAGATTAACCACAAGGGAGCGCCACCGATATGGCTGATAGCAGTTTTGACGTAGTCTCAAAGATCGACCGCATGGAGCTAGATAACGCTATAAACCAGGCCATTCGCGAGATTGATACTCGCTTTGACTTTAAGAATACTGGCGCAAAGATTGAACTCTCAGGCGACAAATTAGCAATTGAGGCTGACACTGAAGAGCGCGCAAAGGCGACCTTGGATGTCGTTAAAGACAAGTTGATTAAGCGTGGAGTTTCACTCAAGCACCTTGATGCTGGTGAGCCACAGTTATCAGGAAAGATCTACAAGATTGCATCGACTATGAAGGAAGGCATCTCGACAGAGAATGCAAAGAAGATTGCAAAGTTTCTTCGCGATGAAGGTCCTAAATCAATCAAGACCCAGATTCAAGGCGATGAGCTCCGCGTGACATCCAAGAGCCGTGATGATCTGCAGGAGGCCATCGAGCAGATTAAGAATGGCAAATTCGAATTTGCAGTTCAATTTGTAAACTTCCGATAAGTGGTAAAGAACCGGAGCGAGTATTCGCTGGGCCTTCTCTTTGGAGTCAGCGCATATATTTTGTGGGGCCTCTTCCCTCTGTATTGGCCGCTCCTAGAGCCAGCTAACCCATGGGAGATTGTTGCCCATCGCGCTGTGTGGACGCTGGTTTTCTGTGCGATTGTTCTAGCTATCTCCAAGCAAATTCATTCCACTATCGCAATCCTTAAGAGCCCCAAGAAAGTTATTGGCTTACTTGCCACCACCGTTCTTATCTCTATCAACTGGATTACATACATCTGGGCAACGAATAATGGACATGTCGTTGAAGCTGCCCTTGGTTACTACATCAATCCGCTCATCATTATTTCATTCGGGGTAATTCTTCTTCGTGAGAAGATGCGCCCTTTGCAGTGGCTCGCAGTTGGTATTGCAGCAATTGGCGTTGGCATCCTTACCTACGATTATGGACGTCTTCCCTGGGTTGCTATCTCACTCGCCCTCTCATGGGGCACATATGGCCTTGTGAAGAAGAAGTTAGGCCTTGGCGCACTCGATGGACTCGCAATTGAAACCTTGATATCCCTTATCCCCTACGGCTTTTATCTTCTCTATCTCGGCAACAATGGCACAGGACAGTTCGGCCATAAACCCCTGCTCACAGTGCTTCTTATCAGCGCAGGTGCCATCACTGCTATTCCACTCTTACTCTTTAACGGCTCAACTACTCGCCTGCCCTATAGCACCATCGGATTACTGCAATACATCACTCCAACAATTCAATTCTCTATTGGTGTGTGGCTCCGCCATGAAGATATGCCGACTGCGCGATGGATTGGTTTTATTGTGATCTGGTTTGCTCTTGCTGCGTTAGGTACTGATCTAGTGCGATCAAGCAGAGCGGTCGACAATAGCGTCGCACAAGGAAAATAGAGCACCTGTCACATCGTTAACAGGTAGTGGTCCAAGAGCTGCGCGGGCATCACGAGCAATATTCTGCAGTTGACTGCGTGATTCATCGAGTGCGCTATGACCTCGCAGAGTTGTGAGAACCTGCGCAACAACTTTCTCATCCTTGATCGGGGCTTTGAGTAGCTTGATGAGCTCGCGATCTTCTGCCCGCGTAGATTTCATAACATTAAGAGTCACAAGAGTTGGAACTCCTTCACGCAGATCAGTACCGGGAGTCTTTCCAGATTGGTGAGATTCACTTGCAATATCAATAACATCATCTGCTAATTGGAATGCAATACCAACTTTTTCACCGAAGACCGTGAGAGTCTCTTTAATATCTGCAGGAGCCCCTGAGACCATCGCACCGAATCGTGCACTTGCTGCAATCAGTGATCCTGTCTTATCTGCAACAACTTTCAGGTAGTGCTCAAGGGCATCTTCCCCATTTTGAGGTCCTTGTGTCTCCATGATTTGGCCGATGACAAGACGTTCAAAAGTTGATGCCTGCAGGCGAACTGCTTCAGGTCCGATATCTGCAAGGAGTGCTGAGACCTTTGCAAAGAGGTAATCGCCGGTGAGGATTGCAACAGTGTTGCCCCAGCGACTATTTGCGCTCTCAACTCCTCGACGTAGCTTTGCTTCATCCATCACATCATCGTGATAGAGAGTTGCAACGTGTGTAAGTTCGCAGACAACTGCTGATTCAACAATGCCAAACTTATTCTTATCTCCATAGTGAGATGCAAGAAGAGTTAATAACGGCCTCAGGCGCTTGCCACCTGCTGCAACGAGGTGGCGCGAAGTCTCCTCCACCAGTGGGTAATCACCCTGAATATGGCTGAGGAGAAGGCTTTCAACTTTAGCCATACCCTCTTTAAGTTCTGCCTCTAGCTCAGGGGCTAAACCAGGTATTCCGAATTTAGACATTATCGGATGAAGAACGCTGTTGATGCAATTAAGTCGATCAGAGGTGCAGGGAAGATACCGAGAATCAAGGTAATCACCGCCGCAACTGCAATCGTTATTGTTGTCAGCGCAGAAGGAATGACAACGCTGGTGCCATCTTCAACTGGATCCTTAAAGAACATCAAGACAATGACGCGGATATAGAAGAAGGCAGCAATTGCTGATGAGAGCACACCAGA
>JAPLBL010000015.1 GCA_026392765.1 Actinomycetota bacterium
GATGAGCGAGAGGAATCCACCGTTGAGGTGACCCAATCACTAGTCGGCAAGGGCATCTGGGCAGTTAGAGTTCATGGCGTGAAGGCAAATGTGAAAGTAGCTCGCTCATGAGTGATGTCATCTCTCTTACAGGTATTTGGGGTTTTGGATATCACGGTGTATTCGAGCATGAAGCAAAGAATGGACAAGATTTCTTTGTTGATCTAGAAATTCACTTAGATCTATCACGTGCAAGTGTGAGTGATGATTTAGCGG
Organism: Actinomycetota bacterium; assembly: GCA_026392765.1. Classification (GTDB taxonomy): domain Bacteria; phylum Actinomycetota; class Actinomycetes; order Nanopelagicales; family Nanopelagicaceae; genus Planktophila. The sequence goes on from JAPLBL010000015.1 coordinate 256, forward strand.
ACACAATTGATTACGGAGCACTTGCTGACATCGTGGTTGAAGAGATCACAGGTGAGCGAGTTCAACTGATTGAAAGACTTGCAGGACGTATTGCGGATCGAATCAAGAGCGGACATCCAGAAATTTCAAATATTGCTGTGACGGTACATAAACCTAAGGCACCTATTTCTGCACAAGCTTCCGATATCTCGGTCACTATTACCCGATGAAGGCAGTAGTTGCACTTGGTGCCAATATTGGCAATCCAAAAGAGCAGATGGATTTAGCAGTTGCGATGCTCAAAGAAGCAACTATCGTTACTGCGGTCTCTTCTTACTACACAACAAAACCAGTCGGAGGTCCAGAACAACCCGATTACATCAATGCAGTCTGCATTCTTGAAAGTGATTTGCCTGCTATCGATCTGCTTTCGCTGCTACATGGAATCGAGAAATCACTGGGGCGTGAATGTATTGAAAGGTGGGGACCTCGCACCATTGACCTTGATCTCATTCAATATGGCACATTGCTCAGTAGCGCCACAGAGTTAGAACTTCCTCATCCACGCGCCTTTGAACGTCGCTTTGTTCTAGAACCGTGGCATGAGATTGAACCTGACGCCCTTCTTCTTACACACGGCAAAATCTCTGAGCTTTTGGCGCAACTGTCCTAACGCCATAGAATTACCTCACTGCCTGCCCGGTACCTGAAAGGACTGGAGCCATGAAAGTAGTAACAGATGCTCGCCAGCTTCCTTCTGCCTGCGCATTTGTTCCAACGATGGGCGCACTGCATGCGGGCCACGCCTCACTCTTTTCACTTGCAAAGAAATATAGTGATGATGTTGTGGCAAGTATTTTTATTAACCCTTTGCAATTTGAGAATAAAGAAGACCTAGCGCAATATCCCCGCACACCAGATATTGATATTGCAATTGCCGATGCAGCTGGCGTGACACATCTCTGGCTACCAACCCAAGCAGAGATTTATCCTGCCGAGTATGTGAAGCAATCTGCAGGTACTTTGGGTGATATCTATGAAGGTAAAGCACGGCCAGGACATTTTGATGGAGTACTTACCGTTGTCCACCAGTTTTTTACACTTCTTAAACCAAAGGTGGCGATTTTTGGAGAGAAAGATTTTCAGCAGCTGCAGTTAATTAGGACAATTGCTGAAGGTATTGAGATTGTTGCAGCACCCACTATTCGTGAAGTCGATGGACTTGCACTCTCATCTCGCAATGTGCGACTTAGTGATGAGGGTCGAAACGCAGCACAAGTCATTTATAGAGCGCTTACCAAAGCCAAGTCTGAAAATGAATTGCGTGAGATCTTGGCGAGTGAGAGCTCTCTTACTGTTGATTATGCAGATTTCATCGATGAGAAGACCTTTGATCAAGCTCAATCAGATACTCGTGAGGTTCGTGCAATCGTCGCTGGGTGGATAAATGGTGTGCGATTGATTGACAATATGCCTATGGGAAATCGCGTATGAAGTTATTAGCGCCAACTCCGGGCTGGACTGCAACAGCTGATGTCATCGTTGTGGGATCAGGGATTGCAGGATTAACTACTGCGCTGCAATGTCGCACATATGGATTATCAGTTTTACTTGTTACAAAAGCACGAGTGGATGAAGGCTCGACCAAGTGGGCGCAAGGTGGTATCGCCGCAGCACTTGGTGATGGTGATTCACCCGAAGCTCATGAGAAAGACACACTCGTTGCAGGCGCTGGGCTCTGTGATGTTGATGCTGTGCGCGTACTTGTTACTGAGGGCCCAGAAGCTGTTCGTAAGTTAATTGAACGTGGTGCAATCTTTGATAAAGAAGATAGCGGTGAAATTGCGCTTACTCGTGAAGGCGGACACCTTCGCAATCGCATCTTGCATGCAGGGGGAGATGCAACTGGAGCTGAAGTCTCCCGAGCACTTCTTGCTGCAGTACAAAACGATCCTGAGATTGAAGTTGTTGAACATGCACTTGTGCTCGATGCGCTCAAGAACGATATTGGGGAAGTGTGTGGAGTAACTCTTCACGTTATTGGTGCAGGTAGTCGCGATGGCGTTGGCCGAGGTCTTGCTCGCGCCGTAGTCCTTGCAACAGGTGGACTAGGTCAAGTATTTGCTCAAACAACAAATCCATCTGTATCAACAGGAGATGGAGTTGCACTCGCTCTTCGCGCAGGGGCAAAGGTGGCAGATGTTGAATTCATTCAGTTCCACCCAACAGTCTTATGGCTGGGCGATAACTCAGAAGGACAACAGCCATTGATTAGTGAAGCTGTGCGCGGTGAAGGTGCCTATCTTGTTGACGATAAAGGCGTGCGCTTCATGCAAGATATTCACCCGCTTGCTGAACTTGCACCACGCGATGTTGTGGCAATTTCCATTATGCGCGTGATGAATACAACTGGTGCTCACCATGTCTGGCTCGATGTTCGCCACCTTGAAGGATTTAAAGAACGCTTCCCTACTATTTACGCATCATGCATTTCACATGACATAGATCCACTGAAAGATTTGATTCCTGTGGCTCCAGCATCGCACTATGCATCAGGTGGAGTGCGCGTTGATCTCAATGGCCGCACAAGTGTCAATGGCCTCTATGCATGCGGTGAAACTGCATGTTCTGGTGTTCATGGCGCTAATCGACTTGCATCCAATTCACTTCTGGAAGGCCTTGTATTTAGCGCACGTATTGCAGCAGACATTGCAGAGCACTTGCCTGAGAAGAGTGAACCTATCGAGAATGCATCTCAAGCTATTCTGCTTGATCCAAAAGTTCGCCATGACATTCAAGTGAGTATGAGCCGCGGTGCTGGCGTGCTGCGCTCATCGGATTCGCTACTCAAGACAAGTTCGGATCTGACTCGCATAGAAGATAAGAAGAGCACAGAACCATGCGTTGAAGCATGGGAGACAACTAACCTCTTCCAGCTTGCGCAGACAATTGTGAAAGCTGCCCTCATTCGACAATAAACTCGAGGCTCCCACTGGCGTGAAGATTTCCCTGAGACAAGTGATTTGTGGAAGAAGCGCATCGTGCAACAAGTAGATCAAGCTGGTTATTGGACAAGTGGCTATCAGGAGGTTGGGAAATGATTGATCGCGACCTGATTAAGAGAGCACTCGCTGAAGATCTACAAGGCGGCCAGGACATTACATCTGTGGCAACGGTATCCGGTAGTGAAAAAGTTGTTGCTGATTTCGTTTCACGCAAAGCAGGCATTGTTGCTGGTATTGATATGGCCCGCGCAGTTCTTGAAGAAGTAGGACTGACTGATATTGAAGTTCTGGTGAAGGATGGTACATCGGTCAAGCAGGGTGAAGTCTTGATGACTGTGCGTGGTGATAC
>JAPLBL010000074.1 GCA_026392765.1 Actinomycetota bacterium
TCTTCACTGGGGCCTGAAGTTATTGCTCTTACCTATAAGAAAGATATCTTCATCTTTGATTCAACTGATCCCAACTATGCGCGCCATGCCATCGGGACAGATCTTGCTCACACACTTGTCGTAGTCAGCTCTAAGTCGGGCTCCACTATCGAAACTTCATCACAGCGAGCACTCTTCGAAGGTCAGTTCCAAGCTGCAGGTCTTAACCCACTAGACCATATGCTCTTTGTGACAGATCCTGGTTCACCACTAGATAAAGAAGTTCGCGCATCGGGGTATTCAGTTATCAACGCCGATCCCAATGTGGGTGGACGATTTAGCGTTCTCAGCGCCTTTGGATTGGTTCCATCTGCACTCATTGGCGCTCCCATTAAAGAGATACTCGATGATGCAAGCGCTGAAAAGAAGGCATTCCTACAAGATGATCAGGTAATTCTTGATGTCGCCTATCTCCTTGTCACACAAGCAGAGCAATACATCGCATTCACCGATGCAGGATCACACGTTCCTGGACTCTCGGATTGGATTGAGCAGCTCATCGCGGAATCCACCGGAAAAGATTCAATCGGTAGACTTCCCATTGCAACAGAAGATGTAACACGTGCCCGTGTTGGAGGTGCATTCACCGTTTCCTATGCAGGAAGTGGAGCAGACCTGACAGTCGAAGGCCCACTTGGAGCGCATTTTATTTTCTGGGAATGGGTCACTGCCCTCATTGGTGCAGCACTCAAGATTGATCCATTCAATCAACCGAATGTGACTGAGGCTAAAGAACAAACTGCTGCAGCCCTTACCGAATGGAATAACGTCGTCCCTGTTCTCACGCCGGCCTGCACTGATAAATCAGTAGAGATTTTCGGTGATGGTCAATCTCTGAAAGATGCGCTGGCAACATTTATCGAAGATGTAAAAGATGGTGGATACATCGCAATCATGGCCTATCTCGATCGCCGTGATGATGTGAAGATTGCAGAGCTTCGTGCAATCCTGGCTGAGAAATCTGCTCGCCCTACATCATTCGGTTGGGCGCCTCGCTTTCTGCACTCCACTGGACAATTTCATAAAGGTGGCCAGAAGAATGGATCCTTCTTACAAATTACGGGTGAGACTTCGATCGATTACACGATTCCTGGTCGCGATTTCAGTCTTCGCACACTCCTCTTTGCACAAGCTATCGGTGATAACCGAGCCCTTGCAACAAGAAAATACCCGCTCCTTCGTCTGCATCTGCAGAACCGAAAAGCGGGTATTGATGAAATCTTAGCTGCTGCTAGATCTCTATAAATTTCTTTAGTCGAGGTCATCTCCACGTAGTTTGCGAAGAGCATCTTCAAGAATCTTCTCGCCCTCTTTATCTGTGCGACGCTCCTTCACATAGGCAAGGTGAGTCTTGTAAGGGATATTTACTACAGCACTGGGTGGATTGTTCTTATCGCGACCTGCTGGAAGTCCGCACTTTGGACAGTCCCATTGATCAGGGATAACGACAGTCTCTTCGACCGCAAAGGATGGACGCACTTCATGTCCATTGGCACACCAGTATGAAACCGATGCGCGCTCAATCTGATCGCCACGCTCGGCCTCGCCCATTGGGCCAGCACCGACACGACTTCCGCGAATAGCACTTGCCATGAATTAACCCTTCAAAACGAGTGAGAGACCAACAACGCCTGCGAACCAGAGGCCGCCGACAACAATTGTGATGCGATCGAGGTTACGTTCTACGACAGATGAGCCACCATAGTTTGATGAGATTCCGCCGCCGAATAAATCAGAGAGACCAGAACCTTTGCCCTTATGGAGAAGGACGAGAAGTATCATCACGATACTTGCGATAATCAGAAAGATTGAAAGTGCTAAAGCCATTCGTAAAACTCCTCTAGAGGTAGGGGTACAGGATACCCGAATGAGTAAGAAAGCCTTGAATTACGCCTGAGCGTGGAACTTCACGATCTTTGCCAACTCTTCAGGGTCAAGGCTTGCTCCCCCAATAAGTGCTCCATCAACATCTGGCTGCTTCATGATTTCAGCGATATTTGCTGACTTCACAGAACCGCCGTAGAGAATGCGCATATTGGCAGCAATCTCTGCAGATCCAATCTGTTCAATCTCTTCACGGATTGCAGCACAGACTTCTTGTGCATCTTCAGGTGTTGCAGTCTTGCCTGTTCCAATTGCCCATACTGGTTCATAGGCGATAACAATCTTCTTCAGCTCTGGCTTATGGAAACCTTCAAGGCCAGCACGCACTTGACGGATCACATGTGAGACATGAGTTCCAGATTCGCGAATAGCGAGCTCTTCTCCCACACAGAAAATTGGTGTGAGCTCATGGGCAAGTGCCGCCTTAATCTTGCGATTAACAAGAGCGTCATCTTCGTGATGAATTGCGCGGCGTTCAGAGTGGCCAATGGCAACAAATGTGCAGCCGAGCTTGGCAAGCATGGAGCCTGAGATGTCACCCGTAAAAGCACCGGATGCATCAGGTGAGAGATCTTGTGCACCATATTGAAGACGCAAGCGATCGCCATCGACCATAGTTTGAATTGAGCGAATATCGGTAAATGGAGGAAGGATTGCAACATCGACTGCGTCGTAATCCTTGTCATCGAGTGAGTACACAAGCTTTTGTGCAACTGCTATCGCCTCAAGGTGATTGAGGTTCATCTTCCAGTTACCGGCCATCAGTGGCTTGCGCATGTATTACTCCTTCGTTGATCGTGCTTGTTGAAAAAACTTAGAGATCGAGAGCTGTCAGCCCTGGAAGTTCTTTACCCTCAAGGTATTCAAGGGATGCTCCCCCACCTGTTGAGATATAGCCAAATGCTGAATCTGCAAAGCCTAGTGCGCGAACAGCTGCTGCTGAATCACCGCCACCTACAACTGAAATTCCATCGACTTCAGTCAGTGCTTGCGCAACAACTTTGGTGCCATGAGCAAAGTTGGGGAACTCAAAAACGCCCATAGGCCCATTCCAAAATACTGTCTTACATGTCTTAATCGCTGCTGCAAAAGCTGCAGCCGACTCTGGTCCAATATCAAGGCCCATCTGATCTGCAGGGATTGCATCTGCACTCACAAGAGTTGGGGTGGCATCGGCAGAAAATGTTGGAGCAACGACGATATCTGTAGGAAGAATGAGCTTTACACCAGAGTCTTCGGCTTGCTTGATAAGGCCTCTCACTGTGTCAACGAGATCGCGTTCAACCAGGGATGAACCAATTTCTTTTCCTTGAGCTGCAAGGAAGGTGAAGAGCATTCCACCACCGATAGCCATGACATCTACTTTGCCAAGCAGGTTTGCGATAACACCAATCTTGTCTGAAACTTTCGAACCACCAAGGACCACGCCATAGGGGCGAACAGGGTCAATGGTGAGTTTTTTAAGAACTTCAACTTCTGCTGCAACAAGTGTTCCAGCTGCATGTGGAAGAAGCTTTGCTAAATCAAAGACTGATGCATGCTTACGGTGAACTGCGCCAAAGCCATCGCCCACATAGAAATCTGCAAGCTTTGCAAGCTCTGCGGCAAGTGCTCCACGCTCTGCTTCATCCTTCGAAGTTTCAGCTGCGCTAAAGCGAATATTCTCAAGGAGAAGAACTTCACCGGCACCTAGCGCTTGCGCTTTTGCTGTGACATCTGCACCCGTAATTGCTGCTGCAAATTGCACAGGCTTTCCAAGAAGTTCAGAAAGTCGCACAGCAACTGGTGCAAGTGATAGCTCAGGCTTTGCTTCGCCCTTTGGTCGACCTAGATGAGCTGCAATAACAATGCTGGCACCTTGTGCAAGCAGTGCATTGATTGTTGGTAGTGAAGCGCGAATACGGCCATCATCTATAATCTTTCCTTCTTTCAAAGGAACATTGAGATCGCACCGCAAGAAAACGCGCTTACCTGCTACATCTAGGTCAGCCAGTGACATTAGAGAGATTTACCTACGTAACCAACAAGGTCAACGAGGCGGTTTGAATAGCCCCATTCGTTGTCATACCAACCGACAACCTTGACTGTTGTTCCAATAGCTTTTGTAAGACCTGCATCGAAGATACAAGAGGAAGGATCTGTCACGATATCTGAAGAAACGATCGGATCTTCTGTGTAGGTAAGGAATCCCTTGAGTGAACCGTTAGCTGCTTCTTTCATCGCTGCATTGATCTCAGCAGCTGTTGCTTCCTTAGCAAGTTCAACAGTGAGGTCAGTAGCTGACCCTGTTGGAACAGGAACACGCATTGCAAAGCCATCAAGCTTGCCCTTGAGCTGTGGGAGAACGAGTGAGATCGCCTTTGCAGCACCTGTTGAGCTAGGAATGATGTTGGTAGCTGCTGCACGAGCACGACGAAGATCCTTATGTGGGAAGTCCAGGATTACCTGGTCATTTGTGTATGCGTGGATTGTTGTCATGAGACCGCGGACAATGCCGAACTTCTCATCCAAAACCTTTGCCATAGGCGCAAGGCAGTTCGTTGTGCACGATGCGTTAGAAATAACGTGGTGATTTGCTGGGTCATACTTCTCATGGTTGACGCCCATCACGATAGTGATGTCTTCATCATTTGCAGGTGCTGAAATAATGACTTTCTTAGCTCCTGCTGTGATGTGCTTCTGGGCATCAGATGCCTTAGTGAAGTGACCAGTTGATTCAATAACAATATCTGCCTTCACTGAGCCCCAAGGTAGGTTTGCTGGATCGCGATCTGCAAATACCTTGATGGTCTTTCCACCGACAGTAATGGTGTCCTCTGTGTGTGAGACTTCAAGTCCGAGGCGTCCCAAGATTGAGTCGTACTTCAAAAGGTGAGCAAGAGTTGCATTATCTGTAAGGTCGTTGATACCTACGATATTGATATTTGGGTTGGTAAGCGCTGCGCGAAAGAAGTTGCGGCCAATACGTCCAAAACCATTAATTCCGACATTAATCATTGTAAAAACCTCTTCTAGAAAGTGAATTGCCCCGCATAAAGGTGGCTATCTGTAACACCACAACATTGGGGGCTTGTCGCAAAGTCTATCAGCCTGCAGATGGCTACTGGTCAGTTGCTACGCGTGCGAAGGGCCACTCTTCACCATTTATTCACCCAATAAATCAGGTGATAGCCCTGCTTCCGTATCTGGAATGCCGAGCTCTTGTGCTCTCTTATCGGCCATTGCAAGAAGGCGACGAATACGCCCTGCAATTGCATCCTTGGTCATCGGTGGAGTTGCAAGAGAGCCAAGCTCTTCAAGACTTGCCTGTCCATGTGAAATACGAAGCTCTCCTGCTTCCTTCAAGTGATCAGGAATCTCAGGTCCAAGAATTTCCATAGCGCGTTGAACGCGAGCAGCGGCAGCAACGGCTGCACGTGCTGATCGACGCAAGTTTGCATCATCAAAGTTGGCAAGGCGATTCGCAGTTGCGCGCACTTCTCGGCGCATACGACGTTCCTCCCACGCAAGAACACTTTCATGTGCTCCAAGGCGTGTGAGTAGAACTCCAATGGCATCGCCATCTCGAATTACAACACGATCAACACCACGTACTTCGCGAGCTTTAGCAACAATATTCAGACGACGCGCAGCTCCAACGAGAGCAAGTGCTGCTTCAGGTCCTGGGCATGTAATTTCCAGTGACGATGAGCGACCCGGTTCAGTCAACGAGCCGTGTGCGATGAATGCACCACGCCATGCAGCCTCTGCATCACAGACATTGGCAGCAACAACTTGAGGAGGAAGTCCGCGAACTGGCCGACCATTTGCATCAATCAGACCTGTCTGGCGAGCAAGTGCATCTCCTGCTTCAACAACGCGCACCACATAGCGAGAGCCTTTACGCAGCCCACTGGATGAGAGAACTGCCAAATCACTATCGTGGCCATAGATATCGGCAATATCTTTCTTCAGGCGACGAGCGCTCTGTGAAGTATCCAATTCAACTTCAATAAGAACTTTGCCTGCAGCGATATGTAGGCCGCCAGCAAAACGCAGGAGGGATGAAACTTCAGCCTTGCGGCAGCACGGCTTGGTAACCGAGAGACGACTGAGTTCGTCTTTCACCGCTGCAGTCATTGCCATGGGGGTTATCCAACCAGTATTTGTGAGTCTATGTGTGAGAAAAGTTGACCCAATTTTTTCACATCATGATGCAAAGGCGCCCCATGACTGCGTAAATCGGCAATAACCAACTCTGAACCCAGGGTTGAAAGATGCTCTCGCAATTCACTTTCTCCATCAGATGAATGATCGATAACAACACAATCAAAATGCAGGCCAGGGGCATAGGTCGAAAGAATCTGGAGATGTTCAAGCGGTGAATAGCCCGCATACTCCCCCGCCGATTTATCTGCTGTATCAAGGTTGAGCAGAAGTATCTTCTTTGCCTTGGATGCAACAATCGCATCTCTTTGTGATGGAACCAACAAGTGCGGAATCACACTGGAGAACCAAGAACCTGGCCCCATCGTTATCCATTGCGCATCCGCAATTGCAGCAAGTGCCTCAGGATATGCATGAGGATTTTCAGGAATGATACGAAGAGTTTTCAAGCGACCCTTTGTTGTTGCTACTTCTGCCTGTCCTCGAACAATCTTCGTGCCTATCGAATTTTCAAAGGTGGCTTCAATATCCAGCGGCTGCGATGACATAGGCAATACGCGACCGATAACTTTCAAGAGGGCTCCCACGCGATCAAGTCCCGCAACAGTGTCTTCATCCCTATCCCACAGCGCTGCAAGCAGTAGGTTTCCAACTGCATGGCCATTGAGATCGCCTTCACTTGTGAAGCGATACTGCATGATTTCAGCCCAACTACGTCCCCACTCATCATCGCTACACAGGGCTGCCAGTGCCATCCGTAAATCACCAGGAGGCAGGATTGGAAATTCCTGTCGCAGTCTTCCACTCGACCCACCGTTATCGGCAACAGTAACTATCGCCGTAATGTTTGAAGTCAAGCTACGCAGTGCAGTGAGAGTTGCAGCCAAACCGTGGCCACCACCGAGTGCTACAACTTTTCTATCAGAACTCATTCCCGTCCTACATCACGATGGGTTGCATGTGCCGTGATTTCAAGATCTTTCGATGAGGTACTCAACTGGCGAGCAATCTCCTCAGCAATCGCAACTGATCTATGTTTGCCACCAGTGCAGCCAATTGCAATCGTGACATATTTCTTGCCTTCACGGAAATATCCAGGAATCATCTTATGAACCACAGAGACATAACTCTTCACAAAATCTTCCACACCTTCGCTGCCTAAGACTTTCTCTGAGACAGGTTTATCGAGACCGTTCATAGGACGTAGCTCTGGAATCCAATGTGGGTTAGGAATGAAGCGACAATCTAGAACAAGGTCAGCATCTACGGGGATTCCATATTTATATCCAAAGGAGAGAACATTCACGCGAAGTGAGGGCAGCATTCCTGCTGCGAAAATCTCTGAAGTTCTCTTCTCAAGTTGGTGCACATTCAAATTAGATGTATCGATTACCACATCTGCCTGGGCACGAATCTCCTCAAGCTTTGCACGTTCTCTTTCTATTCCATCAACAATCCGATCTTTGCCCTGCAATGGATGCGGGCGACGTGTTGATTCAAATCGTTGCACAAGAGCTTGATCTGTCGCATCGAGAAAGAGAAGGCGATATGGAGTTGCCGCACCTTTGAGTTGTGAAAGGGCGCTATTGAGTTCATCAAAGAACTTGCCTCCACGAACATCGACAACAACGGCTAGCGCTGCATGAGTATCCAAGCTCTGTTCGGCAAGTTGTGGCAGAAGTGCCGGAGGAAGATTGTCGACTACATACCAACCCAAATCTTCAAGCGCATGGGCAACCGTAGAACGCCCAGCACCAGACATTCCGGTGAGTATGAGTAACTCTTGTGTCGCCATAGTCAATATTCTGCCTTAGCTGTCAAGTATCTCGCCGGTGGCCATATCAACACCTGATTGTGAGAGGTTTTGAAGATGGCCAAAGATGATTGCTGCAATTGTTGCTCCAATGCCTGGAGTCGAGGCAAGTTCTTCTGCACTGGCCTTACGCATTGCTGTCACTGAGCCAAAGCGATCCAGTAGCGCTGCGCGCCGCGTTTCGCCCAACTGTGGGATTTCATCAAGAAGAGATTCAAGCATCACCTTAGAGCGACGCGACCTATGGAATGTAATTGCAAATCGATGTGCTTCATCTCGGATGCGCTGCAGTAAATACATACCTTCTGATGTGCGAGGCAAGATCAGTGGATCCTTATCCCCCGGCATCCAGACCTCTTCCAATCTCTTTGCTAAGCCGCAGAGCGCAACATCAGTGATCCCAAGTTCATCCAGCGCACGTTGGGCTGCAGCAACTTGTGGTGCGCCACCATCGACCACAATGAGTTGAGGAGGGTATGCAAACTTACTGAGCTTTCCACCAGTTTCAGCCACTTCACTTTGATTCACTGTGCGATCGGCCAGAAGGCGCTTCATCCGACGAGTAATGACTTGATGCATAGCACGGGTGTCGTCTTGCGCTGTATCTGTATCAATAATAAATCTGCGATATTCACTCTTCTTCGCAAGACCATCTTCAAAGACAACCATAGAAGCCACTACCGATGTGCCCGAGATATTGGAGATGTCATAACATTCAATGCGAAGCGGAGTACGTGAGAGCTGTAGCTCCTCTTCAAGCTCCAACAGAGCCTTCCCGGAGACCGCGGCATCGGTGGCTCGCTTACTCAAATATTGAACGAGTGCGTAATGTGCATTGCGTTCCACGGTCTGCAGGAGTTCAACTTTCTCACCGCGCTGTGGAACTTTGATAGATACCTTGGCTCCTCGCAGCGAGGTCAACCACTCCTCCAACGCCACTCGATCTACTGGTTCGTGATTAACAAAAACCTCTGACGGAATATCTGCCGGTGCACTCTGGCTATAGATAGAGAAGAAGAGGGAACCAATCTGATCATCGCCTTCAAGAGCTCGTTCTTGGTCGACAATCCATGAGCGAGATCCCTTAATCGATCCTCGTCGCACCATGAAGATAGAGCCTGCTGCATGCAAACCCTCTTCATGCAGTGAGATGAAATCACCATCGAGCTCATCTGAGAGATTCCCTTGGGTAGAGCGTTGAGCTTTTTCGAATGATTCAATCTGATCGCGAAGTCTGGCAGCTCGCTCAAACTCTTCACGCTCAGATGCCCCTTCCATCTCAGCGCGCAAGGTAGGAAGAAGATTCTCCATACCTTTCTCCATAAATGCATCGAGCTTTACTGCAATCTCGCGATGCTCATCAGGTGTTACCCAACCAACACAGGGTGCTGCGCACTTTCCAATATCACCCAATAAACATTGACGCTTGGTGCGTTGAGCCCGCTGGAAATTGCCAGCACTACATGAGCGCACAGGAAAGACTTTCAAGAGAACTTCATAGGTATTGCGTAGCGCCCACGCATTTGTATAGGGACCAAAATACTTAAGTCCCGGTCTCTTCTCTTTACGGGTAATGAAGATCCGAGGGAATTCATCTGCCATAGAGATGGCAAGATACGGATACGACTTATCGTCCTTAAATTGCACGTTATATGTTGGGTGATACTGCTTAATCCACGAGAATTCCAGCGCCAGCGCCTCTAACTCTGTTCCAACAATCGTCCAATCAACACGAACAGCCTCATGCACCATGCGATAGGTCTTCTGTGCAAGGTTGGAACCAAAATAGGTTGTCAGACGATTCTTGAGATTCTTTGCCTTACCCACATAAATAACTTTGTCACTGCCGTTATAGAAGCGATATACCCCAGGCTCCTCCGGAATCTCCTTAGGACGATATGAGGATGGCTCTGCCATAGCTACTTCTTTTGTGCAGTTTTACGTGGAGCAGTCTTTGTGGCAGTTGCTGCACGATTAGTCGCAAGAATTTCAGCTAGGTATTGGCCTGTATAACTTGCCTTCACCTTTGCTACCTCTTCAGGAGTTCCCTCGGCAACAACTAATCCCCCACGGAATCCACCTTCAGGACCCATATCGATGACCCAGTCAGATGACTTAATGACATCGAGATTATGCTCAATCACGATCACTGTATTTCCTGATTCCACTAGGCGCTTTAGAACACCCAAAAGTTTATTCACATCTTCAAAGTGCAGACCAGTTGTGGGTTCATCTAGAACATAGATGGTACGGCCAGTTGATCGACGCTGAAGTTCGGTAGCAAGCTTCACGCGCTGCGCTTCTCCACCTGACAGAGTGGGTGCTGACTGTCCTAAGCGCACATATCCAAGCCCCACATCGCAGAGAGTCTTCAGGTAGCGAGCAATCGTTGGCACTGATTCAAAGAATGTATGAGCAATTTCGATAGGCATATCGAGCACTTGAGCAATCGTCTTGCCCTTGTAGTGAACCTCTAAAGTCTCGCGGTTATAACGAGCACCGTGACACACTTCGCAAGGAACATAGACATCAGGCAGGAAGTTCATCTCAATCGTGATGGTTCCATCGCCTGAACAGTTTTCACAGCGTCCGCCTTTGACGTTAAAGGAGAAGCGCCCTTGCTGGTAACCACGAACCTTTGCCTCTGTTGTCTCAGCAAAGAGCGCACGGACTTTATCGAATACACCCGTATAAGTAGCAGGGTTAGAACGTGGTGTGCGACCAATCGGTGATTGATCCACATGCACAACTTTGTCGAGTTGATCGATACCCGTCACAGTTCTGTGGCGACCCGGCACCAAACGTGCACCGTTGAGTTTGTTGGCAAGAGTTGTATAGAGAATGTCATTGACCAGCGTTGATTTACCAGAGCCCGAAACACCTGTGACGGATACAAAGAGACCGAGAGGAATAGAGACTTCAATGTCTTTGAGGTTATTCTCTTTCGCACCCTTAATAACAAGTTGGCGCTTGAGATCAACAGGTCTGCGCGTCTTTGGAATCTCAATTGATTTACGTCCAGATAGGTAAGCACCTGTAATAGATTCCTTTGATGCAATAAGTTCTTCATAGGAACCTGAGACAACAACTTTGCCACCGTGTTCACCGGCACCGGGTCCAATATCGACAACCCAGTCGGCTGTGCGAATAGTTTCCTCATCATGCTCAACAACAATGAGGGTGTTTCCAAGATCGCGCAGACGCGTCAGAGTCTCAATCAAACGTCGGTTATCACGCTGATGCAGACCAATAGATGGCTCATCCAGGACATAGAGAACACCGACTAACCCTGAACCAATCTGAGTGGCAAGACGAATACGTTGTGCTTCACCACCCGAAAGCGTTGCTGCAGGGCGATCAAGTGAAAGGTAATCAAGGCCAACATCGAGCAGGAACCCAAGACGTGCATGGACTTCCTTCATCACACGCTCTGCAATTTGTGCCTCACGCTTATTCAGGGTTACTTGCTTCAAGAATGTTGCGCAATCATCGATAGAGAGTGCGCACACCCCAGCAATGCTCTTACCACCGAGAGTTACAGCCAATACTTCAGGCTTAAGCCTTGCTCCCTTACATACAGGACATGGAGTCTCGCGCATATAGGCCTCGTACTTATCGCGGCTGTAATCGCTATCAGTCTCGCTATGACGGCGATGGATAAAGGGAACTACACCTTCAAAGCCTGTGGAGTAATTACGCACCCGGCCATAACGATTCTTATATTTAACATGCACTTCATAATCAAAGCCATTGATGATCGCTTCCTTAGCTTTAACGGAAAGCTTCTTCCATGGGTTATCCATCGAGAATTTAAGTTCAGTTGCTAACGCTTCAAGTAGACGCAGGAAGTATTCCGAGGATTGTCCCCCAGCCCATGGAGCGATGGCGCCTTCATTAATAGAGATGGAATCATCAGGGATGATCAAATCTTCATCAACCTCAAGCTTTGTTCCAATTCCTGAACATTCAGCACATGCACCAAAAGGTGAGTTAAATGAGAAAGACCGTGGTTCAAGCTCTTCAAAGGAGAGATTGCAATCGTGGCATGCAAGGTGCTCGCTATAGGTATGTTCCTTCTCGCCAGTTTTGGCATCGACAAAATCTAGAAGAACAAGACCATTACCTAAACGCAGAGCAGTCTCGATGGAATCTGTCAGACGTGACTTGCTCTCTGCTTTTGCAGTCAGGCGATCAATGACCACTTCAATAGTGTGCTTCTCTTGTTTTTTGAGCTTTGGTGGTTCAGTAAGTTGAATGGTTTCCCCATCAACGCGAGCACGTGAATAGCCCTGTGTGACTAGCTCTGCAAAGAGATCGACAAATTCACCTTTACGTTCACGAATGACGGGAGCAAGAATCTGAAACTTTGTAGTCGCTGGCATTGTCAGAATCTGATCCACAATCTGCTGCGGACTCTGGCGAGAGACTGCCTTGCCGCACTCAGGACAGTGTGGTCGACCTGCGCGAGCAAAGAGCAGACGGAAATAGTCATAGACCTCAGTAATAGTTCCCACCGTTGAACGTGGGTTTCGGTTAGTGGACTTCTGATCAATAGAGACTGCAGGTGAGAGACCTTCAATGAAATCAACATCAGGCTTATCCATCTGCCCCAAGAATTGACGCGCATATGCAGAAAGGGATTCCACATAGCGACGTTGTCCTTCAGCAAAGATGGTGTCGAATGCAAGGCTTGATTTACCTGAACCAGAAAGACCAGTAAAGACAATCAGCGCATCACGAGGAAGCTCGATCGAGACATCTTTAAGATTATGTTCGCGTGCTCCACGAACTACTAACTTATCGATGCTCATGTACCGGCCTCATCCATTCCGCGAAGTTCGCGCTTTAAATCCTTCAACTCATCTCGCAGTCGTCCAGCGAGTTCGAAAGCGAGTTCATCAGCTGCACTGCGCATCTGTTCGGTGAGGGAGCCTATCAACGCAATCAGTTCTTGGCGCGGCATAGAGTCCGTGGATTTAGAAGCGAATGGCAGGGCAGAGCCAGATTTCTTGCCCTTCAGTGTTGCCATGATGTCATCAGTGTCATCGCTCTCTTGGGCGATGAGATCTGTAATATCTGAAATCTTCTTTCGAAGAGGCTGAGGGTCCACGCCACGTTCGAGGTTATATGCCACCTGCTTAGCACGACGTCGATTGGTTTCATCAATCGCCTTCGCCATCGACGCAGTCATATTGT
Source organism: Actinomycetota bacterium (assembly GCA_026392765.1). Lineage (GTDB taxonomy): Bacteria > Actinomycetota > Actinomycetes > Nanopelagicales > Nanopelagicaceae > Planktophila. The sequence continues at coordinate 13,079 of JAPLBL010000074.1, forward strand.
CTGCATACATATGAACTTCACCGGAAACATTTCTCGCAGCGCGGCCAATGGTCTGAATAAGTGATGTAGCAGAACGAAGGAAGCCCTCTTTATCTGCATCGAGAATTGCAACGAGGGAAACTTCAGGAAGATCCAAACCTTCACGAAGCAAGTTGATACCAATTAAGACATCGTATTCACCGCTGCGAAGCTCACGTAGAAGTTCAACGCGGCGCAATGTGTCGACCTCGGAGTGCAGATAGCGAACTCGCACACCTTTCTCTTGCAGGTAATCAGTTAAATCCTCAGACATCTTCTTCGTCAGCGTTGTCACAAGTACTCGCTCATTGCGTTCTGCTCGAATGTTGATTTCATGCAAGAGATCATCAATCTGGCCCTTAATAGGCTTCACAACTATCTGAGGATCGACAAGGCCTGTTGGGCGGATGACCTGCTCCACCACATCTCCATCTACCTTTGCCATCTCATACTTACCTGGCGTTGCCGAGAGATAAATAGTCTGGCCAGTTCGATCCAAGAACTCTGGCCATCTCAGCGGGCGGTTATCGAGTGCACTCGGTAGACGGAAACCATGCTCCACCAATGTGCGCTTACGGGATGCATCTCCCTCGTACATCGCACCAATCTGAGGCACAGTAACGTGGCTTTCATCGATGACAACAAGGAAATCTTCCGGGAAGTAATCCAACAGACAGTTAGGAGCAGAACCAGGGTCACGACCATCAAGATGACGTGAATAGTTCTCAATACCTGAACAGAACCCCAGTTGCTGCATCATCTCTAAATCAAAGGTCGTGCGCATACGCAGGCGCTGTTCTTCCAATAACTTTCCCTGCTTCTTAAAGAGGTTCAGTTGAACCTGCAACTCATCTTCAATCTCGCCCATGGCTCGCTTCATTGTTTCAGGACCTGCTGCGTAGTGGGTAGCTGGAAAGATATAGATCTCTTCTTCATCACGGACAATCTCACCTGTGAGTGGATTGAGTGTCATAATCTTCTCAATCTCATCACCAAACATCTCAATGCGCACAGCCAACTCTTCATACATAGGGATAATTTCAACGGTATCCCCACGCACGCGGAATGTGCCCCGCTCAAAGGCCATATCGTTACGCTTGTATTGAACATCAACAAACTTACGAAGCAGAACATTGCGTTCAATCTCATCGCCCACCTTGAGGCGAATCATGCGATCGATGTACTCCTGTGGTGTGCCAAGGCCATAAATACATGACACGGTTGCTACAACGATCACATCGCGCCGTGTCAGAAGTGAGTTGGTGGCTGAGTGGCGCAAACGCTCTACTTCATCATTAACACTGGAATCCTTCTCAATAAATGTATCTGTCTGTGGCACATATGCCTCAGGTTGGTAGTAGTCGTAGTAAGAGACGAAATATTCAACGGCGTTATTGGGAAGTAGCTCTCGAAATTCGTTGGCAAGCTGAGCCGCAAGAGTCTTATTGGGAGCTAGCACCAAGGTGGGGCGCTGCAGACGTTCAATCAACCAAGCAGTCGTTGCAGATTTTCCTGTTCCCGTAGCGCCTAGAAGAACAACATCCTGCTCACCTGCATTGATACGGCGGGTAATCTCTTCAATCGCAGCAGGCTGATCTCCTGCTGGGACATAATCACTGATGACCTGGAAGGGTGCGACCTTTCGCTGAAGATCGGTTACTGGGCGCACCTGGTTAGCCTAGCGATTGCGGTAGAAGAACGCTCTCCCAGAGATTTTCCACCTGACGCAGCAGGGAATCCTCATCGCCATCGTTACGGATAACGGCATCAGCAATAGCCGTGCGGGCCTCTTCACTTGCCTGAGAAGCCATTCGCTTTTCAATCTGTGAGATATAGAGCCCCTTCTTAAGAAGGCGCGCCTTACGTAGTTCGATATCGGACTCGACAGTGACAACGTAATCAAATTTCTCTGCAGCCCCTGTCTCAACAAGGAGCGGAATCTCATAAATCAAAATGTCATCATGTTCAAGATCTGCAACCGCTTGGGCAAAGAGTGCTTGCACACGCGGATGGACTATCGCTTCAAGATCTTTTCGGGCTTTCTCATCACTGAAGACAATCTCAGCTAGCTTCTTTCGATCGATATCTCCATTAAGGATGACTTCATCCCCAAAGCGAAGCAGCACATCTGCAAATCCATCTGTGCCTCGTTCGATAGCCATACGCGCTAACTGATCTGCATCAATAACAAGTGCGCCAAGTTCTGCAAAGTTCTGCGCAGCGGTTGATTTACCCGAACCAATTCCACCTGTGAGCGCTACAACCAACATGTCTTAACTCTACCTTTGTGGTAATTAAAAAGGGACCCATGCGGGGTGTGCGAGTGAAATATCAGCTCGCGACCCGAATGAGTCCCTCTTTAGTAATTACTTATTCAGCTACAACTGCTTCTTCTGCTACAACAGCTGCTTCTTCAGCGACCTTTGCTTCAGACTTCTGCTTCTTGTGAGCCATGAAGCGCTCCTGAGCAACAGCGTATTGACGCTCCCACTCCTCGCGCTGTGTGTCATATCCTGGCTTCCATTCCTGAGTATCAGGATCGAAACCTTCTGGATAGATGAAGTTTCCTTCAGCATCGTAACGAGCAGACATTCCGTACTGTGTTGGATCGAATGCTTCAATCTCGACTTCATGTCCTTCATTAGCTTGCTTCAATGAGAGTGAGATGCGGCGACGCTCAAGATCGATATCGATGATCTTGACGAAGAGTTCTTCATCTACAGCAACAACCTGCTCTGGGATCTCAACGTGGCGTTCTGCCAACTCTGAGATGTGAACAAGTCCTTCAATTCCTTCGTGAACACGAATAAAAGCACCGAATGGAACAAGCTTTGTTACGACACCTGGCACAACAGTGTTAATTGTGTGAGTACGAGCAAATGCCTGCCATGGATCTTCCTGTGTTGCCTTGAGTGAGAGTGAGACACGCTCACGCTCGAAATCAACTTCAAGAACCTCAACAGTTACTTCATCGCCTACTTCAACAACTTCACCTGGGTGATCGATGTGCTTCCATGAAAGCTCTGAAACGTGAACGAGACCATCAACGCCACCAAGGTCAACGAATGCACCGAAGTTAACGATTGAAGAGACAACGCCTGAGCGAACCTGACCCTTTTGGAGCTGATTCAAGAATTCAGTACGTGACTGTGACTGCGTCTGCTCAAGGAATGCGCGACGTGAAAGCACAACATTGTTGCGATTCTTATCGAGCTCGATGATGCGAGCCTCGACCTGCTTACCGATGTAAGGAGTGAGATCACGAACGCGACGCATTTCAACGAGGGATGCTGGCAAGAAGCCGCGCAATCCGATGTCGACGATAAGTCCTCCCTTAACAACTTCAATAACTGTTCCGATGACAACTTCATCGCGTTCCTTCTTGCCTTCGATTTCGCCCCATGCACGCTCATACTGAGCACGCTTCTTAGAGAGAATTAGGCGTCCTTCTTTATCTTCCTTCTGAAGAACAAGCGCTTCAACTTTATCTCCAACCTTAACGATGTCATTTGGATCTGCATCGTGGCGGATAGAGAGTTCGCGTGATGGAATTACGCCTTCAGTCTTGTAACCGACGTCTAGGAGTACTTCTTCGCGATCAATTTGAACGACTGTGCCAATGACGAGGTCTCCGTCACTGAAATTTCTGATTGTTCCTTCAATTGCGGCTAGAAAATCTTCCGCTGAACCAATGTCATTTATTGCAATTTGTGTAGTCAAGATGCTCCGTAGGGATAGAAAGTAGTAGGGATAGGACTATGAAATTTTTCCCGCTTCAGGTGAATCGGGAGGCTAAGAGTATTGGTGGGGGTGATTTACAGGCAAATCCCCGCATAGAAATGAAGGACTGCACATAGGATTGCGGTGCAATGAAGCGCTATATGGAGTTATTCCGTTTTCCCAATGTATGGGGCCTTCTTCTTGCCTGCTTCCCAGCTCGCGTTGCATACGGAATGGTCGGATTATCGATCTTCTTTAAAGCCGAGCAGGCAACTGGATCCATCGCCTTTGCCGGTTTTGCAATCGGACTCAATGCAGCAGCGGGTTCCCTTACTGCCGGTATCCGTGGCTCCATTATGGATAAGTATGGTCAAACGTGGCCGCTGCGAATCATGGTTCCAGCATATGCAGGAATGGCCTTTGCACTCAATGCAATGGAATCAAAACCATTGATGCTGATTTTTGCATTTGTCATGGGCTTGAGCGCTCCCCCAATTAACTTATCCGTACGCCCTCTTTGGAAGATTATCGTTCCCGATAATTATCTGCGCACCGCCTATGCGATGGATACCGCAATCATGAGTGCGGCAGGCGTTGTTGGTCCAGTTATTGCGACATCTCTCGCTCTCTCATCTCGCCCATCTCTACCACTGAACATTTGTGGCGGTCTCATGCTCTTAGGTGGCGGAGCACTTGCGCTCACAAAAGTTTCACGGAGCTGGATCCCTGAAAAGAAGTCTGCAGATTACCAACCACTCTGGCGCCATAAGCCTCTGCGACTGCTCATGATTGAAGGATGTTTCCTTGGATTTGGTTGGGGCGTCTTTGATGTGGCAGTACCTGCATTTACAACAATTGAAAAAGTCCCCTATATGACCGCGTGGATATTTACCGCTATGGGCCTTGCAAACATTATTGGAGGATTACTTGCAGGGCTCGTCTCTAAGCGAACTTCCTCACTGCGTGCAATGCGCAGAACATATGGCGTCTGGTTCTTTGCATCAATTCCTATGGTGCTCACCCATCCAGGTTGGACAATGGTCATTGCGGCTGCACTACTAGGACTTCTCGGTGGAGCAATCATGGTCTTCTATTGGGAAGTTATGGAGGCGATCCGACCTCAAGGTTCTCCAACCGCGATGATGGGTTGGCTCTGGACCGTTGAAGGTACGTTGATGTCTATTGGTTCAGCATTTGGAGGAGTTATCTCAGAAAAACTATCTCCCACTATCGCACTCTCAATCACGACAGCATGCATCGGTATCGGATACATAATTCTCGCACTCGGTAAATCACGACTGATAGCAGCAGATCGAATTCCTACAGATGAAGAAGATCTCGCAGCGATGAAAGATAACTCCCCCACAACTACCTAGTGAGCAGCTTCGTTCCAACTCTTTCCAACACCTACTGAGACATCCAGTGGTGCACGAAGCGGATATGCCTTACCCATCTGCTCGCGGACAAGTTCTGAGACTGCATCTATTTCTGCAGTTTTAACTTCCAAAATAAGTTCATCGTGAACCTGCAATAACAAGCGCGACTCATACTTACCGGCAACCAGTGCTCCCTGCACATTAAGCATCGCCTGCTTGATGATGTCTGCAGCAGATCCTTGGATTGGAGCGTTGAGTGCCATGCGCTCTGCAACCTCACGTCTCTGACGATTGTCATGCATGAGATCGGGAAGGTAGCGGCGGCGACCCATAACAGTTTCTGTGTAACCAACTTTGCGTGCATCATCGACAACAGTTTTGAGATAATCACGAATGCCACCGAAGCGTTCGAAGTATCTATCCATCAAATCTTGTGCTGCAGGAGGAGTCAGATCAAGCTGCACAGCTAGTCCATAAGAACTCAGACCGTAAGCAAGCCCATAGGACATCGCCTTAATCTGGCGGCGCATCTCAGGGTCAACATCTGCAGCTTTCACCCCAAAGACTTCTGCAGCAACTGTTGCGTGAAGATCCTCCCCTGATTCAAATGCTTTCAGTAGATGTTCATCATGAGATAGGTGAGCCATGATGCGCATCTCAATCTGACTGTAATCTGCTGTCAGAAGTGCGTCATAGCCACTACCTGCAATGAAGCACCCACGAATTTTGCGCCCCTCTTCTGTGCGCACGGGAATGTTCTGCAAGTTTGGTCCCACAGATGACAAGCGCCCAGTTGCTGCAACTGTCTGTGCAAAGTGGGTATGGATTCGCTTATCCTTTTGAATTTCAGCGAGTAAGCCTTCAATAGTCGTTGCAAGCTTCTTTGTCTCACGAATGCGAAGAAGGGCGGCAAGAACTGGGTGCGAAGTCTTCTCAAAGAGCCACGTAAGAGCATCAGCTTCTGTGGTGTAACCGGTCTTAATCTTCTTCGTCTTGGGAAGACCAAGTTCATCAAAGAGAACAACTTGGAGCTGCTTAGGTGAGCCCACATTAAATTCATGTCCTGCTGCATCATGGGCAATCTTGGTCTCACGCGCTACTTCGCCATCAAAGAATGTGGCTAGAGTTTCTAGGCCCTTCTTATCCACCGCAATGCCGCGGCTCTCCATCAACGCCAATAAGTCAGCAATCGGAAGTTCCAGCTCGTGATAGAGCTTTGTTAATCCACGTTCCTTAAGTTCTTTAGATAATGAATCTCGAAGTCCGAAGAGTGCACATGCTGTTGTGAGCAGTATTTGTTCAGATGAAGACTCATCTATCTGACTGCCATCGCCCCAACGCTCCAATAGAACTTTGACCTCCTGTGAACGAACTCCAGGATTTACAAGGTATGCGGCAAGAGATGTATCGAAGACAACTCCTGTGAGCCCGTTATCGCGAGCTACAGACTTTGCATCGTGGGCAATCTTCTCAATTGCAGGGTTTCTCGCCCACTCCCCCATCTCTGATGAGTGAACAAGAAATGCACTCTTCTTATCCAGTGCAACGGCGTAGCGATGCAGTTGATCATCGACTAGTTCATATGCAATCGAGATTGCACCTTGATGCCCACCAATCTTGGCGCTCACCTCATCGGATGTTAGAACAGATGAGTCAATATCTGAGCCAAAGAGAGAGAATTCTGGCTCTGATGATTTAGCTTCCTTCTTCGCAGGCGTCTGTGCACCTGCTACAGAGATAACTTTCAAGCGATCTTTCAGTGTGCGAAATTCAAGTTGCTCAAAGAGTGAGGTCAGATCAGCTTCAGCAACACCG
>JAPLBL010000068.1 GCA_026392765.1 Actinomycetota bacterium
TCGCAACGATCAAGTGCATTAAGAGGTGTGGATTCGAGGATTACTTGCTCGGTCATCGCGCTCTCCGTTCATTTAGGTGGGAAGTGGTACTTCTTATGGAACATCAAACCATGTCTCTTTATTCCCCGCAGGAAATAAATGAAGAAATATTGTTACTTTTGCGTTGCAATTCACCGTATTTCCCTAGATATGGGGGATTTACCAATATTTGAGACTATTACGGCGCGTTAACGCAAGATCCTTGCAACTACGCCGATAACCTTTGCCTCCGTGGCCGCCAAGAATTCTAAAGATGCTGGAGATCAACTCGATCTCACCGCTGTAGGCGACGCCGAAGATTCCTATACCGCCAAAGACCTGGCAGTCCTTGAAGGACTTGATGCGGTTCGTAAACGCCCAGGTATGTATATCGGTTCTACCGATTCACGCGGGCTCATGCACTGTCTCTGGGAAATTATCGATAACTCAGTAGATGAATCACTTGCTGGCCATTGCAAGAAGATTGAAATTAATTTAGCGGCAGATGGTTCCATTGAAGTACACGATGATGGTCGCGGTATTCCAGTTGATAAAGAACCAAAGACTGGTTTAACCGGCGTTGAAGTTGTTCTTACAAAGCTGCACGCAGGTGGAAAATTTGGTGGCGGTTCATACGCTGCATCTGGCGGCTTGCATGGCGTTGGCGCATCAGTTGTAAACGCACTTGCCGAACGTCTTGATGCAGAAGTAGATCGCAACGGCAAAATTTACTGGATGTCATTTAAGCGCGGCGTTGCCGGCATCTTCGATGGCGAAGGCCCAAAGGCAGAGTTCACACCACAATCAGGACTTCGTACAATCGGAAAAGTTTCGGCAAAAGTTACAGGCACGCGCATCAAGTGGTGGGCAGATCGCCAGATCTTCTTAAAGGAAGCATCACTTGATATCGAAGAAGTTTACGCTCGCGCACGTCAGACCTCATTCTTAGTTCCAGGCTTAACGCTGATTGTTAATGACAATCGCACCAAAGCTGTAACAACTCAGACTTTCTATCACAAGGGCGGAATCTCCGAGTTCTGCGAATTCTTACAGCCTGATCAACCAGTAGGTGAAGTAATTCGTATTTATGGCACCGGTCACTATCAAGAGACTGTTCCAGTCCTTGACGATAAAGGCCACATGGTTTCAACTGAAGTAGAACGCGATATGGAAGTAGATATTGCGATGAAGTGGGGTGATGGCTTTGATGCCACCGTTCACTCCTTCGTAAATATCATCTCTACCCCAAAGGGTGGAACCCACGTTCAAGGTTTCGAGCGCGCGATCACCAAAGCGTTTAACGAATCACTTCGTAGCACCGGCACTCTGAAGAAGAACGAAGCTGATGTAATCAAAGATGACATCATGGAAGGCCTCACCGCCGTCATCACAGTGCGTATGTCTGAACCACAGTTTGAAGGACAGACCAAAGAAGTTCTCGGCACAGCGGCTGCAACACGTATCGTCTCTGCAGTAGTTGCCGACAAGATGAAAGAATTCTTCAACACAACTCGTCGTATCGATAAGGCCAATGGCCGATTGATTCTCGAGAAAGTTGCTGCGGCATCACGCACACGCATTTCTGCACGAACTCATAAAGATCTACAGCGCCGTAAGAACGCCCTCGAATCATCTGCGCTTCCAACCAAGCTCTCTGATTGCCGTTCTGAAGATGTAACTCGTACCGAACTTCTGATCGTAGAAGGTGACTCCGCACTTGGTACCACCAAGGCAGCGCGTAACTCCGAATTCCAAGCGATCCTGCCTATTCGCGGCAAGATCCTTAACGTACAAAAGGCATCGCTTTCACAGATGCTAGATAACTCTGAATGCGCATCAATCATTCAGGTAATCGGCGCCGGTTCCGGTAAATCATTTGAACTAGCCGATGCTCGCTACGGCCGCATAATCTTGATGTCCGATGCGGACGTTGATGGTGCGCATATTCGTTGCTTGCTATTAACTCTTCTCTATCGCTACATGAAGCCGATGATCGATGACGGTCGCGTCTTTGCTGCGATTCCACCACTTCACCGCATCGAGCTAATGGGTAGCGGCGGCAAAAAGGGCGAGTACATCTACACATACTCAGATGATGAGATGAAGAAGTTAACTGCTGAATTTAAAAAGGCAGGCAAGAAGTGGAAAGAACCAATTCAGCGCTATAAAGGCTTGGGTGAAATGGATGCTGATCAACTTCGTGAGACCACCATGGACCCAGCAGCGCGCACCCTACGCCGCATCACAATCAAAGATGCCGCAGCAGCAGAGGCAATGTTCGAGCTTCTAATGGGTAACGATGTTGCGCCACGTAAAGAATTTATCTCAACGGCTGAAATCGATCGTGATCGGATCGACGCTTAACTTATTTGGCTTTAATCAGGTTCTAATCAATAGAAACTAGATCGAAGTATTCATCTTTCCAAATATCTTCATCGCCATCAGGCAGCAAGATCACGCGTTCAGGCTTAAGGGCCTGAACGGCGCCTTCATCGTGAGAGACCATGATTACTGCGCCTTGATATTCACCAAGAGCTCCAAGGATCTCTTCACGTGATGCGGGATCTAAGTTGTTTGTTGGCTCATCTAGCAAAAGAACGTTTGCGGCAGATACAACCAAAGTAGCGAGTGCTAAACGAGTTCTTTCGCCACCAGATAAGACCTTAACTGGCTTATGGACATCATCGCCAACGAATAAGAATGAACCAAGAACGTTACGGGCTTCTGGTTCGCGCAGGTCATCTTTGGAAGACATCATGTTTTCCAGAATTGTGCGATCAAAATCAAGCATTTCATGTTCCTGGGCGTAGTAACCGAGTTTGAGACCATGGCCATGTTCAACTTTTCCTGTGTCGGATTCAAGTTGGTTGGCAAGAATTTTAAGAAGTGTTGTCTTTCCAGCACCGTTTAGTCCCAAGATAACAACGCGAGAGCCCTTATCAATCACGCATGAGACATCGGTAAAGATTTCAAGGGAACCGTAGTTCTTTGAAAGCTCTTCACCTGAAAGGGGAGTCTTGCCACAAGGAGCAGGAGTTGGAAAACGAAGTTTTGCCACTTTGTCGCTGACACGGACATCTTCAAGAGATGAGCGAAGTTTTTCAGCACGACGTAACATGCCTTGAGCAGCTGTTGCCTTTGAAGCCTTTGCGCGCATTCGCTCGCCCTGCTTCTGCAAGATTTCAGCTTTCTTCTCAGCATTGGCGCGCTCTTTCTTACGGCGATGCTCATCTTGCTCGCGCTGCAAGAGGTATTGCTTCCAGCCCATGTTATAGACATCGATGACATTTCGGTTTCCATCGATATAAAAGACTTTATTCACAACTGTTTCAATCAAGTTCACATCGTGGGAGATGATGACAAGTCCACCTGAATAGTTGATCAGGTAGTTACGTAGCCAAATAATGGAGTCGGCATCAAGGTGGTTTGTTGGCTCATCGAGAAGGAGAGTTTCTGCCCCTGAGAAGAGGATGCGAGCGAGTTCAATACGACGGCGCTGACCACCTGAGAGTGTGTCGAGCTGGTTATGAAAGACGGCTTCTGTGACGCCAAGAGAAGTTGCAATTGCCTCTGCTTCAGATGTTGCTGCATATCCGCCGGCAGCTGAGAACTCTGCATCAACGCGTGTGTATCGATCAAGTGCTTTTTCAAGTTCGGCACCTTCTGTCGTTGCCATCTCTTGTTCTACTTGTGTCATGCGCGCTGCAATTTGATCGAGGTCGCGAGCAGACAGGATGCGATCGAGCGCCGTTCCTTGATCTTCACCTGTGCGCGGATCCTGGGGGAGATAGCCAATCTTTCCTGTGCGCTGAACGCCTCCACCTGCAGGAAGATTTTCACCGGCAAGGACCTTGGCAAGAGTTGATTTGCCGGCGCCATTGCGGCCAACGAATCCAATACGGTCGCCATGATTGATGCGCACATTCACGCCTGAAACTAAAAGGCGCGCTCCAGCACGGAGTTCAAGAGCGGTAGTGGCAATCATTTGGCGTATCTTCCCACAGTATTCCGATTACCTTGTAATCACTCTAGACTCCACGCCATGTCTGTGTATCTCACTCTCATTTCATCATTAATTCTCATCGGTGTTCTCTATCAGATTCGATTGCTCAGGCGGATGAATGGCAGTCTTATAAAATTAGCCTCACCAGAAAGAGATATACGTCGCATTGCAAAAGCTGAGCGTGATGCATCGAGAGAGAATTACCGACAGAGTGAGTATTACGCCCAACTCATCAAGCTTTTAGATCTCAAGGCACCTATTCCAGCAACTCGAAGTTGGGCTGCATCTCCTGATGTCTTGCTCACCCTGTTAGAGCTTGCCAAGAGTTCTAAACCTGCTCGCATCCTTGATTTGGGATCTGGGATGTCGACTTTGGTACTTGCGCATAGCGCTCCGCAATCAACTGTTATCAGTATTGATAACTCAGCTGAATATGCAGGAAAGACTTCCAAACTTCTTACATCTCACGGCATCACCAACGTTGATATCCGCATTGCACCTCTTAGGCCGCACTCATCAGGTGTGGATTGGTATGACCTATCAAAATTAGGCGATATTTCATCTATTGATCTTCTCTTCGTCGATGGCCCTCCAGGATCGAAGAATCCCAAGGCTCGCCACCCAGCCATTGCTGAGTGCGTTACAAAGCTAAGCCCTCGCGCCATTGTTGTGATCGATGATGCAGGCCGTGATGGTGAGAAAGATATGGCGCATGAGTTTGCAAAGGCGCTTCCGAACCACACACTGGAATTTCTCTCCCATGAAAAGGGAACGGCAGTACTACTGCCTAAGTAACTACTCTTTGCCGATACGAGTACGGCGAGGAACTGCAAATGATTTCGATACAGCAGTGAGCTCATCAGAGACCTGCTTGCGGATCGCATCTTCATTCTTCAGCAGAGTTGCAAGGGCTGCAATGATTGCCTTGAGCTCTTTTGACTCTGTTTCAAGTTCAAGCTTGCTCATCTTTGTCAGGCGGCGAAGTGGCATATCCAGGATGTAGGTGGCTTGTTCGTCGTTGAGTTTGAAATCCTTAATCAACTTCTCTTTTGCTGCTGCTGCATCATCGCTGCCGCGAATGATCTTGATGACCTTATCGATATCGATAATCGCTTTAAGTAGGCCATCAACGAGTGAGAGGCGATCTTCTGCCTTTGCCTTACGAAATTCTGAGCGGCGACGCACAACTTCGATGCGATGATCGATAAAGACCTGCAAGAGTTCCTTAAGGCCTAGCGTCTGTGGCTTGCCCTTAACGAGTGCAACAGCGTTGATAGCAAAGGCATCTTCCATTGGTGTGAGTTTGAAGAGCTTTTCTAGGACATCTTCAGGTTCAAAACCATTCTTGAGCTCGATGACAACGTTGGTGCCCGTCTGACCATCGGTGAGATCGATGATGTCTGAGATGCCTTGAATCTTCTTTGCCTTTGCAAGATCTGCAATACGTTCAACAATCTTCTCAGGTCCCACGTTAAAGGGAAGCTCTCGGATGACAAGGCCCATCTTGCGGGATGTGACCTTAGAGATTTCAACAGATGCGCGGATTTTAAATGAACCCTTACCGGTTGCATATGCCTCGCGCACGCCTTCAAGCCCAACAATTTCTCCACCTGTTGGGAAATCTGGAGCAGGCATATGTTTCATCAATTGATTCAGCGTTGCCTTGGGGTTGTCAATCAGAAACTTCGTTGCAGCAATTACTTCACCAAGGTTATGTGGCGCCATATTCGTTGCCATACCCACGGCAATTCCTGAACCGCCGTTTACAAGCAGATTTGGAAATGCTGCTGGAAGCACAAGAGGCTCAGCAAGTTGACCGTCGTAGTTAGGGCCAAAGTCGACTGTGTTCTCATCTGCCTCTGCCACCATCGACATCGCAGCGGATGCAAGACGTGCTTCTGTGTAACGCATGGCGGCAGGGCCTGCATCGAGTGAACCAAAGTTTCCATGGCCATCGATGAGTGGAAGCTGCATTGAAAATGATTGCGCCATACGAACCAATGCGTCATAAATTGCTGAGTCACCGTGTGGGTGCAACTTACCCATAACTTCACCAACAACACGTGCGCTCTTCACATGGCCGCGCTCTGGGCGAAGACCCATATCGCTCATCTGGTGAAGGATGCGGCGATGAACTGGTTTTAATCCATCGCGAGCATCAGGAAGTGCTCGTGAGTAAATAACGGAGTATGCATACTCAAGAAATGATTCAGACATTTCTGAAGAGACATCGATATCAACGATCTTGCCAGGAAATTCTCCTGGCTTAGGTCCAACGACCTTCGCTGACTTCTTTGGAGCTGCTGCCTTCTTCGTTGCCATGGCGCGTATTCTGCCAAGCGATGGTGCTAAATCTTGGTACCTACACGCGGTCTTGCCCCAACGATTGCAACACAGTGGGCTGCAACCTCGGCTCCAGCCAATAAAGCGCGAGTTAAATCCTTATTCATTGAAAAATGTGAAATAAACCCTGCTGCAAATGCATCTCCAGCCCCTGTGGTATCCACAACTGTTGTGGGCAGTGCTGGAACAGAAACTGATTGAGAACCACGAGATTTACCAATAGCTCCATGCGATCCGCGTTTAATAACAACGCTCTGGCATTGCTCAAGCAGATTATCGAGTGCGACTTCAATATCACTAGCTCCTGAAAGATAAATAGCTTCCTCTTCATTCAGAAGAAGAACATCCATGAGTGGAAGCCATGATTTGACTTCATCGATGGCAACTTCCTTCATGCCGCCAACCGATGCTGGGTCGAAGTAGATGGGAATCTGCGCTGTGCGAATCTTTGCAATCATCTCTTTAATGCCATTACGTGAGAGCGGATCAAGAGGGGAGTAGCCGGAGATATAGACGGCGTCATAACCATCAAGGTTTGGAAGATCGCCAATATGTAAACCTGAATTTGCACCATTATCTGGAAACATTGTGCGCTCACCTGTCGGATCGACAAGTACAACAACAACGCCTGAGTGTCCTTGATCAGCCATGAGGTTGTGGTGGCGCACACCGAGTGCATCAAATTCACTGACGAGCGCAGAACCTGCAGCATCATCGCCCACATGGCCAACAATCGTTGATTGTGCATCTGTGCGAGTCAGCCATGAGGCTACATTCGCTGCAGCTCCTCCGCCATGTGTGGAGATTGTTGCAGGGGTGTCACTTCCGTAATTGATCTGCCCAGGAAGCACTGCAATCTTGGTGACGACATCGAGCATGACATCGCCAATACACAAGATTGTGGCGCCCATAGGTTTACTTTGCTACCGCGACAGCGATATCTGCAGCGAGTGCTGAGTTAGATTTAATGATCTCAATATTAACTTTGAGTGATTCACCCTCTGATGCTGTGTGGAAATGCTCAAGGAGAAATGGCGTTACAGCCTTACCGACTATCCCGCTCTTGGCTGCAGCATCAAGGCCGCTCTTTAAAATTGCATCGTGGCGAGTGCGATCCATCTCCTTGGCAACAGGATTGGCGACAATCAGTGCGTGCACATCTGTCTTGAGAGATTTTCGGGCGCCAATGATGGCTGCAATCTCAGCTGCGCTATCGACTTGATGTTCGATCGTGTAGCCAGAGTCAGTGAGATAGAAACCAGGAAAGTGCGTTGTCTTATAGCCAAGAAGACCGATGGCAAGAGTCTCAAGGCGCTCAAGAGTTGCACCCACATCAAGAATTGATTTCACACCAGCACACACGACAGTGATATCAAGATCTGAAAGCGCCGTCAGATCTGCTGATTCATCAAATGATTCATTGGCGCCGCGATGCACGCCACCAAGACCACCTGTGGCAAAGATATGAATTCCAGCTAAGACTGCAAGATGAGCAGTTGCTGCAACTGTTGTTGCTGCGGACTTTCCAGTTGCTGCAATGATGGCAAGGTCGCGGCTAGATGCCTTCGCAATATCGTCGCGATTTGCAATGGCAACGAGTTGATCATCGGTAAGTCCTATGCAGACCTTTCCATCAAGGATGGCGATTGTTGCTGGGGTTGCTCCGTGCTTTCGCACGATATCTTCGACTTCGCGCGCTACCTCAAGATTTGAAGGACGAGGAAGGCCATGGCTGATAATCGTTGATTCAAGGGCAACCACAGGCTTGCCGGCTTTGAGCGCAGCTGCGACTTCTGGTGATGTAACGAATTCATACGAGTTCATGGCGGTAACAATACCCGTGAGAAGATAGCGCCGTGCATTTATCGCAAATCATGCCCTCGATCTTCTCGAGTTTAGGATTAACAACAGCGCATGATTCGATTCAATGCGGGAATAGTCCAAGCGGGCGAGAGCTGGTATTTCTCGTCGATGGCCTTGGAGTAGATGTTTTAAGTGCATATGCTTCCGTTGCTCCATCACTTTCTGCGATGGCCGTGCATGGAACTGTTACGACATCCTTTCCATCGACAACAGCGACAAGTCTTGCAACGCTGACAACCGGTGAGATGCCAGGTGCTCATGGCATGTTGGGCTACACAGTTCAAGTTCCTCGTAGCGGTGGCCGCATTCTCAACACTCTTAAGTGGGATGAACGCGTGGATCCTGTGATCTGGCAACCAGTTCCCACTCTCTTTGAGCGCGCAACTGCTGCAGGAATTACCACAACACATGTTGCAGCAAAGAGATATGAAAATACAGGTTTCACACGCGCAGTCTTTCGCGGAGCGAACTACAAAGGCGCCAATATCGCAGCCGATCTGATTTCTGAAACTGTTACAGCTCTTGAAAAGTCGCCATCTTTTGTCTATCTCTATGTCAATGATTTGGATTCAGCAGGTCACTCAGATGGTGTGGGTTCCGATAAATGGCTTGCAGCGCTGACGAGCATTGATGAATTGGTAAAGAATTTGATGCAGAAGTTGCCACGTGGAACCAGAATGTGGCTGACTGCAGATCACGGAATGATCAATGCGAGCGAGAAGATTGTCTTGGGCCGCGATAACGAACTGCTGACAGATGTTGCACTCATTGCAGGTGAGCCGCGTATGCGCCATCTCTATCTCTCTGTAGATAGTGCTAACGCTGAGAAGGAAGTCATTGCACGGTGGGAGAGCGCTCTAGCTTCTAAGGTCACCATGCACACAAGAGCAAGCGCTATCACTGCAGGGCTCTTTGGTCCTCATGTCTCACTCGATGCTGCAGAGCGCGCTGGTGATGTGATTGCAATTGCTCAAGCAGATGTCGTTCTGCTGGATCCAGATCGCGCTGATAAAGAGGGCGCAATGATTGGCCACCATGGTGGCGATAGTGTGATTGAAAGCTCTGTGCCGCTACTTGTGCACAGTATTAATTAATTATCTTCAGGTGTTTCTTCAGATTTACGGCCGAACATAATTTCATCCCATGAAGGAACCTTTGCTCGGGATGTAATGCCATCTTGAGAATCTGCAGCTGATGGAGTCTCGCGAATAACTGCAAGGCGTGGAGTCTCAGGTTTTTCATCAATTGCATTGATTAAATCTGCAATGCGCACAATCTCAGGCTCTATCTTGGGCTCTTCCAAACGTGATGGATGAGTTGGCTCTGAATAGATCATCGCAGAAGTTGAAATACGCGTTGGAGCTTCTTCATCAATGAGCCATGCGCCATTGTCATCGGATGCATCCAGTGCGCGACGGGCTAGATCAAAGTTCCATGTTGCAACGCCGTTGCCATCACGGTTTGGGTAGTGAAGTTCGATATGCCACACACCATCGAGTTGGCGCCATGTGTTCCATGAAACCTGGTCGGTATCAACACCGCGCGGTGCAAGCTTTGCAAGCACTACTTCACCGAAGGTGAGGTCTATGCGATGTGCATCTTTGCGCATTACGAGATCACGAGCGTTAGAGAGAATGTATTCGCGCTCTTGCATGATGGGACCTGAGAAGCGCTCAACCTTTTCAACAGTTGTCTGACCATCGCGGGCAATCTGTTCAAAGCTTTCACCGGCGCGCAATCTGCGCTGAATCTCTTTCACAGAGATTGATTCATGTGCATCCACTGCTGGAACAGAGGTTAAACGTGGTTGATTAACAGTTGCGCGCAAGGTGTCGCTAATGCGCACGGAATAATTATTCCCATCGCCGTCGACAAGTGAGAGATGGTTGCCATCTTCAGTTTTGCCATCTAAACGAAGCTCGGTCAT
This sequence comes from Actinomycetota bacterium, assembly GCA_026392765.1. Lineage (GTDB taxonomy): Bacteria > Actinomycetota > Actinomycetes > Nanopelagicales > Nanopelagicaceae > Planktophila. The sequence continues at coordinate 10,155 of JAPLBL010000068.1, forward strand.
GTGGGTGAGAATATCCGATAGGACGGTAATTTCCCGAGAGATTGACCCTCTAGACTTCACTTATGCATGAGGAGTTACTTGAATTAGCGCGCAAAGTTGGAGCTGAGGCGGCTGCCCTGCTCATGGACCGCCCTCCTGCCTTTGAAATCGAAGAGAAGACCACGGCAATCGATATCGTGACGCAGATGGATAAGAAGGCTGAAACCTTTATCGTCCAATCGATTCTTGCCAAGCGACCTGATGATGGAATGATCGGGGAAGAAGGCGCTGCTATTGAAAGCAGATCAGGAATTACCTGGGTTATCGATCCACTTGATGGAACGGTCAATTACTTCTATGGCCTTCCTGGTTGGAATGTCTCTATCGCTGCAAAAGATAGAGATGGCTCTGTTGTTGGCGTTGTGACCGCACCGACTATCAATTCAACGTGGTGGGCAACACGTGGGGGTGGCGCATTCTTTAACGGAAGCAAGATTAAGGTCAATGAACCTGTGGAATTTGATCGCGCATTTATCGGAACTGGATTTCAATACGATGTTTCACATCGCATCCGCCAGATTGAAAATGTGGGACGGATGCTTCCCTTGATTCGCGATATTCGCCGCAATGGAGCTGCAGCAGTTGATATCTGCTCTGTTGCAATGGGCTCACTCGATGCCTACTTCGAAGATGGATTGAAAGAGTGGGATTGGGCTGCAGCTAGTTTGGTTGCAACTGAGGCAGGTGCTCGCTTTGGTCTCTATGGAGCCGCGCCCTATATGACGACGCTGGCAGCAGGTCCGACCCTCTTCGCTGAGCTAAAGGCATTTCTGAACCTGCACGCGTAGATTTCGGCGGGGATTGGCCGATTTACGCTCAAGGCCCCTTCTATGGCAAGATACGCAGTCTGCACGGCGATATCCGTGCTCAATTAACATAGTTAATTAGTAATGAACAGGAATCACCATGAATATTCTCGACGTAGTAGATGCAGTCTCTCTTCGTAAGGACATCCCACAGTTCCGCGCAGGCGATGAGCTCAAGATCCATGTCCGTGTTATCGAAGGTAGCAAGTCACGTCTTCAGGTATTCCAGGGCATCGTTATCGGTCGCCAGGGTGATGGAGTTCGCGAAACTTTCACAATCCGTAAGGTTTCATACGGCGTTGGTGTAGAGCGCACATTCCCAGTTCACACACCAGTTATTGAAAAGATTGAACTCGTCACAAAGGGCGATGTTCGTCGCGCAAAGCTCTACTACCTCCGCGATCTTCGCGGTAAGGCTGCAAAGATTCGCGAAAAGCGCGATGGCGTTGTTGGCTACGGTGATGGAATCCTCTCAACTCCTGTTGCTGAAGCACCAGTAGTTGAGGAAGTTGTTGAAGCTCCGGTTGTTGAGGCAGTAGTTGAGGCACCCGTTGCTGAGGCAGTTGTTGAAGCGCCAGTTGCAGAGGCAGTTGCAGAAGAAGCTCCAGTTGCAGAAGCACCAGCAACTGAAGAAAAGCCTGCAGAGTAACTTCACCTCTTCTTATGCCACGCAAGGGCTCAGTCCTTCGTGAGTTCCCGATTCTTGTAATCGTTGCGCTCGCCGTCTCACTTCTTATCAAGTCTTTCCTTGTGCAGTTCTTCTATATCCCTTCAGGGTCTATGGAGAACACGCTACAAATCCAAGATCGCGTAGCAGTCAATAAAGTCCCCTTTATCTCAGGTTCTATCAATCGCGGTGATGTCGTTGTATTTAGAGACCCTGCCAATTGGCTACCTGAGCCATATGAAAATACGGAAAATAAAGTTGTAGCAAAGATTAAAGAAGGCTTAGTTGCGGTGGGAGTACTTCCCAATCCTGCAAAGCAATACCTTGTTAAGCGCGTTATTGGCGTTGCAGGCGATCACATCATCTGCTGCAGTAATGGAAAGCTCACGATTAATGGCACAGAGACCAATGAGCCTTATATCTTCGCTGGCAATAAGCCCAGTGATATGGATTTCAATGTGACAGTCCCTGCAGGAAAAATCTGGGTCATGGGCGATCACCGCGGTTCATCTGCTGATTCTCGATATCACCAAGATGATGTCAACAATGGTTTTGTTCCAGTGGATAAGGTCACCGGTCGCGTCTTTGCAATCATCTGGCCTGTGAAACACGTTGGCCTTGTTCCAAGCCAAGACCCCATCAAGTAAGAAGTAATGATGAAAGCGATCGAAGAACTTCTTCGTAACGCTGGAATTTCTCCGATTGCAGGAGTTGATGAGGCAGGTCGCGGACCATGCGCAGGACCACTTGTAGTTGCAGCCGTCATCTTGAAAGATCCCACAGCGCCAGAGCTATCTGAAGTGCGCGATTCGAAAGAAGTCTCTGAGAGTAAACGTGAAATTCTCTTTGATGTCATTATGAAACTGGCTGAAAGTGTCAGTGTGATTATTGTGCAACCATCAGAAATTGATGAACGTGGCGTGCATGCTGCAAACCTTGATGGAATGCGCAGAGCTGTTAAGGGCCTGAGTATTGAACCTGCCTATGTCCTCACAGATGGCTATGCCATTGAAGGATTAGCTATTCCCAATTTGGCAGTCTGGAAAGGCGATCAGGTGGTGACAGCAATTAGCGCTGCCTCCATTATCGCCAAGGTAACGCGTGATCGCATCATGATTGAACTCGATAGCAAATATCCGCAGTATGGCTTTGCCAAACATAAGGGCTATATCACAGCAGTTCATACCAAAGCGTTGGCAGAACATGGCCCGTGTATAGAGCACCGCACATCGTTTTCAAATATCGCAGCGCTTCTTCAGTAGTTTCCACAGCACACTCACTTCCCTCCCTTTTCTTGCCCAGCGGCATTTACCCTGCCGCCCATGATGATTCGAGCCAATACAACGCTTTTGCAACGCTTAGCTCTCTTTGATGCCATTGAATGTGGGAACCCATATTGGAGTGCGCAGATATCTGAATTTGGTATTGCAACTGTCTATGAGCACCTTTTCTTAGGCGTATATAAGAAGGAGAAATATGCGAACATCATTGAGAAGGTGCGCAGCTTTAACGCTGAGAGAGCGTTTGCGGCAATTGATGAAGCGGGTGCAACCTTCTTAACTCCCGAAGATCCCCGATGGCCGATAAAGGTCAATCAATTACCGTGCCCACCTATTGGGTTGGTGGTGAAGGGAAACGTTGAGATGCTCAGCAACAACTCATTTTCTATTGTGGGCACGCGAAAACCCACTGCCTATGGCGTTGGCATCGCCACAGAATTTGCAACAGGTTTTGTTGATCGCGGGTGGGACATCGTCAGTGGGGGAGCATACGGAATCGATTCAGCAGCACACCGTGGAGCGTTACTTGCTGAAGGACGAACCATTGCAGTGATTGCATCAGGAGTTGATCTGCACTATCCATCCGGTAATGCGCGACTCTTTGAAGAGATATGTGAGAACGGAGCGATTGTCTCTGAGGTGATGCCAGGAGTATCTGCCCTTCCACATCGATTCCTCACTCGTAATCGACTTATTGCAGCACTCTCGGATGCAACTCTCGTTGTGGAAGCTGCCTTTCGAAGCGGTTCCCTGCGAACTGCCAGAGATGCTGGTGAATTACTGCGTCCTGTCATGGCGATTCCTGGCCCTATTAATTCACCAGCATCTGATGGATGTCATCGTTTGATAGGCGAGAGGGCTGCAGAACTTGTGACATCAGTTGCTGATGCTGTGGAGTTGATGTCAGCCCTTTAGGTACATCAGACATGTAATGAGAGAATAAGTCTATGAGTGATTTCCGTTCGGGCTTCGTCGCTATTGTCGGCCGTCCCAACACTGGTAAATCAACTCTCATTAACGCACTCGTGGGAAGCAAGATTGCAATTACATCTCCTCATCCCAACACCACGCGCCATGCAATTCGCGGAATTGTGAATAACCCTGAGTACCAAGCTGTCTTAGTTGATACTCCAGGAGTTCATAAGCCAAAGACTCTCCTTGGTTACAGACTCAATGCTGTCGTCAATGAGAGCCTTGATTCAGTCGATATCGTGATGATGTGTTTGCCCGCCGATGAGACTTCAGGTGCTGGAGATGAGTTCATCGCTGCAGAAATTGCGAAGTATTCACGTGCGAAGAAGTTTGCACTCGTCACAAAGACAGATTTGGTCTCTAAGAAAAATCTTGCAGGGCGCTTGCTTGGAATCTCACAACTAGCCAAGGGATTTACCTGGGATGAGATTGTTCCTATCTCTGCAGCTATTCATGAGCAGATTGATCTGCTGGAGAAGTTAATTGGTGATAATTTGCCGGCTGGTCCTGCTTTCTATCCCACTGATGTGAAGAGCGATCAGAAGATTGAAACTCTTATCTGTGAGCTTATTCGTGAGGCTGCGCTGCGCGATGCTCGAGAAGAGCTTCCGCACTCCATCATGGTCACCATTGATGAGATGGGCGAGCGTGAAGAAAAGGGAAGCCGTCCCTTCTTTGATATCCACGCAACTATCCATGTTGAGCGCGATTCACAGACCGGCATCTTGCTAGGCCATCAGGGTGAGAGACTCAAAGATATTGGAATGAGAGCGCGTAAAGATATTGAACGCGAACTCGGTGCACGCATCTTCCTTGGTCTTCATGTGAAAGTTTCGAAAGAGTGGCAGCGCGATCCTAAGCTGCTTGAACGTCTAGGTTTTACTGAGCGCTAATTAAGCCTGTTGCAAGTGCAATCAGGAGAGCTGATCCAAGTGCAACGCGGTAGATAACAAAAGGCGTGAAGCTCTTGGTGGATATGTATTTCATCAGCCAAGCAATTACAGCATAGCCAATAAAGAATGCGGTCACTGTTGCGACAAGAATCTCTGGCATGGAGTAGACCGAGACAGTTGAATCACCCATAGCTTTTTTGAGTTCATAAAGTCCGCTACCAAAGACTGCAGGAAGGGCTAATAAGAATGAGTAGCGAAGTGCTGCTTCTCGATTATATCCAAGGAATCGTCCCAGTGCGATTGTTGCACCTGAGCGAGAAACACCTGGGATTAGTGCCATCGATTGAGCAAGGCCGTAGAGGATTCCATCTCGTGCATTGAGCGTTGATAAATCTTTCTCACTTCTTCCAACGCGATCGGCAAATCCCAGAATCAGACCGAAGATGATGAGCGTGCATGCAATGACCCACAGTGATCGGAAATTATTGGTGATGTAATCCTGACCCAAGTAACCGAGTGCAATGATGGGAAGTGTGCCGATGATGATGAGAGTTCCAAGGCGTGCTTCAGGTGAACCATCACGCTTAAACCATGCCCGTAAAATCGCGAGGATATCTTTGCGAAAGTAGATCAAGACGGCGAGCTCGGTGCCTATCTGGGTAATAGCGGTGAAGGCAGCACCAGGATCGTTGGCATTGGGCATAAATGCACCGACGATACGAATATGGGCACTGGATGAAATCGGTAAGAACTCTGTGAGTCCTTGCACGATTCCGAGAAAGAGAGCTTCAAGCATTGTGGAAGTATCTCAATAATTAGGCGTTGGCAGGCTTGCGGCTCGCGAAGTATGAACCGATTAATACAAGTGGGAGTCCGAGAATGATTCCCGTTGTGAGTGGTTCATTGAGAATTACCACTCCAAGAACAACGGCAAATGCGGTGTTGAGGTATGTCACCAGAGATCCTCGGGCAACGCCAATGATATTTGCCAATGTGAAGAAGGCTGCAAATGCAGCGCCTGTCGACAATACGCCAAGACCGATAATTGCGCGGATTGCTCCTTGAGAAATCTCGTGGGTTGGCCACTGCGCGATGCTCCATGGCAGGTAGAAGATCGCTGTCATCGCCATCGCTACGGCGTTGATTGCAATTCCTGAGACATGAGGAAGTGCGCTTTGCACCATCATGACAGCATAGGAATAACCGATTGAAGCAACCAGAATCATTGCAATGGAGAGGGGATCAGCGCTTCCCGTAATGCTCTCGATGCCAACTACTGCAATGAGTCCGATAAATCCGACAACAATTCCAAAGAGACGTTTGCGTTGCCACACTGTCTTATCACCGCGCATCGATGCAAAGATTGTTGCCCAGATAGGAACGGATGCTACGAGAAGACCTGCAAGACCAGATGAGATTTTCTGCTCTGCGGTGCCAATCAGGATCCACGGACCAATCATTTCTAGGAGCGCATAGGCGCCGACATAACGCCATCCGCGAACAGCTGCAAAGAGTTGTCGCTGCTTAATTGCGATCGGAATCAATATTGCAGCACCGATTGCTGTGCGCAGAAAGACTACAGTGGCAGGACTAAATCCATTCTCAGGGTCCACAGCAACTTTGATGAAGAGATATGGAATGCCCCACAGGAATCCAACAAGGATAAAGAGAAAAAGACCGCGACGTGACATGGGTGAAATCAAGCTCCTTGTTAGGTAAGAGGCAACCTTACTGGGTTATCTTCTTTACTTCAGATGCCACGAAGTCAATTGCTTCCTGCGCAGTAGGGGTAACTGCCATATTGCTAAAGAAGCCATGAATCATTCCTTCATAGCTCTTATAGATAACTGGAACCCCATCGCCTTGAAGAAGCTCGGCATATTTGTCGCCATCATCGAGTAGCGGGTCGTATTGGGCTGTAATGATGATTGCTGGTGCTAATCCTTTAAATGATGTTGCTCGCATAGGAATTGCATAGGCATTCTCATCATGGCTAGCACCGTGCAGATATTGATCCCAGAACCATTGCATCGCCTGAGTAGATAGTCCATAGCCCGTTGCATTCTCTTTATAGGAATTGGTTTCAAAATTGCGATCATTACATGGGTAGATCAAGATCTGGAACGCGAGAGCAACGTTGTTATCGCGCGCCTTGATTGCAACACCGGAGGCCAAATTTGCACCAGCGCTATCGCCTGCAACACCAATCCTGCCTGCATCTATTCCTAGATTTTTTACATTTGCAATGGACCAGAGAAGGGTTTCATAGCAATCATCGAAAGGGATTGGAAATGGATGCTCTGGCGCCTTTTGGTAGTTCACGCTGATGACGACAGCGCCGGTTTGGTTGGCAAGACGGGCAAGGGATGCGTCATAGATATCGAGAAAGTTAAGTACCCATCCGCCGCCATGGAAGTAGATGATGGCAGGTGCGTTGGTATCAGTTGTTGGTCGGTAGATGCGAATTGGAAGATCGGCAGTGGGACCTGGAATAAATCTATTTGAGATTTCGTGAATAGCTTCTACTGGCCCTGATGTAACTACACGTCCCTGAGTATTGCGCCTTATGACATCGACAGGTGCTTCCCAGACTTGAGGCAGATTGAGCGCTTCTAATCTTTTTAGGTAGGCCTGTATCTCAGGAGCAAGTGACATGGAGTAATTGAATCAGAGTTCACCATGAGAGAGAAGTTCTAAAACTTCCTTGGCGCGCTCTCGCAATTCTGGAAGATCGCTTAATCTTTTAATTCCAGCTAGTTGTTGACCCATGCGATGGTTCTTTGCAAACCGCACTTGATTGCGGTCAAGGAAGTCCCAGTAGAGAGTCGTGAATGGACATGCATCATCGCCAACTCGTTTCTTGGGATCGAATTTGCATCCTTTGCAGAAACTCCCCATCTTTGAGATGTAGGAACCACCTGATGCATAGGGTTTAGTTGCAAGTTTTCCGCCATCTGCATGCAGACTCATCCCAATGACATTTGGAACCATAACCCAATCCGCCGCGTCAATAAATGCCCTGCGCATCCAATCGAGAAATTCTTGAGGTGATGTTCCTGTGATGAGTGCCAAATTACTTAAGACCATCAGTCGTGGAATGTGATGCACCCACGCGCGCGCTTCGATATCTCGCACCTGCGTTGAAACACAGTTCATCTGCGTCTTACTTGAATCCGTGAAGAGGGGCAGAAGTGGGCGAGTGGCCTGCAGTGCATTTTCATTTCGATAGAGATCACCAAAGTGCCAATACAGACCGTTGATGTATTCGCGCCAACCAATAATTTGGCGGATAAATCCTTCAGCACTCGCCAGCGGAATATCGCCCTTCTTAAAGCGTTCCATCGCTGCATCGATTACCTCTTGGGCGTGGAGTAAACCGATATTCAGATATGGGCTTAAGAGTGAGTGATTGACCGCCCAAGTCTCAGTGACCATCGCATCTTCATAGGCACCGAATTCAGCAAAGCCAGTGTCAAAGAAGTGGTGCATCTGCGCCAGTGCAGCAGTGCGAGTTGTGCCCCATGTTGTGTCGGGATCATCGCCAAAGACAGGAATCTTTCTCTTCTTAATATCTGCAAGAACGGCAGCATCAATCTCATCGCGCGGATGTTCCAGATAGTTAGGCCACGTATGAGCACCTTTGGGTGGTGGAAGACGATTATCGGCATCGTAATTCCACTTGCCACCGACAGGATCACTTCCCTCCATCAGGATGTTAAGGCGCAGGCGTTGGGCGCGATAGAAGTTCTCCATTACCAAGTTTTTCTGTGAGTTCGCCCATTGTGCAAAGAGTGGGCGCGATGTCAGAAAGAAATCATTGGGGATAAGAGTCAGTCCAAGCTTGTGTAACTGTTCATATTGTTGATGGGAGGAAGGCTCAGCAACCTCAATCTCAATGCCGGGATGTGACTTTCGAAATTCTTCAATGCCCACTTCAGTATTGGCACTTTGAATAAAGGTGACAGTAAATCCTTCATCGCGCAGCTCCTGTAGGAAGTGATCACGAGCTGACATGAGAAAGAAGAGGCGCTGGATATGCCATGAACGAGTTGTAAGCATCCGCTGGCTCTCGATAAAGAGAATCTGATGGGTCTTAGGATCGGCGCCTTTGAGCGCACCGTAGTTGCGATTGAGGTGATCGTTAAGAAGAAGTACAGCTTTTACCAATTGGCGGTTCTATCTCTCAGAGTTCGGTATGCGCTAACAACTTCTGGTGTTGCAATGGAGTGGGTCGAGCTGACTTCACCCAGATTCCATTGAGGTGGAGTTGCTCCACCAAGCAGTGCCCATGCAGCTTGTCGCGCTGCTCCATCTGCAACATATTCACCAGGTTGTGGAACGAGTACCTCGCGTCCAAAGAGTGATGATGCGATGGATGAGATAGCAGGATTCTTGGCAGCGCCACCAATGAGTAAGACACGGTTGATTGAGACGCCTAGCTTTTCAAGTGCATCGACTGCATCGACAAGGCCACAGAGCATCCCTTCAATCATCGCGCGTGCAATATCGGCAGGGTTTGAGTTGTTTAGATTCATTCCAGCAAAGACACCTGTTGCATCAGGGCGATTAGGTGTGCGCTCTCCTTCAAAGTAGGGAATCAGTGATAAACCATGAGCACCTGGCTTTGCAGTTAGCGCCAGTGCGCCAACCTCGTCGTAAGTCTTTCCTAAGATGCGAGTTGCAGCATCTAAAATGCGAGCAGCGTTGAGTGTGCAGACAAGTGGCAAGAAGCGACCTGTTGCATCAGCAAATCCTGCAACCGCACCACTTGGATCATGTGTTGGAGTGTCAGAGACTGCAAATGCTGTTCCACTTGTGCCGAGAGAAACAACAACATCTCCAGGTTGTGCCTGCACACCGAGTGCAGCCCCTGCGTTATCTCCAGCACCTGCAGCGATGGGAATACCCGAAAGTGTGGTGCCGCCAAATGCGCTAGGTGCAGTGATGCGTGGGGTAATGATGGTGCGATCTGTGCGAAGTGCGGACTTCAACAAATCATCGCGATAAGTGGAGGTAACAGAATCAAAGTAGCCAGTGCCTGAGGCATCTGAGCGATCGGTAAATAACTTCTCGAAATCTTTTCCACCTTGTAGGCGCCACGAGAGCCAATCATGGGGGAGTGCAACTGCTGCAACTTTGGCAGCATTAGCTTTCTCATTGTCGGCTAGCCACCTGAGTTTTGTTGCAGTAAATGATGCAACGAGAACGGATCCGACTTTCTGCGCAGCTTGTGCATCTCCGCCCATTTCTGCATTGAGATCACGCGCAGATTGTGCAGAGCGAGTGTCATTCCAGAGAAGTGCTGGGCGGATAACTTCACCGCTGCTATCGAGTGTGACCATTCCATGTTGCTGGCCACCAATTGAAATTGCAGAGACATCATCAAGGCCACCTGCATCTGCAATAGCTTTATCTAGGGCGCTCTCCCAATGGGCTGGATCTACTTCTGTTCCATCAGGGTGAGATGCGCGACCGTGGCGTACTAACTTGCCAGTTTCTGCGTTACGAATGACGACCTTCACCGACTGGGTTGAAGAATCCACGCCTGCGGTGAGTTGGGTCTTTGCCATGACGAAAGGCTAGACTGTGCCAGTCAGTGTTGACCACAGTGCGGCTTAATTAGTTAGCCAAATCTCACTTAATTTTGGAGCGTTGCAATGCGTATTGGAATTCTTACAGGTGGCGGAGACTGCCCAGGACTTAACGGTGTTATTCGTGGCGTAGTCACAAAGGGAATCAAAGAGTACGGATATGAATTCGTCGGATTCCGCGATGGTTGGAAAGGCCCTCTTGAGGCGCTGACCATGCCACTTGATCTTGCAACAGTGAAGCCAATCCTTGCAAAGGGCGGAACCATCCTTGGTTCATCTCGCACCAATCCATTTAAGATGGAGAACGGTGTTGAGCGTATCAAGCAGAATCTTGCTGACCAGGGCATCGATGTTCTCATCGCAATCGGTGGCGAAGATACTCTCGGAGTTGCAACAAAGCTCGATGCACTAGGCGTCAAGGTCATCGGAGTTCCTAAGACAATCGATAACGACCTCAACAACACAGACTTTACTTTTGGATTTGATACATCAGTCAACATTGCGATGGAGGCAATTGATCGCCTTCACACAACAGCTGAGTCACACCACCGCCCATTAATCGTTGAGGTTATGGGTCGCCACGCAGGATGGATTGCTCTTCACTCAGGAGTTGCAGGAGATGCTGCATGCATCTTGATTCCAGAGGTTAAGTTCTCAGTTGATAAGGTCTGTGAGTATGTGAAGTCACGCTTTGCAACAGGAACTGCTCCCATCATCGTTATTGCAGAAGGTGCTATTCCTCAAGATGGCGACATGATCACTAAAGATCAGCCACTTGATGCATTTGGCCACGTTCAGCTATCCGGTATTGGTGATTGGCTTGCTGCAGAAATTGAGACAAAGACTGGCTACCAAACACGTTGCACAGTTCTAGGTCACATCCAGCGCGGTGGAACACCATCAGCATTTGACCGAGTACTGAGCTCTCGCTTTGGACTTGAGGCAATCACAGCTGTTCACGAAGGTGACTTCGGCAAGATGATGGCTCTCCACGGAACAAAGATTGCTCGCGTGCCATTGGCATCAGCAACAGATGTTCTCAAGACCGTTCCATTCGAGCGATATGAGGAGATCACTTCGTTCTTTGGATAATCTCCCTGCGAGATTGCTACTGAACTCTCTACTCTTATGACTATGAACTCGACTTCCTCGCAGCTCGATAACCTCTTCGACTCATCACTCGTTGCTGCCCAGCAACCTAACTGGCCTGGTGGCCACGATGGTGAGCAGATGAAGAAGGCTGTTGCTGATCTTCGCGCACTTCCTCCACTTGTCTTTGCCGGTGAGTGCGATGATCTCAAAGCAAAGATTGCAGAAGCTGCAGCTGGTCGAGCATTCTGGTTACAAGGTGGAGATTGCGCTGAGACTTTCACATCAGCCACAGCAGATTCCATTCGCAATCGCATCAAGACAATTCTGCAGATGGCTGCTGTCTTGCAGTACTACTCCAGCTTGCCTGTGATCAAAGTCGGCCGTATGGCGGGACAGTTTGCAAAGCCTCGTTCGAATGATCTTGAAACTCGCGGAGATGTCACACTTCCTGCCTATCGCGGAGATGCAGTCAACGATATTGAATTCACTGAGGCAGCTCGCACACCAGATCCCAACCGTCTTGTTCGCGTTTACAACACATCTGCTGCAACGCTTAACCTCGTTCGCGCATTTACTCGTGGAGGTTTTGCAGACCTTCGCCAGGTGCACGAATGGAATAAGGGATTTATCCGCGACTCCACCTTTGGTGAGAAGTATGAGCAGATGGCAAATGAAGTCGGTCGCGCCCTTGCCTTTATGAAATCTGCAGGCGTTGACCCAGAACAATTCAAGGCTGTTGATTTCTATGCAAGCCATGAAGCTCTCATTATTGAATACGAGAAGGCACTGACACGTATCGATTCACGCACACAGCTTCCATACGATGTTTCAGGACACTTCATCTGGATTGGTGAGCGCACACGTCAACTCGATGGCGCACATGTTGATTTCGCATCCAAGGTTCGTAATCCCATCGGCATCAAGCTCGGACCCAAGTCCACAGTTGCAGATGCACTAGCACTGATTGCAAAGCTCAATCCAGATAATGAGCCAGGGCGCATTACATTTATTACTCGCATGGGTGCTGGCACAATCCGCCAAGCACTTCCAGCTCTGGTTGAAGGTGTGACAAAGAGTGGTGCGCAAGTTCTCTGGGTATGCGATCCGATGCATGGCAATACCTTTGAATCAAAGAATGGCTATAAGACACGTAATTTTGAAGATGTACTCGATGAAGTAAGAGGATTCTTTGAAGTCCATAAGAAGCTTGGAACCCACCCTGGTGGAATCCATATCGAGCTCACCGGTGATGATGTCACTGAGTGTCTCGGCGGTGGCAATCAAGTATCTGAGAAGGATCTTGAATCACGCTATGAGACAGCGTGTGACCCACGCTTGAATCACTCACAGTCACTTGAACTCTCATTTTTGGTTGCTGAAATGTTGCGCGACCGCTAACTTAGTTTGCGTGACGCTGCTTCTCACCACTCTGGCAACACCTCTAGGCAATCTCAATCTGATTGCCGATGAACACATTCTCCTTGGGGCAAATCTCTCTACTCTCAAAGCGTTGAAAGAGAGTTTGAGCGCAGAGGATGCAATGCGAGAGATTAAGTCAGTTTCTAAGATTCCCGTCATCACAGATCTGATCAATGATTACTTCGATGGAGATATCTCAGCCATTAATGCGATTCAGGTTCGCCAGCCAGGTGCTCACTTTTCACAAGCTGCGTGGAAGGCGATGAAGAAGGTGAAGGCCGGTTCAATGATTTCCTATGGTGATTTAGCAGAACGTGCGGGAAGTCCTGCTGCGGTCAGAGCCGCGGGAAGTGCGTGCGCGAAGAATGCAATTGTTCTGGTCGTTCCATGCCATCGCATAGTCAAAACTGGTGGAGCGCTAGGAAATTATGCCTACGGTTTAAATAAGAAAGAGTGGCTACTTCACCACGAGGGCGCGCTTTAGTATTTCAATAGCTTCATCGCACTGCGCATCATCGAAATCAAGATGGGTAACAAGGCGCGCATAGTGCGGACCAAGTGCGCTAATCCACAGCCCAGCATCCTTACAGCGCGCTGTTAACTCAGCGGCTGTGATTCCAATCTTTGATAGTTCAAGGCCAACAATATTTGTGTGAACCTTAGAAGGATAAACTAAGGATGAGTCGATGGCAGCAAGTGCTGTTGCAATCTTCTTAGCCCGTGCATGATCTTCAGCTAGGCGAGCAATGTTGTTATCGAGTGCATAGTGAGCAGCAGCTGCGATGATGCCAACTTGGCGCATTCCAGCCCCATAGCGCTTGCGCCAGATGCGGGCCTCGGCCACACGTTCTTTCGTTGAGAGCATGACTGAACCAATCGGTGCACCGAGTCCCTTAGAAAGACAGACGCTTATGGTGTCGAAGTGCTTGCCATATTCAGCACATGAAACACCAGATGCCACATGGGCATTCCAGATGCGCGCACCATCAAGGTGCATCGCAATTCCACGAGCATGGGCTGCTGATGAAAGTTTTGCAATCTCATCAATCGGTTGCACAGTTCCACCACCAAAGTTGTGGGTGTTCTCAACTGCGATTGCCTTTGTGGAAACTAAATAAGGTCCAGCATTTTCGTGGGCGATGGCGAGTGCATCATCTGCCTTCAGTAGTCCATCAGTAGATGGCCATGTGCGGGTTGTGATGCCGCTAAAAGTTGCTGCAGCACCAAGTTCTGCCCGCACGATATGGCTACGAGTTTCAACAAGAAGTTCTTCACCAGGCTTTACCAGAGTGCGAATTGCGAGTTGATTGGCAAGTGAACCAGTAGGAGCGAAGAGGCCAGCTTGGTGGCCAAACATTGCAGCAACGCGTTCTTCAAGTGAGTTAACGGTGGGATCATCGCCATAAACATCATCGCCAACTTCGGCAGATGCCATAGCAACGCGCATGGCTTCACTTGGCTTTGTAACCGTGTCAGAGCGAAGATCGATTGCCATGGCTTACTCCTCCTTGAGAACAATCATAAACATGGCAGTTAACACCATCAGTCCACCAAGAGTAGCTTGCAGAGTTAAGCGTTCGCCACCAAAGATGATTGCAAAGAGCGCTGCAAAGACAACTTCCATAGTCAGAATGACCGCAACCTTCGTTGTGGTCATATGAGCCTGCGACCATGTCTGCACGACAAATGCGACAGCGGTGCAGATTACCGCTGTAAAGACCACAACAGCCCACACTCCATAATCAGGAGGAGCTGAATACCCTTGCGGAATTGAGGCAAGACCAGAAAGGAGAGCGCACATAGCAAGCTGCACAATCGTCATCGCATATACATCTCGACCTGATGACCATTTACCGAGTGCAATGATGTGAGCTGCAAAGAAGAAGGCGCTAGCGAGTACAAGCATCTCGCCGATTCCTACAGAAAACCCACGAATAGATAAGAGACCAAGCCCAATGGTTGCGATGAATACACATGCCCAGATTAATTTTGTGAGGCGCTCTTTGAGGAAGAAATAGGCAAGTAGGGGAGTGAAAACTACATAGAGCCCAGTGACAAAACCTGTGATGGCAGCTCCTGTGCGGGCAAGTCCTAAAGTTTGGAAGATATATCCAAGGCCTAAGAAAACTCCAGCTGATCCTGCGCGGATGATGAGATCGCGATCTAACTTCATCAGGACTTGTGGTTTAAGAGCAACCATCACTATGACTGCGAGTGAGAATCGTGTGAAGAGAAAGTTGTTGACGCTCTGGCGCTCGATGGCGCCTTTCATGACAACAAATGCCATTCCCCAAGCAGCAGAGACTGAGAGTAGGGCCCAGGGGGCCAGACGAATTTTCAGTGCATGTGAAGAACTCATCCACGCAACTTCTTTAAGAGAGCAATTTCCTCACCATGTTCAGGTTCCATGCCAGGAGTTTCAAGAATGAGTGGCGCGTTGGCAACTGCTGGGTGCTTCAGGAGTTCAGCAAAGGGATCGACACCAATAAAGCCCTTACCAATATTTTGATGGCGATCTTTGAGTGCACCACACACATCCATCGAATCATTGGCGTGGATGAGTTGAATACGTTCGATGCCAGCGACTTGAACCAGAAGGTCGAGGGTCTCCTTCATTCCACCCTTCTTTGCAATGTCATGACCTGCTGCAAAGACGTGACATGTATCAAGACAGATGCCGACCTTGGGATGGTATTCCAGTGCTTTGAGATAGTTCTCTAAATCTTCAAGTCGCTTGACCAGTGATTGACCTTGGCCCGCTGTTGGCTCTAAGAGTAGATAGGGCGCATCATCATCGAGTGCTTCAAGGATCGGCATGACACCTTTTTTGATCTGCTTCCATGCATTATCAACGTTATCCTCTTTAACTGCAGAGCCTGTGTGAACTACAACTCCGAGTGCGCCAATTTCTTGTCCGCGCTTTAAGGAATAGGCAGTTGATGCCAATGAATTTACATAGGTCTCATGCGTAGGAGAACCCAAGTTGATGAGAAATGGTGCGTGGACATAAGTTTCAATATCGAGTGATTGAGCCTTTTCACGAAATATTGCATCTGCTTCATGATTGGTCTCAGGCATCGCCCAACCACGGGGGTTAGATGTGAAGACTTGAATCGCTTCAGCTTGAGTCAGCTCTGCATATGCAATGGAGCGCTTAGCCATTCCTCCAGATGTTGGAGTGTGAGCACCGATTCGTGGTTTCTTCATGGCCTTAGACATTTGCCTACCCTACTGTGATGGTCACAGTACTGCCACGTTTAACCTTGCTTCCTACCTTTGGTGAAACGTTTGTCACCTTCTTGACGGTCTTCTTTCCAATTTTCTTCACAACAACTTTGAAATCAAGATCTTTCAGGGCCGCAACTGCCTTGGCCTCATCGATGGAGAAGACATTAGGAACAAATGCGAATCCGGAGCCCTTAGAGATAACCAAATAAATCTTTGAACCCTTATCTGCAGTTGCGGAAGCTAGCGGCTTCTGCGAAATGACTTCACCTGCAAGGAGGGTCTCGCTATATGCATAGGTTGATGTCACTACAAATCCCGCAGCTTGTAGTTCGTTCAAGGCTTGATCAGAGCTCTTGCCAATATAGGAAGTGACTGCAACTTGCTCAATGCCCTTTGAAACGCGGATAAGAATGGATGCGCTGCGCTTGACCTTCTCACCTGATGGTGGGTTGGAGTCAATGACATAACCTTTAGGAACACT
Organism: Actinomycetota bacterium; assembly: GCA_026392765.1. Classification (GTDB taxonomy): domain Bacteria; phylum Actinomycetota; class Actinomycetes; order Nanopelagicales; family Nanopelagicaceae; genus Planktophila. Next base: position 26,623 of record JAPLBL010000068.1, read on the forward strand.
TGTGCTGAATTCTTCGGCAAGAGGCTGGATAGTCAGCGGTAACTTTGCAAGGACGTTCGTTGCCGCCTCTGGTGTCAGCCCTGCAAGAGGTGGAATCGTAAATCGCTCTGGTCCTTTGGAGACTATTAGTTTGACGGTGCCACCTTGATCAATACGACCGCCACCTTCAGGAATAGATTGAATAACGCGACCTTCGGCAATCTCTTCGCTAAATTGTTTCTCAACGACAAGAGATGCAAGACCAAGGGGATCTAGTGCTGCTCCTGCCTCAAGCTGTGTTGCACCCACAGTTGATGGAACAACTACGCGAGAGCCAGGACCGACCAGGACATACCAACCGACTATTCCCACGACAACGGCCATAACGAGTGCAATCTTGCGATTACGACGAACGCGCTTGCTTGCCTTCTTGCGCTTTTTAATCTCTTGCGTGGTCTCACGCGGGGCAGGAGTTGCAGGAATTGCTTGCGTCATCTCCTTCACCTTTGCGCGCAGTGATTTACGGGAAACCTTAGGGCGCATAGGTTCGATAGGAATATCGAGCTCAAGGCTGAGTTGATTCTCTTTGGGATTAAGTAGTTGGCTGATGCGCGAGAGCTCTTCATAGAAGATGCTGGCATCACGTGGTCGCTCATCTGGGTTGGCACTGGTTGCGCGATAGATCAGATCATCGAGTTG
>JAPLBL010000080.1 GCA_026392765.1 Actinomycetota bacterium
ATAGCGCTGTCATAGCCCTTATCTTCTTTACTTCCAGCACGACCTGAACGCGCTATTGCTTGCTCAAGGTTGTCACACATCAAGACGCCATAACCAACAGGCTTTGACCATTTGAGCTGCACATCCACCACACCTTGTGTGGCACCTTGGCAGACATAATCAAAGTGGGGTGTTTCACCCTTAAGAACTAGGCCTACTGCCACGACTGCGTCATAACCTTTTTCAAACATTTTCTGCGCAGCAAGTGGGATCTCAAAGGATCCCGGAACATAGATAACCTTAATCTTCTTCACATCGGCTGCCTCAAGTGCGCGCCTAGCACCGGCGATGAGGTCATTGCAGATATCGAGGTGCCAGGAAGAGGAGATGATGGCGACCTTCGCCTTAGGAAACTTCGGTACTGCAATCTCTGGTGCGTGGCCGGCCATTATTTTCCTCCTGTGTGACCGAGGCGATCTGCCTTAGTCGCTAGATACTTCTTATTGAATTCATTAGGTTCAACTGTGAGTGAAATCTGTTCACATGCAATCCCACCATCTGCCACAGCTTTGACCTTCTCAGGATTATTGGTCAATAACTTAATAGCTGCAAGGTTGAGGTTTTTCAGGATTGCAATTGCCTCAGACCAATCACGTGAATCAACGACGTGACCTAGCTGCAAGTTGGCATCGACAGTATCAAGTCCTTCATTCTGCAAGGTATACGCCTTGAGCTTTTCTGTGAGTCCAATACCGCGTCCCTCATGGTCGCGGATATAGATGATGTAACCACAGCCATATTCTTCAATTGCTGCAATGGAGGCATCGAGTTGCTGACCACAATCACAGCGCTGGGAATGAATGACATCTCCTGTAAAGCACTCAGAGTGGATGCGCACCATCGGTGTTTTATCCTCTAAGCAATAGCGCATCACAACTTGCTCACGGTGCTTAAGCGATGGAAAGGTTGCAAGATCCCATTCAGCTGCACGCAACTGCACCTTCACCCACTCAAATTGATGACGTGGATATGTCACAACGCGAGGAAGAGCTGCAAGTTTGCTCTGATACTCCTTGATTTCATCGATTGAGATAATCGGAATCTGATGATCATGAGCAAAGTGGGCAAGTGTTTCACCACGTGCCATTGATCCATCTTCTGCAACGATTTCAGAGAGCAGGGCTGCTGGGTATGAACCTGTGAGTTCAGCCAGTGCAATGCCAGCTTCAGTGTGCCCACCACGTGCTGCAAGTCCATCTTTATGAGCAATCAGCGGATAGATGTGTCCTGGACGGATGAAATCTGTGGCCCGTGTTGTCGCACTTCCCAGTGCACGCACTGTTGCTGTGCGCTCCACAGCACTCACTCCCGTTGTAATGCCTTCAGCCAAATCGATAGAGACGGTAAATGCTGTCTTTCGCACATCTTGGCTCTGCTCCACCATATAGGGAAGACGTAGTTGATGTGCATGCTCTGCCGTAATTGCCACACATAAAATTCCTGTGGTGTGACGAACCATGAAGGCAGTCTTTTCAGCGCTTGCATGCTCTGCCAACATAATGAGGTCACCCTCATTTTCGCGATCATCATCATCGACCACAATTACCATCTCACCGCGTCTAAAGCGATCGAGTGCATCTAAGAAATTACTCTCCACGAGA
>JAPLBL010000066.1 GCA_026392765.1 Actinomycetota bacterium
CAGGCAGAGGCGATGTGGGATGTCTCTCGAACACCATTTATTGAATCAGAGTTGAAATCTCCGCTCTCACTACTCAAGCGCCCGAGGTTGCTCAAAGATCTCAAGACAATCTCACCGTGGAAATCCTTACGAGGACTTGGAATTACCAACCCCTATTTGGCAAAGATTATGGATCGCTATGCAACCTATAGCGGCTCAGATCCTCGCGTAGCGCCGGCAGTTCTCTCCACTATCGCCTTTGTTGAAGAAGCCTTCGGTGCCTGGCATATCAAGGGCGGCGTTGGAACTTTGTCTGAGAAGATCACCGAGCGCTGTGAGAAGTTAGGTGTGGACATTCGCCTTAACTCATATGTTGAAGAGATTACCTTGAGTGGCGGCAAGGTCACAGGAGTAGTTGTGAATGGAAATAGGGAGAGCTTTGATCGCGTCGTTGCCAATGCTGATGCGCAATTTGTCTATGAGAAGTTACTTGCTCCCACAAATAAAGTCGTCAAGATCCGCAAGCAATTGGCAAAGCAGGAGCCTTCCCTTGCCGGCTTCTCACTTCTGTTAGGACTTAAGCCATCAGATGCTGCGCCCCTTGAGCACCACACCATCTTGTTCCCTGAAAATTACGATCATGAATTTGAATCCATCTTCACCACAAAGACACCTGTTGAAAGACCAACGATTTATATCTGCGCACCACGTGATCCACTGATGGTCAAAGATGCGGGCCATGAAGCCTGGTTTGTTCTCGTTAACGCACCACGACATAGCAAAACAGGTGATGGATTTGATTGGAGCGATGAAGTCTTTGCTCGTCGTTATGCAAATACCATCATCGATCAGATTGAAGCATCAGGAATACCTATTCGCGATCGCTTAGAAGTCATGGAGATTCGCACGCCCCTGGATCTGCAGACCAGCGTCAATGCACCAGGGGGTTCTATCTATGGAACATCCAGTAATGGCGCACGCTCTGCATTTGCTCGAGCAAAGAATCGCTCACCGATTAAGGGTCTGTACTTAGTAGGTGGATCTGCTCATCCTGGGGGTGGATTACCACTTGTGGGATTAAGCGCTGAGATGGTTGCTAACGCAATACTTGAGAAGCAACCTTCATAACCTTTAGGAAGCTAAAGGTAAGAAGAGCCAGGAATGCGTAAGAAAGAATCAGCGTTCCCGGAATATCAAAGATATAGAAGAGCAGTGCAAAAGCCATAAAGATTGCGCGCACTGGACGCTCTGTCGGAGTTACAACTCCAATTTCACGATGACCAAGGGATGCAAGACGTGCTCGTGCATATTCCTGAGTGGAAGCAATGGTCCACATCGTGATGACAACCCAGGCAGGAATACCTAAACGCCAACCCATATAGAGCCAGAACGCTTCAGAGATGCGATCTGCAAGTGAATCAAGGACTTCGCCCCACTTGCTCTCTGTGCCGCGCAGAATTGCAACGCTTCCATCGATGCCATCGAAGAAGAGTGAGATCACAAGTAGTAGCAGTGCAATGGCTGCATAGGTAGAAAGTCCCATAGCAATGGCGGTACCCAGACCAAGGAGTGTTAAAACATTCGGTGAGATGCGAAGTGCCACACAGACACGAGCTGCCTGATAAGAGATTGAGAGCCAACGACCCACAACGCCTTCAGTATCAGCACCTCCATGCAAGGTGCTCCAGCGTTCTTTAAATTCCTGCTCTTTCATCGCTCATCTTTTATCTGAGAATAGATCTCGCGCGTTGCAGATGAAGTATTCATTGTGTAGAAGTGAAGACCAGGAGCTCCTGCCTCAAGGAGGTCTTGGCAGAGTTTGGTTGCAATCTCCACGCCAAGTTTGCGAACATCATCGGCATTATCTTCAATCTTAGAAAAGCTCTCTGAGATGTGTGCAGGAATGGGAACTCCACTGAGCTCTGCCATGCGGTTGAGTTGCTTCACATTGGTCACAGGCAAAATGCCGGGAATAATCGGCAGGGCTGAACCTTTTGCCGCTAACTTATCAACGAGCGTTTTCCACTTCGTTACATCAAAGAAGAATTGTGTTGTGGCAAATGTTGCACCACGTTTTTCTTTCTCGAGCAACACCTGAACATCCTTATCGATATCACCGTTGGATGAAGGATGTCCATCAGGAAATGATGCAACGCCGATGGTGAATCCACCGAACTCTGCAGCAAGTGTTACCAATTCATCTGCGTGGCTCAATCCACCTTCAGTGGGTGTCCAAGGCGCTCGTGGTCCACCGGTGGGATCTCCGCGAAGTGCCAAAATACTTTTAATTCCAGCGCTGCGATATTTACCAAGAATCTCAATTAACTCTGTGCGAGTTGAGCCAACGCAGGTTAAGTGAGCAACTGTGGGAACGTGAATTCGAGCAGTAATTTCAGAGGTGATTCGGATTGTGCGATCTCTCGTTGATCCACCTGCGCCATAGGTCACAGAGATGAAATCAGGGGCGATGGATTCAAGCTGTGACATCGCAGCCCAGAGGCGTTCTTCGCCTTCAGTATCTTTTGGTGGGAAGAATTCAAATGAGTAGGTCAATCCACTCTTCACACTGCGCATCTCCACGGCGTCAGGATATCGTTGCGCCGTGGATAAAGAGGTCATGAAGAGCGCATCTGAGGTGCGCGATGCGGTCAAGGGCGAGTTAACTCACTATCTCGCCGAACAGCGTGACTATCTCACCAGCATCGCATCTGAATTAATCCCTGTCTGTGATGCCCTTGAAGATTATCTTCTCGAAGGTGGCAAGCGACTTCGCCCACTCTTTGCCTATGCAGGATTCCTCGCTGCAGGATCAACTCCCTCTCGCACCGATATTCGTGCCATGGCCAGCCTTGAACTTTTGCAGGCATGCGCACTGATTCACGATGACTTAATGGATGGATCTGACACCCGTCGTGGAAAGCCAGCCATCCATCGCCACTTTGAAAATCTTCACCGCCAAGGATCACTGGCAGGCCTTGCAGATAAATTCGGAGAAGCTGCAGCTGTATTACTCGGTGACTTAGCTCTTGTCTGGTCAGATCACATGTTGCATAACTCAGGTCTCTCCCATGAATCACTGACGGCCGCCCTTCGCATTCATGATGAGATGCGTATTGAATTGATGGCAGGTCAATACCTTGATGTGCGCGAGGCTGGGGAACGCGAACATAGCGTTGAGCGATCTCTTCGCATCGCTCGCTACAAGTCAGGTAAATACACGATTGAACGTCCACTGCATTTAGGCGCTGTCATTGCGCGTCCATCGGCGACCGAGCATTCAGAACTTCTCAATGTCTTATCTGCATACGGACTTCCACTCGGTGAAGCCTTCCAATTGCGCGATGACATGCTCGGAATCTTTGGAGATCCAAAGGAGACAGGAAAGCCAGCAGGTGATGATCTTCGTGAAGGAAAGCGCACAGTCCTCATGGCGATGACGATGGAGAAGGCAACCGAATCTGCTCGCGCAGAACTGTCAGCCCATCTTGGAAAGCCTGATCTCTCCCCTGAAAAGATTGAATCTCTTCGCACACTCAGATTGAATCTCTTCGCACACTCATCGTGGAGACCGGCGCTATCGCCGATGTTGAAAAATTGATTGACCGCTTAGGCGAAGAATCAGTAGCTGCAGCAAACTCTGCAGCGATCAATGAAAGCACACGTCCATTTCTCTTGGCTCTGGCTGAGACCGCAATCCGTAGGAGTTACTAATGACAAGAACAGTTAAGGGACCCACAGATCACGTCGTCGTAGTCGGCGCAGGACTCGGTGGCCTCAGTGCAGCACTTCGCCTTGCAGGTGCTGGTCGCAAAGTCACCGTGGTTGAACGTGAATCAGTTCCTGGTGGTCGCAATGGACTTCTGAAGAAAGATGGCTACTCATTCGATACTGGCCCATCAGTTCTGACAATGCCATCACTGATTCAAGATGCATTCTCATGCGTCGGTGAAGATATGAAGGATTGGCTTGATCTGATGCCTCTTACACCTCTCTATCGCGCCTTCTATGCCGATGGTTCACAGATTGATGTCCATGCAAATACTGCGCAGATGGAAGAAGAGATTCGCACTCACGTCTCTGCAGAAGAGGCGATGGGCTATCGCAGGTATGTGGAATTTGTTACCAAGCTCTATAAGTATGAGATGAATGACTTTATTGATAAGAACATCGACTCACCACTGAACCTTGTAACTCCTAACTTGGCTCGCCTCATCGCACTCGGTGGCTTTAGACATTTGCAGCCAAAGGTCAATCAATACCTGAAAGATCCACGCCTTCAGAAGGTCTACTCATTCCAAGCAATGTATGCAGGTGTGAGCCCACAGCAAGCGCTAGCAATCTATGCAGTCATTGCCTATATGGATTCGGTCAACGGCGTCTTCTTCCCTAAGGGTGGAATGCATGCAGTTCCTCGCGCGTTAGCTGCTGCTGCGCAAAAGCATGGCGTTGAATTTAAATACAACACCACAGTGACTTCCCTTGATAAGCAGAACGGACGCGTCAAGGCAGTTCTGACTGACACAGGTGAGCGCATTGAATGTGATGTCGTTGTCATGAACCCAGATCTGCCTGTCGTATGGCGTGATTTGCTTGGTAAGACACCGCTTAATATCAAGCGCCTTAACTACTCACCATCATGTGCAACTCTTCTTGTGGGATCTTCCAAGAAGTATGACCACATCGCTCACCACAATATTCACTTCGGAGAGTCATGGGATGGCGTCTTTGATGAACTGATCAAGAAGAAGACTCTGATGACAGATCCATCAGTGCTGGTCACAGTTCCTACCCACGATGATGCCTCCCTTGCACCTGCAGGAAAGCAGTCCTATTACATCTTGTATCCAACACCTAACTTGGATGCAGATATCGATTGGACTAAGCAGGCCAAGCCTTATCGCGATCACATGATTAAGACTCTTGAAGATCGCGGATACACAGGCTTTGGTGATTCCATTGAGACAGAAGTGATGACCACTCCCCTTGATTGGCAAGCACAAGGAATGGAGCGCGGTGCACCATTTGCTAGCGCACACACCTTCTTCCAGACAGGTCCCTTTAGACCACGCAATATGGCTGCAGGATTTGAAAACGTTGTCTTTGCAGGCAGTGGAACTCAACCTGGAGTTGGCGTTCCGATGGTTCTTATCTCAGGACGCCTTGCAGCAGAACGCATTGTGGGTCCGGTTAAGTAGATGGATGCAGCACTTGCAGCATCGTATGAAGAGTGCAAAAGACTTAACTCCTTGCATGGCAAGACTTACTACTTAGCAACTCTTCTGCTGCCCAAGAATAAGCGTCCCTATGTTCACGCTCTCTATGGCTTTGCTCGCTATGCCGATGAGATCGTTGATGATTTAGCCTCCACTCTCTCTCCAACAGAGAAGGCTAATGCTCTGCGTTCTTGGAGCAGTGGAGTCCTTGCAGATTTGAAGGCTGGAATAAGCTCAGACCAAATTGGTCGCGCACTTGTTGATACCGCTCACACATTCGATATCCCCCACCAGCACTTCGTTGATTTCTTACACTCCATGGAGATGGACTTAACTGTTACGCAGTACCAGACATATGAAGATCTCCTTGAATATGTTTACGGGTCTGCCGCCGTTATCGGCCTTGAGATGGTTCCCATCCTTGGATATTCAGATGAGCGCGCATATGAGGCGGCTAAGAAACTCGGTATTGCATTCCAACTCGCAAACTTCATCCGCGATGTTGGTGAAGATCTCGATCGTGGTCGTGTCTACTTGCCGCTGCAAGAGCTTGCCCAATTCGGTGTTGACCGAGCAATGCTCGAGCGTCGTGTATTAACCCCTGAAATCGTTGCTGCCCTTAAATTCCAGATTGCTCGCGTGCGCCAATTACAGCGTGAAGCAGATATCGGGATTGCATACCTTGATAAGCAATCACGTCCCTGTATTCGTGCAGCCAGTGAGCTCTATTGCGGCATCGTCGATGAAGTTGAAGCTATTGGATATGACATCTTTACTAAGCGAGCAAAGACTTCTACTGCTCGCCGCGCACGTGTTGCAGGAGCTGCCTACATACAGGCAATTACTGCACGTATGGGCTAAAGTTCTACCTAACGGGAGCCACAGTGGCTGAGAGGACTTCATCGAAGTCGACCGTCTGACTGGTCCGGTAATGCGGATCTAGAAATGAGGATCCAAGTGTTTTCCACTTTCTTTACAGCATGGGGTTATGAAGTTTCCTATCTCGAATTCGTGGCATCTGTAGTTTCATTTATCGGTGTTGCACTCGGCATCACAGCAAAGCGCATCACATGGCCATGGTGGGCGCTAAGCGCAATCCTCTATGGCATCTTCTTCTTGCAATACAAGCTCTATGCAAGTGCTGCTCTTCAACTCGTATTTATCGCAGCAGCAGTTGCCGGTTGGTATGGGTGGGAGCCAACGGGTGCAAAACCTGGTCCTTTTAAAAATAAGTACCGTCTCTACACAATCGCAGCAATCATTCTTGCAACCCTTGTACTCGGCCCTGTTCTTAAATCACTGGGCGCTGCATCTACCTATATCGATGCAATCCTCTTCTTCGGTTCACTCGCTGCTCAGATCTTGATGGTCTATGAGAAGTACGACAGCTGGCCAATGTGGTTGGTAGTCGATGCTGGATACGTCGCTCTCTATGCATCACAGGGTCTACTCTTTACAACGCTGCTCTATGTGGCATTTACTGCAATGGCAGCATTGGGATGGAGACGCTGGTATGGAACTCATAAGCGCGCTCTTAGATCTCTGTAAAGACGCTACCCAACCCATCATCGCAATCGATGGGCCGGCAGGTGCTGGAAAGACAACACTTGCCCACGACATCAAGCTTGCACTTGCCCAGCGATATTCCATCACTGAAATTCATATGGATGATCTCTACGATGGTTGGGATAACGCACTCACGGATCAACTCACTGATGTGCTCACTCACCTTGTTGCAGCGCATAAGAAATCTGACGCTATTTCACTTTCCACATACAACTGGCAGGCAGGTGCATTCTCACCCGTTGCTGAGATAGAAAAGTCAGAACTTCTCATTATCGAAGGTGTAGGCAGCGGGCAGATGGCTATTCGTGATTCTCTCTCAGCTCTTATCTGGATTGATATCGATGAAAGTGAAGGACTAGCAAGGGTTCTAGCGCGCGATGGAAAAGAGATTGAGAGTCAGATGAGAAAGTGGCTTGCCACACAGGAGCAACACTTTGCAGGTGAAGGCACGCAGAACGCTGCTGATTTCGTACTGACTACCTAGAATTCGGGATATGTCTGACCTGACCGGCGAGCTCATTGATGGGCGCTACCAACTCATCCGCCAGATGGCCACAGGTGGAATGGCAAGTATCTATGAAGCAGTAGATACGCGCCTTGATCGCAAAGTTGCAGTCAAAATCATGCACTCGCACTTGGCGCAAGATGAACAATTTGTTGAACGCTTTATCCGCGAAGCAAAAGCTGCGGCAGCACTTTCTCATCCCAATATCGTTGCTGTGCAGGACCAAGGGTGGAACCAGAATGGAAGCCCTGCCATCTTCCTTGTGATGGAGATGATTGAAGGCCACACACTTCGTGAATACCTCAATGAACAAGGCAACCTCTCCATTGCAGATGGAATCAAATTCCTTCTGCCAGTCTTAAGCGCACTCTCTGCAGCACATAAAATCGGAATTGTTCATCGTGATATTAAGCCAGAGAACATCTTGATCTCTAAAGAAGGTCGCATCAAGATTGCAGACTTTGGGCTAGCAAAAGGTCCTCTCCTCGGTGGCACGATGACTGCTGAATCAAGCGTTATTTTAGGAAGCGTTTCCTACCTCTCCCCTGAACAAGTTCAGCGCGGTGTTGCAGATTCTCGTAGCGATAACTACTCACTGGGCATTACCGCCTTTGAAATCTTCACAGGCAAAAAACCATTTGAAGGCGATCAACCGATTCAAATCGCCTATATGCATGTCAATAATCGAGTCCCGAAAATCAGCACACTTATCTCAGGTGTTCCAGAACAACTCGATGATCTGATCTATCGCGCAACCAGTGCCAACCCAGATGAGCGACCACGTGATGCCAGCATCTTCTATGAAGAGCTCTCGCGCATCAGCCAACTACTTAATCCCAAAGAGAATCAACTCAGCCTTGAGCTCGAT
>JAPLBL010000082.1 GCA_026392765.1 Actinomycetota bacterium
CCTGTTCTGCGCTCAGCACATGCAGGACTTGCTGCATTATCTGCCGTCAACACCGCCCTTTCTGTGTGGTGAATTGACCTGGATACCGATAGATTTTCAGTCATATGGAACGCCTCTTAATCACCGTCCCACCCGCCATCCCGATGGTTTCACTCGTCGGAGCCAATGATGCAAATATGTTGGCAATCGAGGCAGCATTTCCTTCAGTCAATGCCACTGTGCGCGGAAATGAAATCACTCTGCGCGGACCACATATCGACTGCCTTGCGATGGAGAAGTTGATTACCGAGATGATGGTTGTTATCCGTTCAGGTCAAAACCTCAACGTTGATGCAGTCTTACGTAGCATTGCGATGCTTGAAGCACAACCAGCGCATAACCCTGGTGAAGTTCTCTCACTCAATATTGTCTCTAACCGTGGCAAGACAATTCGCCCAAAGACTGCGAACCAAAAGCTCTATGTCGATGCTATTGAAGAGAACACCATCACATTTGGAATAGGTCCTGCTGGAACTGGAAAAACTTATCTTGCGATGGCAAAGGCAGTTGCTGCCCTGCAAGCAAAGAAAGTCAATCGCATTATCTTGTCCCGGCCTGCTGTTGAAGCAGGGGAGAAGCTGGGATTCTTACCTGGAACGCTGAATGAGAAGATTGATCCTTATCTTCGACCACTCTTTGATGCTCTGCACGACATGATCGATGTTGAAGCAATTCCTCGTCTGATGCAGACCGGCGTGATTGAAGTGGCACCGCTTGCCTTTATGCGTGGTCGCACACTCAATGATGCATTTATCGTCTTGGATGAGGCACAGAACACCACACCTGAGCAGATGAAGATGTTCTTAACGCGCTTGGGCTTTGGTTCCAAGATGGTGATTACCGGCGATATCACTCAAAATGATTTACCTAACGGGCAACGTTCAGGTCTTGGCATTATTCGAGACATCCTCGATGGCGTTGATGACATCGCATTCTTGGAGCTCACCGCAGATGACGTTGTGCGCCACCGCTTAATCGGTGACATTGTGAAGGCTTATGACAAATACGATGCAGCAAAGACTATGCCGCATTCCATTCGCAAATCATGACCGTTGAGCTAGTTAATCGCTCTGGCGCTTTGGTGCCCGAAACCCAGATGCACACCCTGATTGATTTCGGCATTGAATATATGGAGCTCAACCCTGAGTGTGAGATTTCTCTGACCTTTGTAGATCCTCAAGAGATGGAAGAGCTTCACATTAAGTGGATGGATGAGACCGGACCTACCGATGTTCTCTCATTTCCTATGGATCTGCCTGAAAGCAAAGGTGAAGTGGTAACTCTTGGAGATATTGTGATTGCTCCTGCAGTTGCAGCTGCGCAAGCGCAGAGCGCAGGTCATAGCGTTGAAGAAGAAATCTATATCCTTGCTACACATGGCTTGCTCCACATCTTGGGCTATGACCACGCAGATCCTGATGAAGAGAAAGTCATGTTCGCGTTGCAAGAGAAAATAGTGAAGGAGTGGTCACTAACAGTGACCAAATAACTGTGAAAGTAAAAATAGTAAAGAAGATTAGCTTGGCATTTAAGGGTTTTGCATGGGGACTTCTTTCAGATGAAGATGAGCTACGACAGCTCATGGATCACGCCCATACCCGCGGCCTTGTTGAATCAGATGAACACGAGATGATTCATAATGTATTTGAACTAGGGGACACTTTGGTGCGCGAGCTCATGGTTCCGCGCACAGATATGGTCTGGATTGAGAAAGATAAGACTCTGCGCCAGGCGCTCTCACTTGCACTTCGCTCTGGCTATTCACGTGTTCCTGTAGTTGGTGATGGCATCGATAACATCATCGGAATCGCCTATGTGAAAGATTTAGCAAAGCGAGCACTCGATCACCATGAAGCAGAGACGACTGAGAAGGTTGAGCAACACACTCGCCCGGCAGTCTTTGTGCCTGAGAATAAGGAAGCCGCAGAGTTATTGAAGGAGATGCAGCGCGATCAGATCCACTTGGCAATCGTTGTTGATGAATATGGTGGAACTGCAGGAATTATCACTATTGAAGACATTATTGAAGAGATCGTTGGTGAGATTGCCGATGAATACGATGATGGCGTTGAAGCTTTCACATGGATTACTGAGACCAAGGCCCGTGCAAAGGCCACGATGCATGTTGAAGATTTAGCCGATGAGCTCAAGATTGAAATGGATCGTGATGAGTTTGAAGATGTCGACACTATCGGCGGATATATGGCTGAGAAGTTAGGCCGCGTTCCGATTGCAGGATCGACCATAGATTTGCAAGGCTGGTCGATTACATCTGAGCGCCCTGTTGGACGCAGACGTCGTATTAGCTCAGTTATTATTGAACGACTAGATACGGAGATTGATGAGCATGAATAATCCAGAAGATACAAAGCTGGTAACACTTGCTGCCTCAACCCTTGCTCGAAGCGGTGCGCAGCAAGCAGCAGCGCTTCGCGATAACACAGGACGCACCTATGTTGCGATTAATGTGACATCACCATCTCTCAACCTTGATGCATTTGAAGCAGTACTTACTGTGGCTCTTGCATCTGGAATAACAGGAATTGAGAGCGTTGTTGCTACAGGTTCACTTGCTGCAAATATCAAGGCGATTAAGGATTTTGCACCTACTGCAACGATTTTCTATATTGATTCAGACGGCAAGGAAAGCTCGCTTTAGCCTTATTTACGCCTTGAAGATAAGATTGCCCAATGCGCGTAGTTCGATTTACACCTCAACCTGATGCAGGTTTAGGTACCGACCCGCTCTTTGGAATTCTTGAAGAAGATAATCAGATTTCGATCATCTCGGGAGATCCGATTTATCACGGCATTCAAAAGACAGCAGCGAAGGTCGATCTGACGAAGGTGCGCCTATTAGCACCAGTCATTCCTCGCTCCAAGATAGTTGCAGTGGGTAAGAATTATGCAGATCACGCAGCTGAAATGGGTGGCGTTGTTCCCGATGAACCCATCATCTTCTTAAAGCCGAATACTTCTGTCATTGGCCCTGGCGACACAATCGTCTGGCCTGCAATGGCTCCCACTATTGATTATGAAGCAGAGCTTGCCATTGTGATTGGTCGCGTATGTAAGGAAGTTCCGAGAGAGCGCGTTAAAGATGTGATCTTCGGATATACCTTGGCAAATGATGTGACTTCTCGCGAACTACAAAAGCGTGATGGACAGTGGATGCGCGCAAAGTCATTTGATACCTTCTGCCCGCTTGGTCCTTGGATTGAAACAGAGTTCGTTCCTGGTACACAGCGCATCACCACAACCCTGAACGGTGATATTAAGCAAGATGCCAAGATATCTGACATGATCTTTAAGGTCGAAGATATTATTTACTTCGTGACTCAAGTAATGACTCTCTTGCCTGGTGATGTCATCATTACTGGCACACCAGCTGGAATTGGACCAATGCCTGAAAAATCTACTATTGCTATATCCATCGAAGGCCTTGGCCAATTAACCAATAAGGTGAGCGCGCGTCCATGAGTAAAAAAGTAAAGGTACGTTTTGCGCCATCTCCCACAGGAGATCTCCACGTTGGAAATATCCGCACAGCACTCTTTGATTGGGCATATGCCCGTCACACAGGTGGCACATTCCTCTTTCGTATTGAAGATACTGATACAACGCGCGTTACTGATGAATACATCAATGCAGCAATAGACACCTTAAAGTGGCTTGGTCTGCAATGGGATGAGGGTCCAGAAGTTGGTGGCCCAAATGGTCCTTACCTTCAATCACAACGTCTTGATATCTATGCAGAGTGGGCACAGAAGTTCCTCGATCAAAAAGATGCTTACTACTGTTACTGCTCACCGGATGAACTTGAAGCAGTGCGTGAAGCACAGCGAGCTGCAAATGTTGCACCTGGTTATAACGGCCATTGCCGTGACCTATCAGCAGATCAAATCGCTGCCTTTAAAGCACAAGGTCGTGAAGGCGTTGTGCGCATGCGCATGCCTGATGGCACAACGACTTTCAGAGATGAAATCCGTGGCGATGTGACTTTTGATCACAAGTTTGTTCCTGACTTTGTCCTTGTGCGCGCAGATGGTTCACCTCTCTACACGCTCGCAGTTGCAGTCGATGATGTGTTGATGGGTGTGACTCACGTATTACGCGGTGAAGACTTACTGTCATCGACTCCACGTCAGATTCGTGTCTATCAGGCGATGGGTGTGAAGTTAGAGGATTACCCAGTCTTTGCTCACCTTCCCTTTGTGATGGGTGCAGATAATGCAAAGCTTTCTAAGCGCAACGGTGAAGTCTCTATTGCTTGGTATCGCGAGCAGGGATATTTGCCTGAGGCAATCTGTAATTATCTAGCTCTACTTGGATGGTCACCAGGTGATGATCGTGAGAATATTTCCATGAAGGAACTCACTGAACTCTTTACAGTGGAGAAGGTTCACTCATCTCCTGCACGCTTTGATATGAAAAAGCTTGAGGCAATCAATGGCGATAAAATCCGTGCGCTAAGCCTTGAAGAGTTCGCCACATGGACTATGCCATTTCTTATTAAGGCTGGAATCATCACAGGCACCGATGATGAAGTTGAGCTGGTCAAGAAGGCACTTCCTATTATTCAAGAGCGCATCGTCAAGCTCGATGAAGCACCTCAGCTATTGAAATTCCTCTTTGTGAAGGAATTTGCTGTCGATGCTGATGCAGTTGCCAAGGTCAGTGATGCTGCAGCGAAAGATATTTTGAAGCG
>JAPLBL010000075.1 GCA_026392765.1 Actinomycetota bacterium
AGCTTTAGCTGGAGCCAAGGGCGAACATGAAGCTCTCACGAAATCCCTCGCTAAGAAAATCATCGATGGAGCGGACTATCTCAAGATTGCACCCACTCTGGTGCATTGCGCCAAAGATGTCGCCATCCCGCAGATGGATATTGCCATGCCAAAGAAGCCGGATGATTTATCGCATATCTACCAGATGAAGGATGAATATGGCCTAGGAGCAAGCGTTGATAGATTAATATCAGCGTTAGGTTGGTAGAAGGGGATTGTGATGAAACCAGTAATTCTTATTCCTACCTATAACGAATCGGTTGCAATCGTTGAACTTCTAACCTCATTATCGACTTTGCATAACAATCGCGATTTTGATGTTGTAGTCCTTGATGATAATTCACCCGATAAAACTGCAGATATTGTTGATTCCATGAAACTGACTTGGGTCAGCGTCTTGCGTCGTCCCGCAAAAGCAGGACTCGGTGCCGCATATCGTGCAGGTTTTGCACATGTTCTGCCTATGAAGGAGTATTCAAAGATCGTCACGATGGATGCAGATGGTTCTCATCGCGTTGCTGACCTTCCTTCCATGCTGGATGCAACAGATGCACCCGTCTCAATCACATTGGGAACTCGTTGGATGCCTGGTGGATCAGTAGTGAATTGGCCAAAAAGTAGACAATTACTATCCAAATCTGGCACCAAATATGCACGCATAGCACTCGGAATTCCACTCAATGACTTAACTGGTGGATTTAGGGTTTATAGCTCCCAATTACTGGAAAAACTAAATCTCAGTCAGATGACCGCAACCGGTTATTGTTTTCAAATTGAAATGGCAATGGCTTCAGAGCTTGCTGGTGCCACAATGGTTGAAGTTCCGATCACCTTTGTCGAGCGCATTAATGGCGTTTCAAAGATGAGCAGAGCAATTGTTATTGAGGCGCTGTGGCAGACGACCTTGTGGGGATTTGCTCGACGCTTACGGCCTAACGCCGATAAGTTACATTATGTAAAGTAACTATCATCAAACTATGCGAAGGCCTCCACCGGTGGGCATGAGCAGACGAGGTTCCTATCCCCGTATGCGCCATCAATACGCCCTGTAGTCGGCCAATACTTACCCTTCATACCGATTAATTCACCTGGAATAAGGCCTGTGAGGGTCGCTGGGAAGGCTGCGCGCTCACGTGGGTAACTTCTCTCCCATGTGCTCGATGCGATCGTGCCAATGGTGTGAGGTGCATGGCGAAGAGCTGAATCCTCCACCGCAATCTTGCCATCGGTGATTTCGGAGATCTCGTAGCGAATTGCAATCATTGCGTCGATGAAGCGATTCATCTCAAGGATGTCCTCTGATTCAGTTGGTTCAATCATCAAAGTGCCAGCAACCGGGAAAGACATTGTTGGTGCGTGGAATCCAAAGTCCATCAATCTCTTTGCAATGTCATCCACTGTCACACCAGATTCCTTGGTGATCTCACGAACATCGAGGATACATTCGTGGGCAACAAGACCCTTATTGCCTGTGTAGAGAATTGGGTAAGAATCCTTAAGGCGATAAGCCATGTAATTTGCATTCAGAATCGCAACTTCCGTTGCATGAGTGAGGCCCTCTCCCCCCATCAAGCGAATATATGCCCATGAAATCGGCAAGATACTTGCTGAACCAAAGGGAGCTGCAGATATCGGGCCAGGTCCAGTTGCAGGTCCTGCCAGCGCATCGAGTGGATGGTTCGGAAGGAATGGCGCCAAGTGCGCCTTTGCGATCACCGGTCCAACACCCGGTCCCCCACCACCGTGAGGAATACAGAACGTTTTATGCAAATTTAGATGTGAAACATCTGCGCCAAATTTTCCAGGTTGAGCTGTGCCAACAAGTGCGTTGAGATTTGCACCATCAACATAGACTTGACCACCTGCATCATGAACGAGTGCACAAATCTCGGAAATCGCTGATTCAAATACGCCGTGAGTTGATGGATAGGTGACCATCAAGGCGGCAAGAGTGTTGCCGTGATCTGCAATCTTTGCATTGAGATCATCAAGGCTTACGTTTCCAGCTTCATCACATTCGATGACAACAACCTTCATTCCAGCCATCACAGCACTTGCTGCATTGGTGCCGTGAGCACTTGATGGAATAAGACAGATATTGCGCGATTGATCACCGCGTGAATCGTGATAATTCCTGATTGCAAGAAGCCCTGCGAACTCGCCTTGGCTTCCGGCATTAGGTTGTAGTGAGACTGCGTCATACCCAGTGATTTCAACGAGCCACTTGGAGAGTTGATCAATGAGAAGACGTGAGCCCTGGGTCTGCTCAGCAGGTGCAAAGGGGTGAAGGGATGCAAACTCTGGCCATGTCACAGCTTCCATCTCAGTGGTTGCATTGAGTTTCATGGTGCAGGAGCCGAGAGGAATCATTGTGCGATCAAGTGCTAGATCGCGATCTGCCAATGTGCGCAAATATCGCAACATAGAGGTTTCAGAGAAGTAGGTATTAAAGACTGGGTGTTGTAAGAATGATGAAGTGCGCTTGATAGCTGTTGCGATGCCGCTCCCCTGCGCAGGTGAAACCTTTACGCCAAAGATCGAAGTAATTGAAGCAAAGATCGAATCGGTAATCGTTTCATCGAAGGAGATTCGAACATGGTGTGAATCCACGATTCCCAGATTGATCTTAAGGCCCTTGGCTTTGCCGTGAGTTGCTGAAGCATCCGCAACCTTGATGGTGAGAGTGTCGAAGTAGCTCTTATTCTCGGTGTCGACAACGGATGCAAGCTGCGCTGCATAGTTATGAATTCGCTCTGCGATTCGAGTAAGTCCTGCGGGCCCGTGCCACATCGCATAGAAGGCACTCATATTGGCAAGGAGAACTTGTGCCGTACAAATGTTGCTTGTCGCCTTATCGCGTCGAATATGCTGTTCACGAGTTTGTAGCGCTAAACGAAATGCTGGATTTCCATGAGCATCAACGCTCTGTCCAACAAGACGACCTGGAAGAGAGCGTTCAAGCCCTGTGCGCACTGCCATAAAACCAGCGTGTGGTCCACCAAATCCCATCGGAACACCGAAGCGTTGCGCCGATCCCACTGCAATATCTGCGCCCCACTCCCCTGGTGCTTTGAGAAGTGTCAACGCAAGAAGATCAGTAGCTGCGATTACGAGTGCACCAGCATCATGTGCTGCATCTGCAATCTTGGAGTAATCAACAATCGCACCCGTTGTGTCAGGGTATTGAACGAGCAGACCGAAGTAGGAAGTACCTGATGGAATCGATAGTGAATCAACTTCCAGAATAGAGATTCCAAGAGGCTTTGCACGTGTTGCAACTACTGCCTTTGTCTGTGCGTGCACACCCTTATCAATCAGGAAGACTGCCTCATCTGCAACCTTTGAGCTGCGACGTGCAAGTGTCATAGCCTCTGCAGCCGCAGTTCCTTCATCAAGCATTGATGCGTTAGAGAGAGCGAGTGCTGTCATATCGCAGATCACTGTCTGGAATGCAAAGAGTGCTTCCAGGCGACCTTGTGAAATTTCAGGTTGATATGGTGTGTATGCGGTATACCAGGCAGGATTTTCTAAAACATTGCGCTTGATAACCGGAGGCGTAATTGTTCCGTAGTAGCCACTACCAATCAAAGATGTAAATACTTGATTTTGGGATGCAATCTGGCGAAGTTCAGCGATGACACCGACTTCACTCTTGGGGCCATCGAGTACATCTTTGAGTTGCTTTGCGATATGGATATTTTCAGGAACTACATCTGCAATAAAATTCTTGATATCGGAGTAACCCAAGACGCCGAGCATCTGCGCCTCATCGGATGAAGATGGACCAATATGGCGATCCTCGAAGTCTTGATAGTTACTCAACGAACTACTCCCCTGCCCATGGCGCACTTGCTGTGCGCTAGGAGAGAAATATAGAAGGGTTAAGCGCCTTTCGCCTTTCGACGTAGAGAGAGTTCATCGTTATCTTCCCCACCGACAGCCTCACCGTTAACTTCACCTTGCAGCGTGGCAAGTGAGCCCTCAACTTCATGCCAGACCTTTCCCACTGCGATTCCAAAGACTCCTTGGCCGCCTGCCAGAAGATCGATGATTTCATCAGGGCTTGCGCACTCATAGATAGATGCGCCATCGCTCATCAAAGTGATGCGCTCTAGTTCAGTCACGCCGCGACTACGAAGATGATTAACAGCTGTGCGAATATTTTGAAGTGAAACACCAGCATCGAGGAGGCGCTTTACAATCTTGAGAACCAGAATGTCGCGGAAACCGTAGAGGCGCGCACTTCCAGAACCTGTTGCTGTGCGAATCGATGGCTCTACTAAACCAGTACGTGCCCAATAATCTAATTGACGATAAGAAATTCCGGCCGCGGAGCATGCAGTAGCTCCGCGATATCCAATTTCTAATTCTTGATCTGTCACGAGAGGGGGCTCGCTTTCACGTAGTGGGGTTGGGTAAAGGCTACGCCCGGAAAGGCTAGAAATGAGAGAGCGACACGAACCTAACCTCTACTTGAGGTTCAGACTTTTACGCTCTATCCAGCAAAATCCTCGGGGTTGATCCCATCCAGAAACTCCCGAAAAGCCTCTAGCTCCTGGTCCCCCGCAGCCGATACATCGTTGGCAATCTGCTCAGGAATATCGATACCGACCTCATCAAGGAGTTCACTGCTGACCATGATGTTGCTCTTAGTGCGAAGGGCAACAGCGATCGCATCCGATGGCCGCACTGAGAGCGGCTCAATAGCTCCCTCTCCATTTCGAAGAAGAAGGTCTGCGTAAAAAACCCCATCTTTGATGGAGGTGATGTGGACACTCGTCAAAGTTATGTCTACTCGCTCCAAGAGATCGCGAATCAGATCATGGGTCAGAGGGCGTTGGGCTTCTAGACCTTGTTGAGCAAAGGCGATGGATGTCGCCTCAACAGCTCCGACCCAGATGGGAAGAAAGCGCGTGCCTTCAATCTCTTTGAGAAGAACTATCGGTTGGTTGGAGGGCATCTCAATGCGAACGCCGACTACCTCTACTTGGACCAACACGGATGAATACCTAAGGATTCAATTAACGAGGACGGTGTAATCCGCCGCGAACAAGAGCTGCGTGAAGGCGCACGGAAAGGGATGCAATCTCTTTCTGAACTTCCTCGGCGCGAGCCTTTGCTTCACTGCTCTTCTGTCGCGTAAACGGTGTAATCACTTGTTCAATCAAACCGATCTCGCGATCTGCAGCAGACTTAAAGGAGCGCAAGTGGCGAGGTTCAATTCCAAAACCTGCCATCTCCGCAACTGCCTTAGCAACAGCGAGTGCATCACCGTCATAGTGGCGACCGCGAATAGTAATAAGTCCATAGGACTCAAGTTCAACAAGTTGCACATCTTCATGGTTTGAAGCCTTCAATAGCTCTTCACGAGATAGACGCATCTCTGACTGCTCAGCAAAGGCGGCAGGAGCAAACTCTCCATCGATTGTTGCAAGGCCGAGTGTGGGGCGAGGTGATGGCACTCCCCCTTGAGTTGCAGGCTGCAGACCACGATCGAGTGCATCAAGATTTTCCTTAATGACCTTCAGTGGCAAGTACTGATCGCGTTGAGCAAGGAGCACATAGCGAAGTCGATCTAAATCTGTTGTTGTGAATTTGCGATATCCGGAAGGTGTGCGCTGAGGTTCGATGAGTCCTTCTGATTCAAGGAAGCGAATTTTAGAGATGGTGATATCTGCGAAGTCTCCACGCAATTTGGTCAGTACTTCTCCGATACTTAAATATGCCCGTGCTGGAACGCTCAACTTAATTCTCCCCCGTGAGTGTGCTGCCTATAAAGAGCAGATGGAATTTTCCAATTTGTATTGCATCCCCTGAGATCAAAACCTTCTCAGTAACGGATTCATTGTTGACATAAGAACCATTCAAACTGCCTAAATCTTTGAAAGTAAAAAGCTTTCCTACCTTTTCAATCGATGCATGTTTGCGAGAAACAGTGACATCATCGAGAAAGATCGAACTATCCGTGGCGCGCCCAATGGCAACACCATCAGATGAGACGAGAAAACGAGCTCCCTTTTGAGCCCCGCGATGGATGATCACCATTGCAGAGTTGCCATCACCTGCGAGCACGCCTTCAATAACGTCGCGCTCTTCAGATGAGGCCTGGGAGATGAGTTCATCAACGAGATCAGCTGGGGAATTGCCGACCACTGATCGAAGGCCGAGGTGGAGGGTGCTAGTGAGTTCGCGATCTGCATCAAGTGCTGCCATGAGACTCTCCTTCACACTTAGAACCGCCCTCGACTTTGGACGTCAACTTAAGGGTGACACTAGAGAGTTAGAAAAGATAAATCAAGCCGGGATTTAGGCTGTAATTGCGCCATATTCCGCAGCTGAGAGCAGCCCAGCCGGTTCAGATGGGACCTCAATCTCAACAAGCCAACCTGCGCCATAGGGATCTGAGTTGATCAACTCTGGTGCATTGACCAGCGCATCATTGATTCCCACCACAGTTCCAGTAACAGGTGCAAAGATTTCTGAGACGCTCTTTGTCGATTCAACTTCGCCACAGACTTTATCGGCAACGACTGCTTCACCCATCTTTGGCATCTGCACATAGACGATGTCGCCGAGTGCGCCTTGTGCGTAATCAGTAATTCCCATGCGAATACGAAGTGGCGTTGAGGTAGGAGCTACCCACTCGTGCTCTTTTGTGTAGTGAAGATCTGCTGGGATATTCGACATTGCGCTCCTACTAGCCCTCGATGATGTGTGGTCGAACTGTAATGGTCTTTACCGCGGTTCGGAAATATCCAACCGCCGTCCCCACATAGAGCGTAACTCCCCAGATGGCAAAGGCCCACCCGAAAATGAAGGCACCCGTTCCATACCAAGTATCACTTAGGGCAAGGAGTAGGAATGGGAATGCATAGAGGAGATTGAAAGTTGCAGCTTTGCCAAGATAGGTAACTTTAAGAGGAGCAAATCCTTTGAGTTGAAGAACGAGGGCAACCCCTGCCATGACCACGTCACGTGCGACCAGGATGGCAATCAACCAGAGTGGAATCGCATCTCTGATGTAGAGGACGACGAGGACGGCTGCGATATAGAGGCGATCAATGGTCGGATCTGCAATCTCGCCAAACTTAGATTCTTGGTTGAGGGCGCGAGCTAACTTGCCATCGAAGTAATCGGTGGCTCCCCCAATAGCTAATACAAGGATTGCCCAACCATCGGCCTGCTTACTCAAGGCCAGATAGATAAAGAGCGGTATTCCAAGAAAACGGAGAAAGGTGAGCGCGTTGGGAATCGTTAGCACTTACTGCTCCTTATCTCGTTCCTTCACGCGAATAGCCACTTGAACGGGAGTTCCAGGGAATTTGAACTCTTCACGCAGGCGACGCTCGATAAATCTACGATATGAGGCTTCAATCCAGCCGGATGAGAAGACGACGAATTTCGGTGGCGCAATGCCAGCTTGTGTTGCGTAGTAGACGCGAGGCTGCTTGCCTCCACGAACAGGTGGCGGAGTCGCACCAATGAGTGCGCCCAAGAATGAGTTGAGTTTGGAGGTGGGAACACGACGTTCCCACGAATCAATGGATGTGCGAAGTGCCGGCGCTAAACGATCACGGTGCCAGCCGGTCTTGGCAGCGACATTAACAATCTGCGCCCATTCCACCTGATCTAGATGGCGCTCGACCTCTTTATCTAATTGCGTGCGGCGATCTTCATCCACCAGATCCCACTTATTCATCACAATGACCATCGCCTTGCCGGCCTCTTCCACCATAGTGATGATGCGCAAATCTTGCTCGGAGATAGGAACGGAGGCATCCAAAACAACCACTGCGCATTCGCAGCGTTCAAGTGCCGTCTGTGTTCGAAGAGTTGCGTAGTAGTCGGTGCCACTTGCTTGGTTTGCTCGCTTTTTAAGCCCTGCAGTATCAACGAATCGCCAGATACTTCCACCAAACTCAATGAGTTCATCGATGGGATCGCGGGTTGTGCCCGCAACTTCATCGACGATGGAGCGGCTCTCACCAGCGAGTGCGTTAAACAAACTTGATTTACCAACGTTAGGACGGCCAATGAGTGCAATACGACGATAACCATCTTGCACCTGAGCAGCACCAACCTCAGGCATCTCTTTCACGATCGCATCCAGTAAATCACCGCTGCCACGTCCGTGCAGGGCAGAAACAAAGTGCGGCTCACCTAATCCGATATTCCAAAGAGCATGAGCATCTGATTCATCGTTATCACCATCGACTTTATTGGCCACAAGAATCGTTGGCTTCTTCGCCTTACGAAGCTCTTGCACCAAAACATCATCTTCATCGAGAGCGCCAACCTGTGCATCAACTACGAAACAGAGAACATCTGCTTCCTCCATCGCAAGTTCTGCACCTGCACTCACCTGCACAGAAATTCCATCAGGCTTTGATTCCCAACCGCCGGTATCCATAATCATGAAGCGTCGTCCGCCCCATTCACACTCATATTGCACGCGATCGCGTGTAACACCTGGAGTGTCTTCAACGATTGCTTCGCGTCGACCAATAAAGCGATTAATCAAAGTTGATTTACCTACGTTTGGTCGTCCCAAGATTGCAACGATAGGAAGACCGAGGAGGGAACGTTGCGAGAGAAGTTCCCAGATGCGATCTGCTGTCTCATCAAGGTTAAGTTCTGTTGAATCGATGTGGACAGCATCCTGTGCCATCGCAAGTGGTGAAACGGTGCGCGTTGAATCAATCTCATCGCGGGCAGCAAGTGATTGCGCCACAGCCTCTGCGCCATGTGATTGGTCGGCAAGCTCTGCATCTCGCCGGTTAGCACGTGCTGAAATATCAGCTGTGAGATAGATCTTCAGTGCGGCATCAGGGCAGACAACTGTTCCAATATCGCGACCTTCAACAACAATGCCGCGATCTGCCTTCTTGATGATCGAGCGTTGCAACGTTAAGAGTTCTGCTCTTATCTCAGGTAGCGCGCTGATGACTGAAACCTGCTCAGTTACTTCATGAGAGCGAATCTCTTTTGAAATATCTTTGCCGTCTAGGAATACTTTGGGATCTCGCGGGTCAGAAACAAATGTGATTGGTGAGTCAATGACTGCCGCAATAATATCTTTTGGATTTTCACTTTTTATCGATAAAGCAAGAAAAGTGATTGCGCGATAGAGCGCACCTGTATCCAAATAATTCCATCCTGCGCGGATAGCTATTGCTTTAGATGTGCTGGATTTGCCAGAGCCACTGGGGCCATCTAGCGCGACAACAATCATTTTCACAGCCCATCTTTAGTTGGTTAATTCTATTGCGTAATCACTGCTGTGATTACCTACGAGCGTGGTGAATGAACGCTCCAACCATTGCTCTTTAAGTGTTCTGCAAGCGTCACAGCATCTGCCTTTGATAACGCCAAGGTGATTAGCCCAGTGAATTGTCCAGGGCTATGTTCAATCGTGAGATCTTCAACGTTGACAGATGCATCAGCGCACTCATCAAAGAGAGCTGCTAATTGACCAGGCTTATCTTCAATAACGATAGGGAGATAGGTGTATTCACGTGCTTTACCACCGTGCTTACCGGGAATACGTGCGCGCCCCTTTTGCCCAGCTTCAATAAAATCGCTCACCACTTCTTCATCTTCGAGAGAAGCAATGAGTGCGGTGAGATCCCCCTGAAGAGATTTCAATAGTGGGCTCAAAGCCTTGCTATTTGCTGTGATGATTTCTCTCCAAAGCTTGGAGTCAGAACCTGCAATACGTGTCGTATCTCGAAGACCGGCTCCCGCTAAATCCAGCCAACTCTGCTCTGCCCCACTGAGTTGCTTGGCTAGAAGAGATGCCACCAGCTGCGGCAGATGTGAAACCAAAGCGACCGCCTTGTCGTGAGCGGCTGAATCGAGATCAATTTTATGACCACCGAGGAGTTCGATCAGCTCAACGCCGGCTGCCACGACATCTGCGTCAACGCCTTGGGCATCGATGATCCAAGGACGGCCCTGGAATAGATCGGCTCGAGCGGACTCAGCTCCCCCGACTTCACGTCCTGCCATTGGGTGGGTAGGCAGGAAACGCTTCGAATCGAGCTTCGATGTTGATACCTCGACCTTAACTTTAGACTTAACAGAGCCAATATCTATAAATCCAGCCTTTGGATTGGCCAGGAATTCTGAATCAAGGATGGAATTGAGGGCTCCTATCGGAGTTGCAAAGATAACCAGGTCGATGGGGGCAGAAGTAGGGCTCTTAATCAGATCTTGGGCCAACCCTGCAGCGCGAGAATCTGAATCACTCATGGTGACGCCTACGCCTTTGAGGGCTAAACCGAGTCCGATCGAGGTGCCGATTAAGCCTGATCCAACAATTTTTACGTGGGAAAGTGTCATGAGTAGCGCCTACTGGGCAATATCTCGACGAAGGGCCTTAGCTCCATGAAGATAGATATGGGCTACCTCGCTCTTGGAGAGCTCGGTTTCAACGTGAGCCATCACGCGCACCGTGCGAGGCAACGCTCCTGGAACATCAATTTCAACTGAACAGATGAGTGGGGTATTTTCAAAGCCTAGGGAGCGAGCTGCCCCTGCCGGGAAGGTCGCATTCAAATCTGGGCTAGAGGTGAACAGCACCGAGATGACATCTTCTGGGGTCAGGGAGTTCACGCTCAAGATCTCAAGGATGAGCTCCTGGGTGGCAGCAGTTATCGCCTCGGCTGTATTGGCCTCAACCTGGGTAGCCCCGCGTATAGCTCGAACTGACATTGTGCAATCGTACCCTTCTGCTTCAAATCTCGGTTCTATATATTTAACGTTTTGACGACATATCTCTAAGACTGCTTCTTGCTTCTGCGAGAGCTCCAAAGTGAATCAGTTCTTCAACCGTTGATCTAGTCCTTTTCACAATTATCGATAAAGCGGTAATTACTGACCCAATTCATGCTCAATAATGTCGATAAACCTCTAATAACTTTTCTAGGAATTATCGTGTAGATTTATAGATAAAACCACATATCTATTCAATAGCGATTTATGCCTTTATATTTAAAGCATTTTGCAGGCTTATCAATTCAGAGCTATTGAGATCGCGCCATCTTCCCTCAGGTGTCTCCCCCAGAGAGATAGGCCCAAAGTTGGTTCGGATCAGGCGAAGGACATCGACGCCCACGGCCTCCATGAGTCGGCGGATGATGTGATACCTGCCTTCATGGATCGTGACCTCAATCCACTGGGGAGAGAGGTGTTTGAAGTTCAACACTCGTCCCATTCCATCCTCAAGTTCAATGCCCTTCAAAAGGACCTTATCTACCCCGGTGGGCAGCTTTCCATCGAATTCGATGATGTACGTCTTCTCTAGACCAAAGGAAGGGTGGGTAGCTCTAAAAGTGAGATCGCCATCATTGGTGAGCAGAATGAGTCCTTCAGAGTCCTTATCAAGGCGCCCCACATGGAAGAGTCGCTCGGTTCGCAGGTCAATAAAGTCAGCCAGTGAAGGACGACCTTCTGGGTCGAACATCGTTGACAATACACCCTTAGGCTTATGAAGTACTAAATAAGTCTTAGACAAAGAACGTACAATTGTCTCGCCATCTACCGCGACTTTAACCTTTTCAGGGTCAAATTTGGCGCCGAGCTCGCGAACCTGATGTCCATCGATGGTGACGCGACCATCCATGATGAGCTCATCCGCCCCTCGGCGTGAGGTGATTCCAGCGTCGGCGATGATCTTATTGAGGCGCATTTCGGCCATGTGGCTATCCATTCTCGACAGTCAACTCCCCCGACTAGTGCGGAGGGCTTAGGCGAGAAGTGTAGGGCGTTACTTAGTCAGTAAGCGAATCGAGGATCTCATCCAGGCCATCGATATCAGGTAGATGAGGAGCAAGGGGTGGAAGGTCGGTCAGGGAGTTCAAGCCAAGGCGCTCCAGGAAGTAGCTGGTGGTCTTATAGAGAATCGCACCTGTCTCATTCTCAACGCCATACTCCTCAACGAGGCCTCGGGTAATCAAGGTCTTCATAACAGCTTCGACATTGACCCCGCGAATAGCTGAGACTCGAGCACGAGATACCGGCTGGCGATAGGCGATAACGGCCAAGGTCTCAAGGGCTGCCTGAGTCAGGCGGTTCTGCTGGCCATCGAGGACAAACTTCTCAACCACTGCGCTGCAATCTGGGTGGCTATAAAAGCGCCATCCTCCATTGATCGCCTTCAGGCTAAAACCACGGTCTTCATAGCTAGGAACGAGCGCCTCAAGGGCATCGACCACCTGATCCACTGTTACCTGCAGGACTGAAGCTAGCGTGAGCTCGGTGACCGGCTCATCGACAACCATGAGAATCGCTTCAATGGAGCGAGCAAGAGTTGCTGGGTCAAATACATGGGATAGCTGGGTATCTTCAACAACCTCTAGGGCTGGAGTCTCGACCTCTGGATTAGACATTTTCTTCCTCTTCTGTCTCATTTTCGGCAGCAATAGCAGCTACTGGCTCTTCATCTTCTAGGACAGGCGGGATATCAAACTCATCAGTTGCCGAAATCTCGCCCTCATCCGAGCCCACCCAGCTGATTTGGAGCTCGCCCAAAGCCATGACCTGCTCAAATCGCAATGCGCCTTGGCGATAGAGATCCAGCAGAGCCAGGAATCGAGCGACAACAACCAGAGTTGAATCTGCCCCCTGAATCAGGTTGCGGAAAGACAGGGTGCGACCCTTACGCAGAGCCTCAACGACCAGCTTGGACTCCTCAGCCACGCTCACAAGGGCGCTATGCAGGTGCTCAAGGGCCACAAGAGGTGGTGCTTTAGGCGTGAGAACACGCTCTGCGATAGCGGCAAAGCGCGCAGGGCCAACGCCAATTAAGACTTCAGGCAAAAGTGCGGCGAGAGCTGGATCCAGGGCAACCACTCGTGCAAAGGACTTATCGGCAAGGGCAATCGAATCCTGGAATGAGGCTGCGATCTCCTTAAAGGCTCGATATTGGAGCAGTCGGGCAAAGAGGATATCCCTGGCTTCAAGCAGAGCGAGATCCTCTTCATCCTCGATCTCACCACTGGGTAGCAGGCGGGCGGCTTTGAGGTCGAGCAAGGTAGCTGCGATAACGAGGAACTCTGTTGCTTGATCTAGACGCCAGCCTTCACCGCTTGCCTCAAGGGCTCGGATAAAGGAGATGAACTCATCGGTGACCATACTGAGTGAGACCTCAGTGATATCCATTTTATGTCGTGAGATGAGCTGTAAGAGCAGGTCAAAGGGGCCATCAAAGTTATCAAGGTGGACGCTAAAGGCGCTCTCAGGAGCGATTGACTCTGCTTGCTCGGAGGTAATTTCCTCAGGCGCGACGACACTTTCCACGAGCGAACCCTACTTGTCTTACTTGCAGTTCGTCGCGCTTTACGCGTAGAGTCGTGACAACTGAAAAGAGGTTTCTCGCTTGAACGCTAAATCGACATTTGACGATGATGTGGCAACTACCGCCAACCTCCTTGGTAAGACTCCCAAGAATTTTCCCATCCCTGCTCCTATTACAGAGCATGGCGATGCAAAGGTCATCTCTATCTTCAACCAAAAGGGTGGAGTAGGTAAGACGACTTCGACTATTAATTTAGGTGCTGCGCTGGCAGAACTCGGACGTCGCGTTCTACTCGTTGACTTTGATCCACAAGGCGGACTATCTCTCGGTCTTGGTGTGAATGCACATGCTCTCCCCCTTGAGAACACTGTCTACTACGCACTCATGACACCTACTGCGAATATCGATGAGATTGTTTTGAAATCATCGGTTGCAAATCTTGATTTCCTTCCCGCTAACCGTGACCTTGGAACAGCTGAGACAACTCTTGGCTCTGAAATTGGTGGCCAGCAATACCTCAAGCGCGCGCTCGCTCGCCTTCGCTCTGAATACGATGTGATCTTGATTGATTGCCAGCCAACAATGGGTCAGCTCACTATCAACGCACTCGTTGCATCCGATGAAGTAATCGTTCCATTGCAATGTGAATACTTTGCTCTCCACGGCTTTATCGAGCTCAAGGGAAATATCGATAAGGTCCGAAGCTTTCTTAATCCAGAGCTCAAGTTGGTAGGCATTCTTGCCACCATGTATGAGCGCAAGACACTTCATAATCGTGAAGTTCTCACCGCGATCTTAGATAAGTATCCTGAGGATGTCTTTGAAACCATCATTGCTAAGACAATCCGTTTTGCTGAAACTACCGTTGCAGGAGAACCCATTACAGCTTATGCATCTTCATCTGGAGGTGCACAGTCCTACCGTCGCCTAGCACGCGAACTAATTGCCCGAGGAGGCGCACGATGACACGTAGAGCTAGCTTGCCAGGAGCAGATGAACTCTTCCGCGCTAACACACCAGCCCTCAGCGCTGTTCGCCAAGTTGCAGAACCAATTCAAACTTCAGCACCAGTCTCTGCTGTAACACAGAGTGCAACACCAAAGACTAAGAAGGGTGTTCGCACCATCTCTCGTCGCCGAGTAACTGCTGCAGAGAAATCTCCTTCAGGTCGCGAACTTCATGAAGAAAAAATCACTGTCTACTTATCTTCTGATGAGCTCTTTGATCTTGATCAAGCACGTTTGATGCTGCGCGGAGATTTGGGTCTAGCTGTCGATCGCGGTCGTATCGTGCGCGAATCAATCGCTGTGATTATTGCTGACCTTGAAGCAAAGGGTGATCAAAGCATCCTTGCTCGTCGTCTTCGCGGAATCTAAAACTACTTCGCACGTGGGTGCGCGGTGCTATAGCTCTCGCGCACTTTATCGATGGTAATCAGAGTATAAATCTGCGTTGTTGTCACTGAAGAGTGGCCCAATAACTCCTGCACAACGCGTATATCTGCTCCCCCATCAAGAAGGTGAGTGGCATAAGAATGTCTAAATACGTGAGGTGAGACTCTGCCCTCTAGCCCTGTGGCAACCGCTGCATCGAGCACGATCTGCCAAGCGCTCTGCCTGGAAAGTCGCTTACCTCGAAAATTTAAGAAAAGGGCTGCTTCTGACTTCGCATTCTTTGCAGCAAGTGCGGGACGAGTACGCGTG
This sequence comes from Actinomycetota bacterium, assembly GCA_026392765.1. Taxonomy (GTDB): domain Bacteria; phylum Actinomycetota; class Actinomycetes; order Nanopelagicales; family Nanopelagicaceae; genus Planktophila. Next base: position 15,040 of record JAPLBL010000075.1, read on the forward strand.
AAGTAATCCTCTAGGGCAGAAACAGCAAATTTACCCAGTGGAACAAGTCTCTCCTTCGATCCTTTGCCTCGCAGTTTTAACACAGTGACATTTCCATCTGCAGTCTTGGATATCGAAATATCAGTTGCGTTCACACCAACAATCTCACTCACACGAGCACCGGATGAATAAAGAAGTTCCACAATGGCAAAATCGCGCAGCGAGATCGGATCTCCCTCTCGTTTTGCAGATTCAATCAATCTCGTCACCTCATCTACCGATAACGCCTTAGGAAGTTTGCGTGCAATCTTTGCGCTAACTATCTCAAGCGTTGGATTTACTACATCAAATTCTAGGCTTGCATACTTATAAAAACCCTTGACCGCCGACAGGGTTCTATTGCTACTGGAAAGTGCCAAGCCACGCGATTTCAGCGAAACTTCAAAGTCGGTGAGATCTTGAGGGGTGAGCTTTGCAAAGTCCTTGCGAGCATTACCTAGAAACTCTTCAAACTTACCGAGGTCTCTTGCATAGGCAGAAATGGAGTTACTAGAAAGGCCGCGTTCAATCCGCAATTGATCAAGGTATGAACTACGCGCCGCCTCGAACTTCATTGCACAACTGTAATTTAGTGTGCACCCTTACGCGCAAGAGCTGCCGTAATAAGTCCCACAAAGAGTGGATGTGGACACGTTGGGCGAGATCGAAGCTCAGGGTGAGCCTGTGTTCCCACATAATATGGATGAACTTCGCGAGGAAGTTCGACAAATTCAACGAGATCACGATCTTTAAACATTCCAGAAAAGACAAGACCTGCTGCAGCAATCTGGTCGCGATATTGATTATTGACCTCATAGCGATGGCGGTGACGTTCAGAGACTTCATTCGCACCATAGACGCCAGCGACAATCGAACCTGGAGTCAGTGTTGCCTTATAAAGACCAAGGCGCATCGATCCGCCCATATCGCCACCACCTGCAACGATCTCCTTCTGATCATCCATCGTTGCAATCACATGTGTTCCACTGTCAGGAAGGAATTCAGCAGAGTTCGCATCCTTGATTCCTGCAAGATTTCGCGCGGCTTCAATGACCATGCACTGCAACCCTAAACAAAGTCCCAATGTTGGAATCTTGTTCTCACGAGCAAATTTCAACGCTCCGAGCTTTCCTTCAATGCCGCGAATGCCAAAACCACCGGGAACGCAGATCGCATCGATATCCCCTAAAGCTTTCTTGGCACCTTCTGGTGTATCGCACTCATCACTGGGAACCCACACAATCTGAACCTTTGCTTCATTGGCAAAACCACCAGCGCGCAACGCTTCACAGACAGAGAGATATGCATCAGGTAGATCAATGTATTTACCAACGAGTGCATATTTACCAACGAGTGCAACCTTCACATGATGCTTAGGTGAGTGCACTTTCTTAAGCAGATCATCCCACTCGCCCCACTGCACTTCATGGCCACCCAATGAAAGGCGACGGACGATATAGGAATCAAGTCCTTCAGTGAAAAGTACTTTGGGGATGTCATAGATGGATGGAGCATCAACTGCTGCAACGACTGCATCAACATCAACGTCACACATCAAAGAAACCTTCTTCTTGATTCCTTCAGGAATCGGACGATCGCACCGAAGAACAACAGCATCTGGTGCAATACCAATACTGCGAAGGGCCGCAATAGAGTGCTGTGTGGGCTTTGTCTTGAGCTCCCCCGAAGGACCAATGTATGGAACTAATGAAATGTGAAGGTAGAAGACATTATCGCGACCTACCTCTTGACGAAGTTGGCGAGCTGCTTCCAGGAAAGGCTGGGATTCAATATCTCCGACTGTTCCACCAATTTCAGTGATGACAACATCCACATCTGCTGAATCATTGGCAAGCATGCGCTCTTTAATCTCATTAGTAATGTGAGGAATAACCTGAACAGTCTCACCTAAGTACTCACCACGACGCTCACGTGCAATAACGCGTGAATAGACCTGACCCGTTGTGACGTTGGCAGATCCTGAAAGGTTGCGATCGAGGAAGCGTTCATAGTGACCGATATCGAGATCAGTCTCAGCGCCATCATCGGTGACAAATACTTCACCGTGCTGGAATGGATTCATGGTGCCGGGATCAACGTTGAGATAGGGATCAAGCTTTTGCATCGTGACGCGGATACCGCGTGCCACAAGGAGGCGACCTAAGGATGATGCTGTGAGGCCTTTTCCAAGACTTGAGGCGACTCCGCCAGTTACAAAAATATGTTTGGTCACATGCGCTTGGCTCATGGAAGACCATCCTATCGCTTCTTGGGCCTTAGCCTCGCATCGCTAGAAGCTCGGCCGCGTGTTCTCGCGCACTCGATGACTCCTCAAGCCCAGCAAGCATGCGAGCAATCTCTTCCACGCGCTCAGCTTGTCCAAGTTTGGCAACCCCTGACTGCACAACAGATCCATCACTGCTCTTCTTCACAACAAAATGCGTATCCGCCCAAGCAGCAACTTGAGGCAGGTGGGTCACAACAATGACCTGTGCGCTCTGCGCAAGAGCATGCAGACGCTTGCCCACTTCAATCGCAGCCTTGCCGCCCACACCAGCATCGACTTCATCAAAAATATATGTTCCAACAGGATGAGATTTTGCAATCACTACTTCAAGTCCCAACATGATGCGCGACATTTCGCCACCACTGGCACCCTTACCAAGTCCAATCTTCGGGCCATCCACTTGTCCTTGAATCTGCATCGCTATCTCATCACAACCTAGCTGGGTGAAGTCACTCTCTTTCAG
>JAPLBL010000058.1 GCA_026392765.1 Actinomycetota bacterium
TAATCAAAGGATGGGTTTACTTCCTCTAACTCCAAAACGCGCCCCATGACATCGCCTGTGCGCTGGAAGAAATCTCGATAGACAGCCGGAAGGGTCAGAAGAGAAGGACCGGTATCAAATGCATAGCGACCAATCCATTCAGTGCGGCACTTTCCGCCTGTGCGGTTGGATGCTTCAAAGATGGTGACCTTGTGGCCAGCTTTAGCTAAACGCGCAGCAGCACAGAGGCCACCAATACCTGCACCGATAACTGCAATATCTTCAGGGTTCTTCACTCGCCCCATATGGCCGGTCATACGGTGCGACCTTTCCATTGGATGCTGCCTCGTTTGCGCCATGAGTAGATGATTAAATAAATCAATAACGCACTAGAGAGTGGATGTAAGAAAGCATAGAGCGGATTACCACGGGAGCGAATTGCACTTATCTCACGAGAGAAAGCTATATAGAGATAGATAAACCAACCGGTGAGATAACCATTGAGGATGAGCAGGACGGGAAGAATTCCTGTGAGGAAGAGAAATGTGATGGCGATGAAGGAGCCGAGTGGGCCACCGAAAGCTTTCCAGAGAGATTTACCGTAACCCTGTCTGATTTCATCAAAGGATCCATACATGCGAGTACTTGCAATACCTGAACCCTCAGTCACAACGCCCTTATATCCAGCTGCTATAAGTGAGCGTGCAAGTTCAATGTCATCAAGGATCTGATTACTCACTGTTGAAAAGCCATCTATGGCATCGAGTGCGCTCTTTCGCACCACAAAGAATTGACCATTGGCAACTGCTGTTGAACGACGCGGAAATTTCTCTGCAAGGCGAAGGACAATGGTGCTCATCCAGGACCAGTGCAGGAGAGGCTGAATTAACTTCTCGGGAAATGTCTGTGCAATCTGCCGTGGGTAGGGAGAGATGAAATCTAATTTCAGCCTTTCAAGCTGAGTAATGGCGCGCATGATTGCATTGGGTTCAAGGCGCACATCGGCATCTAAGGTGATGATGTAGTCAGAGGTAGCCACTTCAAAACCTGATTGCAGTGCAGAGACTTTACCGAGCCAGCCAGTGCGCTGTGTGGGGGAGTCGATGACTGTGAAGCGAGAGTCGCTTCCAATAACTGTATTGAGTAGCTCTGCCGTCTTATCTGTAGATCCATCGTTGATCACAATGAACTTGAGGTTCTTAACGCCCATTTGTGTTGAGAGTGCTGAGATAAATTCAGGGACATTCTCTGCCTCATTGCGCATAGGAGCTAAGACAGTGACAGCCTTCTTGACCTCTTCATCTCGTTGTGGAATACGGATGGTGAGAAAGTTAATGAGTGAGATGGCAAAGATGACGATGGAGAAGGAGAGAAGAATCTGAGCCATTGTTAACTAATCTTTATTGCCAAGCCAGCTGGAGAAGAAGTATGGGATCAAGAGAGAACCCATAATCAACGTTCCAAAGAAGGCAAGCCCTGGACGATCGAAGAAGAAGAGATTGCCGACGAAACCTCCGAAGAGAGTCCAGAGTAGGAGTGCATCAACGGCGGCAAGGGATGCTGGATTCTTTCTGCGTTCGCGAGGAAGGACTTTGTTGAGCAGCCCAACAATTAAAATTCCTGCCAGGAGCCATCCAAATGGATTGGAGAGTGGAATATCTGGTGTGAAGGGAACATGTGCACCCGTTACCTCCCACTTCCATCTGCCTGCTGCAACCATCTGTGGGTCAAGGAATAAATCCCATGCTGCAAGAAGTGCGCCTCCGTAGAGAAATACCCAACTACCTGCAATGCGACGTGCGGCAATCAGTGCAGGGTGCACCATCATCACCCAGGCAAAGGGAACGACGAGTGGAACGCCAAAGAGTTGAGCGCCAAGGGAAGGGTCATATTCATAGACTCCAAATGGCCACCCTGTGTGAACACCAAGGACTTCAATGCCAAGACCAAAGAGGGCGGTAATAGGTAGGTAACGAGTTGAATACTTGGCACCATACGAGAGATGTCCATGGATGATCATGGCAAGAGCGCCTGCATAGATAGTTGCAATGGTGACAAGGCGCAGAGGCTCACCATCAATGAGTGGATATGAGATCTGAAGAGCGATTGTTAAACCCAGGAAGAAGAAGAGAAGATTTCTAGCTTTAGGGGAGATTCCACCACGGCGCCTGCGACGCGGGTTGTAGTGGCGAATCGACATGGGCTAAGTCTGCCTTACTTGTGGGGTTGGGTAGTAATTTCACCTCGAAGTTCAAGGACTTCAAAGCGCGCAAAGAGTTCTTCGCTATACCAACCGATTTCTTCAGTCTGCTTGATGGCAACTTGATGGGCCTGACCTTTATATGCAAAGTCGCGAAGCGCAGATGCTGATTTCCACAGGGAGAAAGTTCCCTGCAATCCGATAGGTGCTTCACCGATTCCAATAGCTGCAATCAAACCTGGATTGCTATGGAGGTCGATGACCACAGGAGGAACGGATTTCCAGAAAATGAAGTTCTTATTCCATTTAATGCGAGCACGTGTAATTGCTGCAATCTGCACATCCGCACTTGATGCAGGTGTGATGAAATCAAAAGGATTCTTCTTTGCCCACAGGCCATGAGAGGACAGTGGAGATAGCACTGCGCGAAATTCAGATGTTGATCTGTTTCTCCAGTTGGAGATGATGGAGGATTGATCGAAGGCTTGAAGACGATTCTTATCGATAACAACCACCATGCCCCAGCGGGTAAGCACCGCATCACTGGGCGTGAAGGTCTGGCCAGAGCCAGTTCCTAGAAGCTTGGAAAATGAAATCCCGGTGAACTTACGACTGCGCATACGGTCAATTGCCATAGAGAGAAAGGCGAATGGAATACTCTTGCGAGCAATAGTAAAGAAGTAAGCGACGGTGACCTTCTCGGCGCTTTCCATAGTTAAAGGATACCCATGCTGCGCAAGAAGTTCCTTGGTGAATTTATCGGCACGGCAACCCTTGTGGCCACCGTTGTTGGCTCTGGCATTATGGCGACCAGCCTCAGCGCAGATTTAGGCATCAATCTGCTCATCAACACAGTTGCAACAGTCTTTGTTCTCTACATTCTTATTTCTCTTCTAGCCCCCATCAGCGGCGCCCACTTCAATCCGCTAGTCAGCGCAATTGCATACCTTCGTAAAGAGTTAACTGCAGCTCACACCATCTATTTCTTTATCGCCCAAATTCTTGGTGGCTCACTCGGAGCAATAATTGCCAACCTCATGTTCGAGCACCCTGCAATTGATCCTTCACAGAATGTAAGAGATGGCGCCAACCTTCTTCTTGGAGAAGTAGTTGCATCGGCTGGCCTCATCTTCATCATCTTTATAGCAATCAAGCAGGGGATAGATAAGAAGATCCCACGCCTTGTTGCTGCCTGGATCGGCGCTGCTTACTTCTTCACATCCTCAACTTCATTTGCCAATCCCGCTGTAACAATCGCACGAAGTCTGACCGATTCATTCTCAGGGATTAAGTTCTCATCAGTTCCAGCATTCATCGCCGCTCAAATCGTGGGCGCAGCTCTTGGATATGCAGGGTTTAAAGCACTCACCTCTAAATCAAAGTCAGGAAAGTAAATGAGTAAGCCAAGCGTTCTCTTCGTCTGCGTTCACAATGCAGGTCGATCACAGATGGCAGCAGGCTTTATGCGCGAGCTCGGTCAAGGTCGCGTTGAAGTTCTCTCGGCAGGCTCTGCCCCCAAAGATTCCATTAACCCAATAGCAGTTGAAGCGATGGCTGAAGTAGGAATTGATATTGCAAATAACACCCCCAAGATTCTTACGACAGAGGCTGTTCAAGCATCTGATGCAGTGGTGACTATGGGTTGCGGTGATACTTGCCCGTACTACCCAGGAAAGCGTTATGAAGATTGGGTGCTCGATGATCCTGCAGGACAGGGGATTGAATCTGTTCGCGTGATTCGTGATGATATTAAAGCCCGCGTTGAGAAGTTACTTGCCGAGTTGCTCGATTAAATCCCACTTGTTGCCGTATCTATCTTTAAATACAACGACTTGGCCATAAGCCTCTTGCCGTGGCTCTTCTATAAATTCGATTCCCCTGGATTTGTAGCTCTCGTAGGTGTGAAGGAAGTCATTTGTATAGAGAAAGAATCCAACCCTGCCACCAGTTGAATTTCCAATAGCACCTCGCTGAGCCTCATTTGAGGCTTTGGCCAACAAGATCTTTGCTCCATCTTTACTAGGAGCAACAACTACCCATCGCTTTTCAGAGGAGAGAACCGTGTCCTCTATAAGAGAAAAGCCAAGGTCATCAACGTAATGAGAGATTGCGGCATCGTAATCACCAACAACTATTGCAATCATTCCAAGGCTGTTCATTATTAATCTCCAACAACCATCGGCGTCGCACCTGTGCATGCGATGAGTTCTGCATAACTTGTTGGATAGACAGCGTGAGGATGGCCGGAAGCTGCCCAGACGATTTCGTAATCGTTGAGCGCTTCATCAATCAAAGTCATTTCTGGTTTTGTAATCCAGCCGATGGGGGATACGCCACCAACAGAGTATCCAGATACTTCCTTGACATAGTTGGCATCTGCGCGGCCAAGTTCTGCGATGTTCAGGTTCTTTGCAACGAGTTCTGTATCAACTCGGTGGCGACCACTTGTAATAATCAGAAGTGGATTGCCGGATGCAAGTTTGAAGATTAGTGATGATGCAATCTGTCCGACTTCGATACCAAGGCCATTGGCCGCATCTATTGCAGTCCGCGCAGTCTCTGCAAGAATATTGATCTCACCCTTAACGCCGAGAGAATCGGCCGCTTCTTTGAAACGTTTAACGGCAGCCTTTTCCAGAATTCCATCCATGTGAGAACTTTATGAGATAGCGTCGCGCCATGTCTCAGACCCTGACCGCATATCAGTATGGAATTAGAGCCCGTAATGCGCTCTGGGCAATCTTCTTCTTTATGGGCGTTGTCTCCATGGCCTGGGTGCCCCGAATCCCTGAAATCAAAGAGGCTGTGGGACTTACCAACTCGCAGCTTGGATTAGTCTTTATTGGAAGCACAATTGGCGCGGTTCTCGGTGCCCAGCTTGCAGGACGAGCCATTCATACCTTTGGAACGAAGAAAGTTATTTCGGTTGCAGTACTTGTGATGCCTGTTGGGTTAATCGGCATGGCAAGTGCGAGGACCTTCACTCAACTATTTTTTGCCCTCTTTGTTCTGGGATTTGGTTATGCCAATCTCGATATCACCAGCAACACAGTTGCCGTTGAAGTGGAGAACCTTGTTGATCGCAAATGGATGGTCTCCTTTCATGGATGTTGGAGTACTGGCGCTTTTGCAACCACTGTTCTAGGTGGATCGATAGCGAACTTTGTTGAACCTCGAGAGAATCTCATCGGCGTTGCACTCATTTCGATTCTTTTCTTTATTCCCCTCTCTCGCTATATGTTGCCGCCAGATCTTGATAACCATAAGGGTGATCACGAAGATTCATCAGCAAAGATTCCACTCTTTGGCAAGAAGACTGCGCCGTTGTGGTGGATGGGCTTTGGAATGCTCGGTGGAATGATTGCAGAAGGATCAGCTAGCGATTGGGGCGCACTCCTTCTTAAAGACAGTATGGATATCGGTAAGGGACTTAACGCTGCAGCCTTTGCATCTTTCTCACTGGCCATGATCATCGCTCGCTTCTCCGGAGATTGGGCCCTTGAAAAGTTTGGACCTGCAGCC
>JAPLBL010000006.1 GCA_026392765.1 Actinomycetota bacterium
GCAAGCATTGCAATCGCAGATTGAATATCTACGCGCACATCACCTGAGTGAACAGGAAGCGGGAATGGCTCAGCGTTAGGTAGACCTGGATTAAATTCATCATCAACAAGAAGTCCCCATACGTTTCCGAATGAGACGCGACCTACGAGATCATCGATATCAACACCACGGTAACGAAGTGCGCTACCTTCTTTATCTGGCTCTGCAATCTCTGATTCGAATGCAATTACGCCTTCAAGACCTGGCTTGAAATCATCTGACACGGTGAGCTCCTCTTGTAATCCTGTGGGCAATTCTGCACCTCCCGCAGGGGTGCTAGCCACCACTCGATACGGGGATGCACTCCTATCGAAAGTGAGGTTCGATACACCCATGAGCGAAATCGAGGGCCAATTAGAACGCGATGCCATCCGGGCAATGCGTCGCTCCTATGGCGAGGTTGGCCTTGAATCACTACCCAACGATCCCTTCGAAGCCTTTCACTCGTGGCTACGTGAAGCTGCTGCCAATGCCTTTATCGTTGAAGCAAATGCAATGGTGCTCTCAACCCTTGGCACAGATGAGAACGGCGCCGATGCAATCACCACACGAACAGTTTTACTTAAAGATGTCTCACAAGGTGGCTTCACCTTCTTTAGCAATTACGGATCTCGCAAAGCTCAAGCAATCGAATTGAATTCCCAAGTCACTCTCCTCTTTCCTTGGTATGCGATGGAGCGACAAGTTTCAATCAGCGGATTTGCAGAAAAAATTGCGCGGCAAGAATCAGAAGATTATTTTGCAACGCGTCCATGGTCATCACAGATTGGTGCATGGGCATCTGCGCAATCGGCTCCCCTAGCATCTCGCGAAGAACTCGAACAACGCTTTAAGGGCGCATCAGAGAAGTGGCCTGAAGGAACAACGGTTCCTTGTCCACCACAGTGGGGCGGCTATCGTGTGACGCCGGTCAACATTGAATTCTGGCAGGGCCGTTACTCACGCCTGCATGATCGCCTTCGCTATGAGCGGTCTAACATCGCATCCGATTGGGAAGTACATAGGTACTACCCGTAGTCTTGCCCCATGAGCGCAGACATTGTTATTCCAGATAATCTCAAGCCAAAAGATGGTCGTTTCGGTTGTGGTCCTTCAAAGATTCGCCCCGAAGCACTTGCATCACTAACTGCGCTTGGAAGTAACTACATCCTTGGAACATCACACAGACAAAAGCCTGTGAAGAATGTTGTCAAAAGCGTTCGCGAAGGTCTGAACTCACTCTTCTCACTACCTGAAGGTTATGAAGTAGTACTCGGCAACGGTGGATCTACTGCGTTCTGGGATATCGCAACATTTGGTCTCATTGAAGATCGCTCACAGCACTTAGTTTTCGGTGAATTCTCATCCAAGTTCGCATCTGCTGCCAAAGAAGCACCATTTCTTGGTGAGCCAACAGTGATCAAATCAGAACCTGGCACACATCCATCAGCTAGCGCTGAAGCGGGCATCGATGTTTACGCTCTCACTCATAACGAGACATCAACGGGTGTTGCTATGCCAATCAAGCGCCCTGCAGGAACAGGTGGCGCACTCGTACTTGTTGATGCAACATCTGCTGCAGGTGGCCTTGAAGTAGATGCAAAAGAATTCGATACCTATTACTTCGCACCACAGAAGTCATTTGCATCAGATGGTGGTCTCTGGCTTGCATTGATGAGCCCTGCTGCCATTGCACGTGCTGAGAAGATCAAAGCATCAGGACGTTGGATCCCAGCATTCTTCGATCTTGGAACAGCGATTGAAAACTCACGTCTTGATCAGACATATAACACTCCAGCTCTTATCACTTTGATGTTGCTCGATGAGCAGCTCAAGTGGATGAATACAAATGGTGG
>JAPLBL010000024.1 GCA_026392765.1 Actinomycetota bacterium
AGATCGCATGTGGGAGTTTGCAGATCGTTTGCTTTCAATCTCACTTCCACGTATTCGTGACTTCCGTGGTCTATCACCAAAGCAGTTTGATGGAAAAGGAAACTACACATTCGGTCTAACCGAGCAGGTTGTATTCCCAGAAATCGAACAGGACAAGATCGATCGCACCCGCGGTATGGATATCACTGTTGTAACAACAGCTAAGAACGATGACGAAGGTCGCGCACTGCTTAAGGCGCTCGGCTTTCCTTTCAAGGAGGCGTAAGAATGGCTAAAACATCACTCAAGGTTAAAGCTGCTCGCAAGCCAAAGTTCAAGGTTCGCGGTTACACACGTAGCCAGCGTTTCGGTCGTCCGCACTCTGTCTACCAAAAATTTGGAATTTGTCGCATCTGCTTCCGTGAAATGGCGCACCGCGGCGAACTTCCAGGCATCTCAAAGGCAAGCTGGTAAATCTACAAACGAAAAAAGTCCAGACAGATTGTTTGGATACTGATTCGAGAAAGGCCATAGGCCACGTATGACAATGACAGATCCAATCGCGGACATGCTTTCACGTCTGCGCAACGCGAACTCTGCCTACCATGACACGGTTTCAATGCCGTCATCATCGGTCAAGGTACGAATTGCAGAGATCCTCAAGCAAGAGGGTTTCATTGCAGATCACCGCGTTGAAGCAACTACAACAGGAGTAGGTAAGAACCTTGTTCTTGACCTTAAATTCGGCACCAATCGCGAGCGTTCAATCGCTGGCCTTCGCCGCGTGAGCAAGCCAGGACTTCGCGTCTACGCAAAGTCAACTGCGCTTCCTAAGGTTCTCGGCGGACTTGGTGTTGCAATCATTTCAACATCGTCAGGTCTCTTGACTGATAAGCAGGCAAATAAGAAGGGTGTAGGCGGAGAAGTTCTCGCTTACGTATGGTAACCATCTAATGTCACGTATCGGTCGTATGCCAATCGCTGTTCCAAGCGGTGTAGAAATTTCAATCACAGGTCAGAACGTTGCAGTCAAGGGTCCTAAGGGTTCACTTGCAATTGCAGTTCCAGCACCTATCCAGGTTTCACAAGCAGATGGTGTTATCACCGTTGCTCGTCCAAACGAAGAGCGCGTCACTCGTTCACTTCACGGTCTATCTCGCACACTTGTTGCGAATATGGTCCACGGAGTCACAACTGGTTACTCACTCACAATCAACATCGTCGGTGTTGGTTACCGTGTTGCTGAAAAGGGCAAGGATCTTGAATTCCAGCTCGGCTACAGCCACCCAATTAACTTCCCAGCCCCAGAAGGAATCACCTACAAGGTTGAGTCACCAACAAAGTTGATTATCAGCGGAATTGATAAGCAGCTCGTTGGAGAAACTGCAGCGAAGGTTAAGAAGCTTCGCAAGGCAGATCCATATAAGGGCAAGGGCTTGCGTCTTGAAGGCGAAGTTGTTCGCCGCAAGGCAGGAAAGGCAGGTAAGAAGTAATGGCAATCGGAGTTAAGGTCCGCAAGGGCTCAGCGCAGAACGCGCGTGCTCGTCGTGCTTTCCGTCTTCGTAAGAAGATCTCAGGCACACCATCACGTCCACGCCTCGTCGTTTCACGTTCATCACGTCACCTGTTCGTTCAGGTCATTGATGACACCACAAGCCAGACAATTGCTTACGCATCAACAATGGAAGCAGACCTACGCAAGGCATCTGGCGATAAGACAGATAAGTCAAAGCAGGTCGGAGCACTCATTGCAGAACGCGCTAAGAAAGCTGGAATTTCTACAGTTGTCTTCGACCGCGCAGGTAATAAGTACCACGGTCGTATTGCAGCAGTTGCAGATTCTGCACGAGAGAACGGATTGGAGTTCTAATGGCTGTTAATCCAACTAACGATGCAGCACCTACAACTGGTGCACCTTCTAACCAAGGTAATGCAGGCAAAGGTCGTGGCGAACGCCGCGAACGTCGTGATGATCGCGAGAAGGAGAAGTCTCCTTACACCGAGCGCGTGGTTTTCATCAACCGCGTGTCAAAGGTTGTAAAGGGCGGACGTCGCTTCTCATTCACAGCACTTGTTGTTGTGGGCGATGAAAACGGCACTGTTGGTATTGGCTATGGAAAGTCTAAGGAAGTTCCACAAGCTATTGCTAAGGCAGTTGAAGAAGCTAAGAAGTCATTCTTCACAGTCCCTCGCGTTCAAGGAACAATCCCTCACCCAGTTCAGGGCGAGACAGCAGCTGGCGTAGTTCTACTTCGCCCAGCAAGTCCAGGTACCGGAGTTATCGCTGGTGGCCCTGTTCGTGCCGTACTCGAGTGCGCTGGAGTTAAGGATGTTCTTACTAAGTCTCTCGGTTCTTCTAATGCAATCAACATGGTTCACGCAACCGTTGCTGCACTGAAGATGCTCGAGTCACCTGCACAGATTGCAGCTCGTCGCGGTCGTCCGCTCGAAGATGTAGCACCTGCAGCAATTATCCGTGCTTCACAGATGACAGTTGGTGCATAATGCCACGTTTGAAAATCACTCAGGTTAAGTCAACCGTTGGCAACAAGCCAGAGATTCGTAACACTGTTCGTTCACTCGGACTTAAGCGAATCAACGATGTTGTCGTTAAGGAAGATCGTCCAGAAATTCGTGGCATGGCAGTTGCTGCTCGTCACTTGATCAAGGTAGAGGAGGTCGAATAAAGATGACACTAAAACTTCATCATCTTCGTCCAGCTCCAGGTGCTAAGAAAGCTAAGACTCGTAAGGGTCGCGGTGAAGCATCAAAGGGTAAGACTGCAGGTCGCGGTGGAAAAGGTACTCACGCTCGTAACACGGTTCGCCCTGGTTTCGAAGGTGGTCAGCTTCCTCTCGTTATGCGTCTTCCAAAGCTTCGTGGTTTTAAGAACCCAGCTCGCATTGAATACCAGGCAGTGAATGTCTCAACAATCAACGCACTCTTTCCTAAGGGTGGCGATGTCACTGTTGCAGATCTCATTGCAAAGGGTGCAGTTCGCGATTCCTTGCCTGTAAAGGTTCTTGGTAATGGCGATATTGCAGTCAAGGTATCTGTTACAGCACATGCATTCTCAGCATCAGCGGTCGAAAAGATCTCTGCAGCTGGTGGATCAACAGCAACACTGTAAAAACAACTAGTCGTGATTTGATAGAGGGAGAAGATTGATGCTTTCAGCATTTGGAATGGCCTTTAAGACGCCAGAACTTCGTAAGAAAATCTTCTTCACTCTCTCAATCATGGCTTTGTTCCGTTTTGGCTCTGTTGTTCCAACACCAGGTGTTTCATATACAAATGTGAAGCAATGTATTGATCAGGCTCAGACCGGTGGTCTCTTCGGACTTATCAACCTATTCTCTGGTGGAGCACTTCTTCAGCTCTCAGTATTTGCACTCGGCATCATGCCTTACATCACTAGCTCGATCATCATTCAGCTGCTCACTGTGGTTATCCCACGATTTGAAGCGCTGAAGAAAGAGGGCCAGTCAGGAACAGCAACTCTTACGCAGTACACACGTTACTTAACTATTGGTCTAGCAATCTTGCAATCAACAGGTTTGGTAGCAGTTGCCCGCACACCAGGACGTTTGATCTCAGGCTGCTCACTTCCCATCATTCCTGATGCTTCATGGCAGCGCGTTCTCACAATGATTGTTGTAATGACTGCTGGAACTTCTGTGATCATGTGGCTCGGTGAGCTCATCACAGATCGCGGCGTCGGTAACGGTATGTCGATCTTAATCTTCACATCTATCGCTGCAGGTTTCCCATCCCAGCTCTGGTCAATCAAGCTTCAAAAGGGCTTGTTTGCATTCCTCTTTGTCTGCGCAGTCGGAGTTCTCGTTGTTGCAGCAGTTGTCTTCGTTGAGCAAGCTCAGCGTCGTATTCCTGTGCAGTATGCAAAGCGCATGGTGGGACGCCAGGCATATGGCGGAACATCAACTTATATTCCAATCAAGGTAAACCAGGCTGGTGTTATTCCAGTTATCTTCGCATCATCTCTTCTTTATATTCCATCTCTTCTTGTGAACTTCACAAATAGCCAAGCTGGTTGGGCAGTATGGATTTCACGTAACTTAGTTCGTGGTGATCACCCAATTTATATCGCAGCTTATGCAACCCTCATTATTTTCTTCACCTACTTCTATGTTGCAATCACATTTAACCCTGATGAGGTTGCAGATAATATGAAGAAGTACGGTGGATTTATTCCAGGTATCCGTGCAGGACGCCCAACATCTGAGTACTTGCAATATGTACTCTCACGCATCACAGCTCCTGGTGCTCTCTACCTTGCACTCGTTGCAGTTATTCCAATTGGCGCTCTTATCATCTTCGGTGCATCACAGAACTTCCCATTCGGTGGAACTGCGATTCTTATCGTTGTCGGTGTCGGTCTTGATACTGCAAAGCAGATCGAGAGCCAGTTGCAGCAGCGTTCATATGAAGGTTTCTTGAAGTAATGCGTTTAGTCCTGGTAGGTCCACCAGGTGCTGGTAAGGGAACACAAGCTCAGTTTCTCGCCGCGCACTACTCGATTCCCCATATTTCAACAGGGGATATCTTCCGCGCAAATCTCAAAGCAAGCACACCACTAGGTCTGCAGGCTAAGGGATACATGGATGCAGGTCAGTTAGTACCTGATGAAGTTACCAATGAGATGGTGAAAGATCGCCTGACTCACGATGATGCAATCAACGGTTTTCTCCTTGATGGATTCCCACGTAATACTGTTCAAGCTGAAGTACTGCGCGCATTTTTGAATGAAAAACAGACCCCACTGGAGGCTGTTCTAGAGCTTGCTATCGAAAATGAAATTATCATAAAACGTCTTTCATCACGACGCACCTGTAAGGATTGTGGCGCTCCGGCTTCCCCTGAAGCATCGAAGTGTGCATCATGTAGCGGTGAGCTCTATCAGCGCGAGGATGACAAGGAAGAAGTGATTGCTAAGCGCCTTGCAGTCTATGAAGAGCAGACTGCACCTATTGTTGATTTCTATCGCACAGAAGGCTTGCTCATCACAATCTCAGCCGATGGCGATGTTGCAGATATTACAGAGCGCGCAATTACTGCGTTAAGCCGCGTACACGGCTAAATTACTTCTATGGCAATCCAGATTAAGGACCTTGAACAACTCAAGGTGATGCGCCGCGCTGGATTAGTAGTTGCCGAAATCCATCAACTTATCCGTGAAGCGATTAAGCCTGGGATGACTACCAGTGCTCTGGATGCAATCTCTGCAGCCCACATCAAGCGAAGCGGTGCCACACCGAATTTCCTGAATTATCATGGCTTTCCTGCAACTATTTGTGTCTCTATTAATGATGAAATCGTTCACGGAATTCCCGGACCTCGCATCATTAATGAAGGCGATGTCGTCTCCATCGATTGCGGTGCCATCATTGATGGCTGGCATGGAGATGCAGCATTCTCTATCGGTATTGGAAATGTAGATCCTGCAGATCAGAAGTTGATGGATGTGTGTCAGGAATCTATGTGGGTGGGAATTGCAGCTGGCAAGAATGGCGCAAAGCTCTCAGATATCGGTTATGCCATTGAGCAGTATGTGAATTCGCAAGGTAAGTATGGAATCTTGCAAGAATATGGTGGCCACGGAATTGGCACAGAGATGCATCAAGAGCCACATGTTCTTAACTTTGGAAAAGCAGGAAATGGCCCTGAAATCATTCCTGGAATGGCACTTGCTATCGAGCCGATGATCACTCGTGGAACACATAAGACCAAGGTGCTCGCAGATGATTGGACAGTTGTCTCAACAGATCAATCTCGCGGTGCTCACTTTGAGCATTCCTATGTGATCTGCCCAGATGGAAAGCCTTTTGTATTGACTTCCATTGATGGTGGCAAGGGAGAGCTTTCACGCTTTGGAATTGAGATTTCATCTCAGCTTATCTGAGATTGAAATTATTCAATCTTTTTAATTTCTGACGGAGTACTTAAAGTCCCATCGAGATCCCTGTCGAATTGCAAGAGACCGTTCAACCTCTTCACCGCGGACGTTATATCCAGTGCGTTGTATGCGAAGCGCTGCTGTTCCCTCTGGGACTTTTAACAACTTAGATTCGGCACCATTTAAAACCATCGGAGTCAAGTGTTCATCCGCGCTCGTGATTTCCTGCCCATATTTAAAGGCGAGGATTTTATAGAGGGATTTTGTGAGATCTTCCTTCAAAAGCCCTGGGGCATTACTTTCAGTAATATATGTAACTTCAAGTGAGAGTGGCTCTTGGCGAGCTATGCGAAGTCTCTCAATTCTGTAAGAAGGTTCACTCACAACAATGAATTCATCAGTGATGTCATCTTCTGGATTCACCAACGTGGCACTTAGTAGTTGAGTGATGGCTTCAAATCCGCGTTGCTTCATCTCCTCTGTAAATGACATGAGCTTCATCTGCTTCATCATTCGAGGTGGCGCAACAAATGATCCAGCTCCATGGACTGTATAGATCTGGCCGTCATCTTGGAGCAGGGCTAGGGCCTGCCTGATGGTCACTCGTGATGTGCCATATCGCTCAGCCAGTGCGCGTTCGCCAGGAAATGGATCGTGAGGGGGAAGATCTGAAATCTCCTCTCGAAGGAGTTCGGCTAGGCGGAAGTGCTTACGTACCTCCTCCTTAGCCACATTCACCCCCACCGAAAACAATCAGCCTTGATGAGCTCACTCCCACGCTGGGAAGCGGCGTTGCATCTATGGCCGTTTAATAAAATCCTACTTTAAACCTTGGAAATAGTAGCCATTTCCCCAAAATTGGTCTATACCTGTACTACTAGATCTTTGGACTATCCAGGATCGGAAATTATAGGAGGCTTTGAATGCGCACTTTCCGTGTGAAATCACTAGCTGCCCTTAGCGTTGCAGCTCTCGTTGGTGTTGCAGCGCTTAGCGGAAGCAATGCTGCACAAGCTGCAAATCCTAAATCAATCACAGTCTGGCTTATGCCTGATGCGAAAGATTTCGGAACTGCTCTAGCTGATGCAACTGCAGCATTTAATCGCACATACCCAAATGTGAAGGTCAACGTTGAATTTCAGACTTGGGCTGATCACCTCAAGAAACTCGATGCTGCACTCGTCGCGAAAAAGGGACCAGATGTAGTTGAGTTTGGTAATACAGAAGTTATGAAGTACTCAGCAGCTGGCGCGCTTACAGATCTATCAGGATTCAAGGCGCGATTCGGTAACAGCTCAACATGGTTGAACGCTCTTACTGAAGCAGGTACCTACGAAGGCAAGTTATATGCAGTGCCTTACTACGCAGGCGCTCGCGCAATCATGTATCGCCCATCACTCTTCAAGGCTCAAGGAATCGCTGTTCCTAAGTCATATGCAGAGTTCCTCGCGGCAGGCAAGAAGTTGATGACTGCATATGGAACTGATAAAGATTTCTCTGCCGTCTATCTTCCAGGTAAGTACTGGTATGCAGCGATGTCATTCGTCTATGACGAGGGTGGCGCTATTGCAACTAAGTCAGGTGGCAAGTGGGTAGGTTCACTTACATCAGATGCTGCAATCCGTGGACTTAATCGCTTTAAGGAAGTAAGTGATTCACTTTCTCGTGCCGATAAGTCAGGTACAGAAGCTGCTCAGTGGGACGTCTTTAATGGCGGCAAGGTTGCTATGTCCTATTCAAATGGCTGGGAATCATGCTGTATCGCAAAGGTCGGAACTGACTGGGCCTTCTTCCCAATGCCATCAGTGAAAGCTGGAAAAGCATCACCAGCATTCCTCGGTGGGTCAAACCTTGCTGTTCCAAGCTATGCTCCAAATGCAGCTCTTGGTGCAGCATGGATTCGTGAATTCACAAGCTCAGCGCAGATGACGACAATCGCAAAGAGCGGCGCAATTCCAAATAACACAAAGATGCTCTCCCTCATTAGCGGAGCAGCAGCACCAGTTGCAGCAGCAGCGAAGAACTCTTGGTTCATTCCAGGAGCGATCAAGTGGGTTGATGTAGAGAATGCAAATACTCTACAAACAATGCTCTCTGACATCGCAACAGGTAAGAAGACAGTAGCAAAGGCCGCGGCAGATGCTTCGGACGAGATTACAAAGCTCCTGAACTAAAGCTAGTTCCGGGTAAAAGTAAGGAGGGGATTATCATGCGAATCCCCTCCTTACTTATCTAACTACTGAAAAAGGTGAAGAAGATTTCTCTCGCTTTGCGCACGCGCCGCAAGAAGAATCCTTGGCCATACCTATTGGTATCGCCAAGTCTCTTTGCTCTCGGGATAATCCTCTGTTATCCGATATATAAACTTATTCGCCTTTCATTTGAAAAGTATGGTCTCTCAGAGATCATTGCAGGTAAAGGCACATTCGTAGGACTTCAGAACTTTGCAGACACTTTCACAGACCCCGAGTTTTGGAAGATTCTTGAAAGAACCATATTTTTTACAGGTGGAATGGTTTTAGTTTCAGTTGTAGTCGGTGCATGGCTTGCTCACCTCATGCTCAATATGAGCCCAATTCTCAGGAATATTCTTAATGGCGTTTTGATTCTTGTGTGGGCAATGCCGCAATTAGTTTCAATCTCGGTATGGCGCTGGATGTTCTCATTTAACTTCTCAATAGTCACAGCTGTGATTAATTCGCTGGGATTTGAAATGGATAATCATAACTATTTTGTTAATACATTTTCAGGATTCCTAATCATCGGGGGATGCGTTGCTTGGGGAGCCCTCCCATTTATCACAATCAGTATCTATGCAGCCTTAACCCAAGTACCAAAAGAGCTACTGGAAGCGGCAGAAATTGACGGTGCAAATTCACGTCAAGTCTTTCGCACCATTATTTTCCCAATACTTTTGCCCGTCTATATCATTATCATTTCGCTCTCTGTGATCTGGGATTTCCAAGTCTTCTCTCACATCTGGATTTTCCTTGATAGTAGGCCATCTTCCGAGTACTACACCATTGCAATCTATGCCTTCCAGAAGTCATTTGGTCTGAGTGAATATGGAATGGGCGCTGCAATATCTCTCATTATGATTTTAACTTTGATAACAATTACTGGCTATTACCTGCGGCAAATGATGAAAATGGGCAGTGAGTAATGCGCAAATCATCCAGCTTATTCTCGAATATCTCAGGCGTGATTGCCATCATTTTGATGGGATTCCCTGTCTATTGGATGATCACAACCTCTTTCAAACCAAAGGAAGACATTCTCTCGATCAATCCAACTTTGATTCCTCGGTCATTTTCTTTGAGCAATTACACACAAGCGGTAACCAAAGAAGGCTTTATGCAGGCACTTCTTAACTCACTCATCGTGGTTGTTTTCACAGTAGTAATCAGCATATTCGTCGCACTATTTGCATCCATAGCAGTAGCTCGAATGAAGTTTCGTGGCAAGCAGATCTATATCGCAAGTATTTTGATTGTTCAGATGCTCCCGCTCTCTGCACTACTGATTCCTCTCTACCTTCTGCTTTCTAAGCTTCAATTGACAGATAAGCTCGGTGGGGTTGTGTTGACCTACATTGCATTTGTTCTTCCCTTTGTTATATGGACGCTACGTGGATTCTTGATCAATATTCCTGTCGAGCTAGAAGAGGCAGGTTTGGTTGATGGGTGTACGCGACCTCAGGTATATCGAAAGATTCTCTTTCCTCTGATGGCACCTGGATTGGTAGCAACTTCTGTATTTGCATTTATTCAAGCGTGGAATGAATTCTTGCTCGCCTACATTCTGCTTTCTAGCCAAGATAAGGCAACGATGCCAATCTGGTTAGCAGGTTTTACAAATAGGTTTGGCACTGACTGGGGCCCATTGATGGCGGCATCCACCCTCACCGCGCTTCCTGTTGTCATCTTCTTCTCGCTGATTCAAAATAAAATTGCCACGGGTGTCACAGCAGGGGCGGTCAAGGGTTAACTATGAGACGTTTTGACTTAGAGGATCAATTGATTCTTTCCACCTTCTCTCCAGGTTTTGGAGGAACATCAATCCCTGAGTGGATCAAACCTTGGCTTGATAATGGACTTGGCTCGATAACTCTCTTTGGATCTAACACTCCCACTCTAGAATCAACTCACCAACTGATTCAGGAGCTTCGCAGCTATAACCAAAATCTCGTTATAGCAATCGATGAAGAAGGTGGAGATGTCACACGGCTTTTCGTTAGAGAAGGAAGTCGCTATCCAACACCTGCATTGCTGGGTAAGTGTGATGATGAGGAACTCACCTATTCCTCATACCGTTCCTTAGGAACACTTCTTCGAGAGCTCGGAGTTAACTTGTCCTATGCACCTGTAGCTGATGTTGTGGCGGTCCACAACAATCCAATCGTTGGTGTGAGGTCTTTTGGAACGACAGCAGATTTGGTTAGTCGCCATGTTGTGCAGGCTGTTGTAGGACTTCAAGATTCTGGCGTTGGAGCATGCATTAAGCATTTCCCAGGACATGGAGCAGTTGTTGAGGATTCACATCACAGCTTGCCGAGAATCAGAATGAGTAAAGCTGAATACGAAGCAGGTCACGTCTCTCCATTTAGGAACGCGATTGTACGGGGAGTATCTGCTGTGATGGTCGGCCACCTTGTTGTGGATGAACTTGATGCCACCAAGCCTGCATCTCTATCACCAAAGATTCAAGGTGAGTATCTGCGTGGTTCTCTTGGATTTAAAGGTCTCATTGTTACCGATGCACTCGATATGGGTGCACTTGGGGGAGTGCCTCGCATTCACGAGTCGGCGCTACAGGCACTTCTAGCTGGTTCAAATTTGCTCTGTTTCTCTGGATTAGGTGATCAATCACAAATTGTTCAGGCAAGTTTTGTGCGCATCAAAGATGCGCTGAAGACTGGAGAGATTACAAGCGACCATCTAGTAGGGATTGCAAGCCCAGTTCGAGATTTTAATTCCAAGATTTTGGTCAGTGCAGAAGAAAAGAGAGAAGTCGATTTTGATAATTTAGCATTAGGAATGCACAAATCAGGATCAGTGAGTATCAAGAACCCCGACATCAATCTCATAGAAATTGGCACCAAGCCAACTATCGCCGCCGGAGATGTTTCTTGGGGCATTCATCGTGAGTTACGTGCTGCTGGTGTGAAATTTGAAATTCATTCAAGTGATTCTGAGGGTGCCCTCAAAAGTGATAAGCAGCTTGTGGTTGCGTTTAGAGATGCCTATCGAGATTCACAGTTACTCGCCACCTTGCAGAATCTTCAGAAACGTAAACCGGATGCCATCTTCATTGATATGGGCTGGCCAACTCTTGAATTCAATCCAAAGAATCTCATTCGCTCCTATGGCTCATCGGCTGTAGTTTCAAGGGTTGTGGTTTCAATCATGAATAGCCAGCTCTCCATCGCGTAGATTTCCCCTCCTGCACTCCTCCTTTTTAGGCTGTCAAACCTCACTTTGGCCATATTTATCCCTCGCCAATAGGGGTTTAATACCCCATTTCTAGCCAATTTCCCTTATAAGGGGGGTCGGCAATAGAATCTCCCTTCGCGCTCCAAGAAATCCACAGGGTTTTTCGGGGTTCGACCCTGTTCGTTCATATGAAATAAGAGAAGAAGGTATTGATCCTTGGCAAGTAAAGATGGTGCGATCGAAATCGAAGGCACTGTTGCTGAGGCGTTACCTAACGCAATGTTTCGTGTTGAGCTAACAAATGGACATAAGGTCTTGGCACATATCAGTGGAAAGATGCGAAAGAACTACATTCGTATTCTGCCTGCTGACCGTGTGATCGTAGAGCTCAGTCCATATGACCTTACAAAGGGTCGAATTATTTACCGTTACAAGTAAGTAATTCGCCACTAACAAAAGGAAATTCGCGTGAAGGTTAATCCAAGCGTGAAGAAGATTTGTGACAAGTGCAAAGTCATTCGTCGCAAAGGTCGCGTAATGGTGATCTGCGAAAATCTTCGTCACAAACAGCGTCAGGGCTAATACCCAGACAATAAGTACGCGTGATGCGACTTAACTAGAAATAGTTAAGACCCCCGGACCGGTAGGCCAGGGCTCGATAAATATGTCGAGGAGCATTGCGGAGGACCTCCGGATACAGAAACGGTTGAATACATGGCACGTCTAGTCGGTGTCGATCTTCCACGCGAAAAACGTGTAGAGATTGCACTCACCTATATTTTTGGAATGGGTTTAACCCGTTCCCACGAAACGCTCAAGGCAACTGGAATTTCTCCAGATACCCGCGTTAAAGATTTGCAAGAGTCAGAACTTGCTCAGCTTCGTGAATACATCGAAGCGAACTACAAAATCGAGGGTGATCTCCGCCGCGAAATCGCAGGCGATATCCGTCGTAAAGTTGAAATCCAGAGCTACCAAGGTATTCGTCACCGTAAGGGACTTCCTGTACGTGGTCAGCGCACACATACAAACGCTCGTACTCGTAAGGGTCCACGTAAGGCAATTGCCGGTAAGAAGAAGGTGACTAAGTAATGGCCGCTCCTAAGGTAAAGACTGCTGCCCCAGCAAAGGGCAAAGTAAAGCTTCGTAAGAAAGAGAAGAAGAACGTTGCAGTAGGTAAGGCTTTTATTAAGTCGACCTTTAACAACACAATCATCTCTATTACAGATCCAACAGGCGCTGTTATCTCTTGGGCTTCATCTGGCCAAGTAGGTTTCAAGGGCTCACGTAAGTCGACTCCATTCGCAGCACAGCTTGCAGCAGAAGCAGCAGCTCGCCGCGCACAGGAGCACGGCCTCAAGAA
>JAPLBL010000094.1 GCA_026392765.1 Actinomycetota bacterium
CGATGCCCGCTCAGCTGATGAGAAATCAAATCTCCTCGAATCCATGAAGATGCCAACTGAATATCGACTGCAGCAGGCGCAACGTGCACTGTGGCTGGGAGCGACGATGGATGAGGTATTTAACTCAACCAAGATTGATCGCTGGTACTTGCGTCAGATTGAGATTATTGATGATGTTGCGCGCACTATTGCCCAACCTGGCGAGCTCTCACTAGATCTACTTAAGCTTGCAAAGAGCACAGGATTTTCTGATGCGCAGATTGCTGCCATCCGTGGAATTTCTGAAGGTGATGTCAGAAAGGCCCGTCATCAACTCAATCTGCGCCCTGTCTATAAGACTGTTGATACATGTGCTGCTGAGTTTGAAGCATTTACTCCGTATCACTACTCAAGTTACGAGGAAGAGACAGAGGTTCGTCCTCGCACCAAGCCTGCTGTGATTATTCTCGGTAGTGGGCCAAACCGTATTGGTCAGGGAATTGAGTTCGATTACTCATGCGTTCATGCATCCTTCACATTACGTGCTGCAGGTTATGAAACCATCATGATTAACTGCAACCCTGAGACGGTTTCCACCGATTACGACACATCCGATCGACTCTATTTTGAACCACTTACTCTCGAAGATGTCCTGGAAGTTGTGCATGCAGAAACTCAAGCTGGACCCGTGTTAGGTGTCATCACTCAACTGGGTGGACAGACGCCACTAGGACTTGCAGCAGGTCTCAAGGCAGCAGGTGTCACCATTCTTGGAACAAGTCCTGATGCAATCAATTTAGCTGAATCGCCCATCGCATCGGATATCCAGTCTTAGTTCGTCCAAGTTTCGTTCTTGGCGGGCGCGGCATGGAGATCGTTTATGACGATGAAGCGCTATCTGGCTTCATTTCTCGCGCAACTGATATCACTCCAGATCACCCCGTCTTGGTAGATCGCTTCCTTGATTCAGCAATTGAATTAGATGTCGATGCTCTCTATGACGGCAACGAACTCTTTCTGGGTGGAATCATGGAACATATTGAAGAGGCGGGTATTCACTCAGGTGATAGCGCATGCGTGCTTCCTGCGATGACTATTTCAGATTCACAACGCGTTCAGATTCGTGAAGCGACATTAAAGATTGCTCAAGGAGTGGGAGTTCTGGGTCTTATCAATATTCAGTTCGCGATGGCCGATCACATTCTCTATGTCTTAGAAGCAAATCCACGTGCATCTCGCACAGTGCCATTTGTCAGCAAGGCAACCGGTGTGCCACTCGCTAAAGCTGCAGCACGAATTTCTCTAGGGACAACGATTGCAGAACTTCGTGCAGAGGGAGTACTTCCTACTGAAGGAGATGCTGTCGCAAAGGGAATTAGCGTGAAGGAGGCTGTTCTTCCATGGAACCGTTTCCGCCGTGCCGATGGTCGGGGAGTCGATGCGGTTCTTGGACCTGAGATGCGTTCAACCGGTGAAGTGATGGGCATCGCTGCAACATTTGGTGAGTCATATGCAAAGTCTCAGATCAGTTCATTTGGACCACTTCCAAAGACAGGAACAGTCTTTATCTCACTTGCCGATAAGGATAAGAAGCATGGGATCGCACCTGCTCAAGGTTTAGCTGCCCTCGGATTCAGATTGCTTGCCACCGATGGAACCGCGATTTTCCTTGCAGAGCATGGCGTTGCAACAGTTGTTGTACGCAAGAACTCTCAAGGAACAGGTCCTATGGGTGAGAAGACGATTGTTGAAATGCTCAATTCAGGAGATATTGATCTGGTGATTAACACTCCGGTCGGCCGTGGAACACGCGCAGATGGTTGGGCGATTCGTACAGCTGCCGTGCAAAGATCAATCCCGATTATCACAACAACAGCAGGGTTTAGTGCGGCTGTTGAAGGAATCAAGGCATTGCAAGCTGGTGACTTAAGCGTTGCTCCTATCCAAGAATGGTTGACGCGATAATGGCCACAATCAATAAGAGCGCAGTTCAAGAGATGGTGACGATACTGTCGAATAAGCGCGTAGGCGCATATCACCAGATATTGCTTAATGTCGGCGATATCGTGAAGAACTGTCGACCTGGAAACTTTGTAGCAATCAGCGTTGGTGGCGATACATCGAAGATGATTTTGCGCCGTGCATTTGCGATCTCTCGAGTGTCAGAGAGTTCGCAATATGGTGGGACGATGGAGTTAATTGTTGCCCCTCATGGTTCTGGTAGTAAATGGTTATGCTCACAGGCCGAGGGAACGGAAATTGATGTTGTGGCGCCACTCGGTACTGCCTTCGGAATTCCTACTGAACCAATCAGTGCACTGCTCATTGGTGGCGGTTATGGTTCGGCGCCGCTCTTTGGCTTGGCAGATGTTCTCAAAAGTCGTGGTTGCAAGGTAGATATGTTGTTAGGTGCAAGCGTTGGATCTAAAATCTACGCACCGATGGAAGGCAAGCGCTCAGTTAATTCCTTAAAGATTTACACAGAAGATGGTTCGATGGGCGAAACAGGACGAGTAACAGAGAATCTCCTGGATATCGTCAGGGATCGAAATATTGATGTGATCTACTCATGTGGCCCGATGGCCATGCTCTCTGCAATCACAGCTCTGGTTGCTGATTTAGAAGTTATCCACCAATGTGCTGTTGAGGAGTCAATGGCATGTGGAATAGGAATATGCATGACCTGTGTTCTGCCTGTGCGCAACGAGGACGGATCCACATCAATGCTGAGATCGTGTATTGATGGACCAGTGATGGATGGCTCCACAGTTCGCTGGGATTTAGTGGGCGAAGTACCGGAAGGCACAGCATGACTCTTCCAGTAGATATGTCCACAACCCTTGGCAATGCATGGTTTCCAACCCCGATTTTTACAGCGAGTGGTTGTGCAAGTAGCGGTAAAGAGTTGGCGCAGTTCTTTCCTCTCAATCAAGTAGGAGCTATCGTCACGAAGTCTGTGATGAGTAAGCCCCGACATGGTCGTCCCACGCCTCGTATGGCAGAGACTCCATCAGGCATGCTCAACTCCATTGGTTTACAAGGACCTGGAATCGATGCATTTCTTGCAAACGATGTTCCGTGGTTACTTGAACAGAAAGCCCGAGTGATCGTCTCTATCGCAGGTGAAACGGTTGAGGAATACTCAACTCTTGCACGCAAACTTCGTTCAGTTTCTGGGATTAGCGCAGTGGAAGTAAATATCTCCTGTCCCAATGTTGAAAACCGAGGAATGGTATTTGCGTGTGATCCAGAGAGTTCACGCCGAGTCATCGATGGTGTGCGTAAGACCATTGGGGGAGAACTGCCGATCATTGCAAAACTTTCTCCTGATGTCACAGATCTTCCCGCAATCGCACGTGGTGTAGTCGATGCTGGCGCAGATGGACTAGCTCTTATCAATACCGTACTAGGCATGGTTATCAATATTGATTCAATGAAACCGCACTTAGGTGGCAAGACGGGAGGGCTCTCTGGTCCTGCGATTAAACCTGTTGCTGTGAGAGCGATTTATCAGGTGCATGCAGCACTTCCTAAGGTGCCAATCCTTGGAATGGGTGGTGTTGCCTCAGGCCGTGATGCACTAGAACTTATCCTTGCCGGCGCATCAGGTGTGTCAGTAGGAACGGCAAGCTTTGGTAATCCAAAAGCTTTGATTGATATCCAAAATGAATTGCGTGATTTATTAGCTGCTCGTGGTTTTGCGACCATGCAGCAAGCTATTGGCTACGCACATAGGGACGAGGCGTAATGAAGGCCCCTATCGTTCTCGCTGTTGACACGCCAGATCTTGAGATTGCTAAGCAATGGATTGCAGCGACGCAAGAGTCTGTCAGCGTCTATAAATTGGGTCTGGAATTCTTTCTCACCTTTGGTCATGCTGGAGTCACAGCGATTCAATCAGAGACTGATGCTGATATTTTCCTTGATTTGAAACTCCACGATATTCCTCACACTGTGCAAGGTGCAGCCAGTGCTATTGCATCCCTTGCTCCAAGATTTCTCACAGTCCATGCATCCGGTGGACGCGCAATGATTAAGGCAGTAGTCGATGCCGTTCCTACAACTGATGTCACAGCAGTCACGATTTTGACCTCGCTATCTGAGGAGGATCTCTTTGAAATTGGTTATGCAAACCCAGCGCTTGAGAGCGCGGTAGCGCTTGCGAAGTTGTCTGTAAGCGCGGGAGCCCGAGCAATCGTCTGCTCTCCTTTGGAAATTGCAGCCATCCGCTCTGCGGTAGGTGCAACACCTACGATCATTACTCCTGGCGTTCGCCCACTATCTGAAGCGGGCAGCGATGACCAGAAGCGCACGATGACCCCACGGGATGCAATCTCTGCAGGTGCAACCTTTGTTGTCATCGGCCGCCCGATTACCAAGTCTTGGTCTGAAGGCCCCCAGGCGATGAAAAGTAAGGCGAGAGCAATCGCCGATGAAATTCTCAACTAGATTTCTCCTATGGGCGCACCTCCACAACTGACTCCGGAAGAACGATCTCGCGCCCTTGCGAAGGCAAAACAATCCCGTCAGGTCCGTGCCGCTGTTAAATCTCGCGTGAAATCAGGAGAAATCTCCATATCGGATGTCATAACTCTTGCACAGAGTGATGAAGCGGTTGCAAAGATGCGAGTGCTCGAACTCGTTGAGTCGATGAGTGGCGTGGGAAAGATTCGCGCCAAGACGATTCTGGAGAGACTTGATATCTCACTCACGCGTCGAATTCAGGGTCTTGGAAGACATCAGCTACAAGCACTTGAGAAGGAATTCATCCAACGCTCTGCAATCGAACCTGGAAGGCTCGTGGTGCTCTCTGGCCCCGGCGGTGTTGGAAAGAGCACTGTTGCAAAAGCCCTTAAAGCCTCATCACCATTCTTTGTCAGTATCTCTGCAACAACTCGTGCTCCTCGATTTAATGAAGTTGATGGGGTTGATTATCACTTCTTCTCTCACGAGCAATTTGATGCTGCAAGTGCATCTAATGAGTTCCTTGAATGGGCTGAATTTGCTGGCAATCGTTATGGAACTCCTCGCAAAGCAGTGGAAGAATCTCTGCGCAGTGGAAAGAGCGTGCTACTTGAGATTGAAATATCAGGAGCAAAGCAGGTGAAGGAGAAGGTTCCTGAAGCGATCCTGGTATTTCTTGAACCTCCAACATGGGAAGAGTTGGTATCGCGCCTTGAAGGACGTGGTACTGATAGCCCTGAACGAAGGGCAGCTCGCCTGACCCTTGCCCAAGAAGAGATGGCTGCAGCCTCATTCTTCGATAAAGTGCTCATATATGACCAGGTCGATGGGGTAGTGGCTTCCCTGATAGAATTCGCGTCTGCCTAGTTAGGCTTTTTCACC
>JAPLBL010000089.1 GCA_026392765.1 Actinomycetota bacterium
GAGAGCGCGCCCGGGCTGACGGATTCGGTACTAGCTTATGCAGCTAGAGCGAAATCACTGCGACTGTTGTCTGCAGTTATTTTTGCACAGGTTTCATGGTTTACGAGATCATCCCGGCTTCCTCGGCCCGCTTCCCCTGCCCCAACAACTAAAGTCGAGACCGTTCACCCCCAAGTTAAATTGGGGAATTACGTGGAAAACGTAATTCACACTATTTAGTTTTACTTATATTTTTAGACAACTCACCCAATGAAATGAAGTGGATTTGTTTCTTAGAAGGTATGGAGCGGCATTCTTGTCTACCAACTCGATCTATCTAAGCGATGTGCCAAGTATAGAGAACACCACGGCAAGTGAGAAATCCACTCAGAATTACGCTCGCTAAAAACTATCTTTTCCTGATTGGCGGCGGGAAAGCTCGCGATTTACTTCACGGGTCGCTTGCTGCTCCATCAAGGTGCTGCGCTTATCGTGCGCCTTCTTTCCTTTAGCAACAGCTACTTCAATCTTTGCTTTTCCATCCTTAAAGTAGAGCTGCAAAGGCACAAGAGTAATTCCAGAATCCTTCACGCGTGCGGCGATCTTTCTAAGTTCAAGTTTATGAACTAACAACTTTCGTTTACGACGAGGTGTGTGATTAGTCCATGTTCCTTCCGTGTATTCAGGAATATGAACGCCATGTAGCCAGAGTTCACCATTTTCAATCATGGCAAAGCCATCGATCAGAGATGCGCGACCTGCACGAAGTGATTTCACTTCAGTGCCCATGAGGACAATGCCGCATTCATAGACATCATCGATGGAAAAATCGTGACGAGCCTTCTTATTCTGAGCGATGAGCTTCTTGCCTACCTCTTTGACCATGAGCTCACCTCCCAGTAAGTGTTGATTCGTTGAGGTAATTAAACCTTTAAGTAACGGCGAAGTGTAACCAGCGATGCGATTGTTGAAACAACCAGGCCTGTCAGTAATAACCAGGCAGATGCTGCTGCAACTTCGCCCCACCCAAAGAATTTAGTAAAGGTAAGCAGAGGGGCCACTTTTTCTTGCACAACGTATTTGAGTGCACTGAGGAGTCCGGTTGCCAAAATCCATCCAACAAATGCAGAGAAAATTCCTTCGAGGAGGAATGGGAGCTGGATTGACCAAGAGGATGCACCAACAAGTTTCATCACGCCTGTTTCGCGTCGTCGGTTGAATGCAGCAATACGAAGTGTGTTGCTAATGAGCAACGCTGCAGTGAGAACTGAAAGAAGGCCAACAATCAGTGCGCCATTGCGAAGTACTGCAAGCAATTTAAAGAACTTCTCAAGAATTGTGCGTTGATCTTGAACGATGTCGACACCAGGACGACCACTAAATGCGCTAACAACAACATCAAATTGTGTTGGGTCCTTGAGTTTGACGCGGAATGATTCTGGTAGCTGATCTGCAGTCACATTCTGTGCGATTGCAGAATTCTTAAATCGCTCTTGGAAACGCTTAAAGGCTTCAGATTGAGATTCATAGAAGACGCTCTGGACTACTGGAAGCGCTTCGAGATCTGCCTTAATTGATGAGCGTTGATCTGGTGAAACTACTCCTGCACCGCAAGAAGGGGACTCAGAGAGTGATCCACAGAGAAATACTGAAACTTCGATTTTGTCATACCAATAATCCTTCATTGCGCTCACCTGTGAATTAGAGAGCAATCCAATTCCAAGGAGGGATAGCGAGATTGCCACGGTGACGACAACTGCAAAAGTCATTGTGAGGTTTCTACGAAGTCCAATACGGACTTCGCTCATTAAGAATCCTGCGCGCATGTATCTGCCCCTTATCCCGTGTATCCATAGACGCCGCGAACTTGATCGCGAATAACGTGGCCGCCATCGAGTTCGATAACGCGCTTGCGCATCTGATCCACAATACCTGAATCGTGGGTTGCCATAAGAACTGTTGTGCCCTCGCGATTAATGCGATCCAGTAACTTCATAATGCCCACTGAAAGTGCGGGGTCTAAGTTTCCAGTTGGTTCGTCAGCAATGATGATTGATGGGCGAGTCACATATGCACGAGCAATTGCTACGCGCTGTTGCTCTCCACCTGAAATCTCTGAAGGTAAGCGATCGCCTTTATCTTCAAGTCCAACGAGTTCAAGCATTTCAGGAACTTCACGATTGATTTCCTTCTGTGAATATCCTAGAACGTGGAGTGAGAATGCAATATTTTCTGAAATTGTTTTATTTGGAAGCAATCGGAAATCTTGGAAGACAGTTCCTACTTGGCGGCGAAGTTCGGGAACTTTATGATTTGCCAGAGTTCCGAGATCTTTTCCAGCGACATGAATGATTCCTGATGTTGGACGCTCTTCGCGCAAGATCAATCGCAGGAAGGTTGATTTACCAGAACCTGACATTCCCACAAGGAAGACAAACTCGCCTTTAAGAATTTCAATATTCACGCTCTCAAGGGCAGGACGATCTTGCCCCGAATAAATCTTCGATACATTTTCAAACTTAATCACACGCTGCTCCTTTGAGACCTGCCCCTAGTTTATGGAGCGAAGCTGCTATTTCTGGGTTAATTCGAGCTTTTTATGAGAATTCACAGAGGAAAGAAGAATCACAGCAGGCGTAAAACTGGTGATATTTAAGGTGAGAATTAATGTGATGCGCTTCGGCGCCAGCGAATTCCAGCTTCGATGAAGTCATCAATTTCGCCGTTTAATACAGCCGATGTATTGCCTGTCTCATGATTATTTCGGAGATCTTTCACCATTTGATACGGGGCCAATACATAGGAACGCATCTGATTTCCCCATGATCCAGAGTTATCGCCTTTGAGTGCATTGATCTTTGCCTGCTCTTCCTGCCGGCGGCGCTCTAACAATTTTGATTGCAATACTGCCATCGCCGTTGCCTTATTTTGAATCTGTGAACGTTCGTTCTGGCATGAGACAACAATTCCAGTTGGAATGTGAGTCAAGCGCACGGCCGAGTCTGTTGTGTTGACTCCTTGTCCTCCAGGACCTGAAGAGCGGTAGACATCGACACGAATTTCTTTTTCATCTAATTCAATGTGATCACTTTGTTCAACAACCGGGACTACTTCAACTCCCGCGAAGGAGGTGTGGCGACGAGATTGTGAGTCAAATGGAGAAATGCGCACCAAGCGATGTGTTCCTTGCTCGACAGATAAAGTTCCATATGCATAAGGTGCCGTAATCCGGAATGTTGTTGATTTTATTCCAGCTTCTTCAGCATAGGAAGTTTCAAGTACATCAACTTTGTATTCGTGACGTTCACAGTATCGCAAATACATACGCATCAGCATTTCAGCCCAATCCGCTGCTTCAACGCCGCCGGCTTCGGAGCGAATCGTGATTAGAGCATCACGATCATCGTATTCACCATTGAGGAGTGTCGTTACTTCAAGTTCACTAATTGCTTTGATTGTTGCATCGAGCTCACTCTCTGCATCATGAAGTGCCGAACCACCAGGTTCGCCTGCTGCCAACTCAAAGAGGACGGGTAGATCATCTACGCGGCGGCGCAATCCTTTGAGACGGGCAATCGTTGATTGAACTCGAGATAACTTACTTGTGACCGCCTGAGCCTTTTCTGGGTCATCCCATAAATTAGGAACGCCTGCTG
>JAPLBL010000036.1 GCA_026392765.1 Actinomycetota bacterium
ACGATCCTAAATCATTTAAATCTTCATAGTTACCAATAAAACTGAGCAGAGCCTTGCAAATCTTTGTGGGCAAGAACGTGGGCATTTGCCCTTTTCAAGCGTTAATCGAAAGCCTCCGGCTTATAGGGCGACTCTTCTTTACTTATTGGTTACTGCGAGTAATCAAGTACTTAAGCAATACTCGGACTCCGCTTGTTTGGTAGTAATCGAGACTTGGTTAATCACCAGGTCTCTTTTGCTTTGCTGCAAATTGCTAAGTTCTATGGAATAATACGTGCAACGATGGATTGGTAGTAATCGGGACTTGGTTAATAGCCAGGTCCCTTTTGCTTTCTAAGATAGTTTTTATCCACAACTAGCCCGATTCAGAAATTTCGTGAATTGGTAAATGCGTAACTTCGCTCCCGTGTTGGGGGCGTGTTGTAATTGGCAGCCTGTTGGTTTACCAATCCATCGGAGCGGGTTCAAATCCCGTCGCCTCCACCACAGTCTTAACTGCTTCAGCTCGATCTATTGGTAATGGTCAAAAGAGCTGCATCAGATTTGCATGGGAGGGCCCCGAGAGATCGGGGCTCTTTCCCGTTTCTTGGCTCGTTGGGTGAGAATTCGATATTCTCAGTTCGTGGCTTCAGAAAAAGTTCGCTCCGAGATTCTTGATACAGGCAATCCCAAGATTAAGTCTGCTCGAATTATTGTTCAGGCAAGCCCTTCAACGATTTTTGCCATCCTTAGTAACCCAATGCGTCATAGAGATATTGATGGAAGCGCCACTATTACGGAAAATATCAGTGGGCCCGATGAGCTAATCCTTGGTTCGAAATTTGGCATGAAGATGCATCTAGGCGTTGACTATCGAATCCTCAATACTGTTGTTGAATACAAGAAGGATTCGCTGATTGCTTGGCGCCACCTCGGCCGCTGGAGATGGCGATATGAGCTGACCGATCTTGGGAATGGCTCAACGCAAGTTACTGAGAGCTTCGACGGAACTTATGCACCAGCGGTTGCGCAGTTGTGGCTGAACTTTCGTAAGGCTTACCCTTGGACTCAACTTGCAGTAGCAAAAACTTTAGTTCGCCTTAAAGCAGCAGCTGAAGCCAAATAATTTCCTCTTTATGGCCTCTCATAAAACTATTACTTGACTCTATTCACATTTGATAAGGCCCATAGAACGCAGAGAACGATTCCAATCGCAGATGCCACCATCGTGATTGTGACAGTTTCTCCGAGAAGCAGCGCAGACCAACCTAAAGTCATGATTGCCTGCAACTGCTGAACTTGAGATCCGTGAGCAACACCGAAATCGCGGAGTCCGCGATACCAA
The DNA here is from genome assembly GCA_026392765.1 of Actinomycetota bacterium. GTDB lineage: Bacteria > Actinomycetota > Actinomycetes > Nanopelagicales > Nanopelagicaceae > Planktophila. The sequence goes on from JAPLBL010000036.1 coordinate 1,325, forward strand.
GCAAAGAAGCCTAGATACATTGAAGATAGTCCGATTGCCAGCAATCCAAAAAGTGCATCACCATGGAATGAGTAATCTGCATTTGTCTGCGCATACACAAAGGCTGCGGCAGGTAGTGCGATGGGAAGACTTACAACAACAACCCAGGAAATGACCTGCCAACCAGGCATATGCGAGGTCAGTGCAGCACCTTCCACATAACAGTAGGAGGAAGCGATCACTGCTCCAATAATGAGCAGATCAGTCTTGAGATCTGCATTGGTGCCACCACCACGAGTGATGGAAAATGCCACGAGAAGCACCGTTCCAAGTGATGAAGCAACCCAGAAAGAAAGTCCAGGGTGCTTCTTATGTTTGATGACTGCAATGATTGCTGTAACAAGAGGCATGACAGCTGCAATCACTGAAACATGTGCTGAAGTGGTTCTCTGTAGGGCAAGTGCAATCAAGATTGGCCAACCAAAGACAGCACCTGCTGCTGTAAACGCGGTGGGTCTCCACAAATTACGAGGAAGCATCGGAACTTTGGCAATCATCATTAGCGGTATTGCTATGACTGCAGCAATCACAGGGCGTGCAAAAGCTGTAAAGAATGGATCAAAGCTCTTCAGGGCTAGCTTGGTAAAGGGCAGTGAGAGTGAGAATGCAAAGATTCCAAGAAAGGCGAAGAGAAGTCCACTTCGTTGGGTCTTACTCAGCGCTACTGCCATGTACTTACTTGAGATTTACTTTGATTGATTTACCGGTGTGTGCTGATTCATGAGCAGCATCGGCAAGAATGAGCGCAGCTCGTCCATCATCGTAGGTCGAACCTAGAACTTTGCCAGTCTTGATTCCTTCGATAAAGAGCTTGAGTTCATTGCGGTAGGAGTCTGCATAGCGTTCAAGGAAGAAGTCCATAAATGGCTCTCCTGCAGTAGTTCCATCCTTAGTAAATGACTTCACCGTTGTATCGGAGAGGTTGCTGATCTGAAGCATTCCCTTATCGCCAAAGATTTCAGCACGCTGGTCATAACCAAAAGCCGCATGGCGAGAGTTAACTACAGTGATGAGCTCGTTGTTGGAGCCCTTCATAATGACGCTGATATTGTCGAAATCGCCTTCTTCTTTAATGTAATCACAGAAGCTGTTGGCACCGAATGCAGTTACCTCAACAATATCTGGGACAAAATTACGAGCCATATCGAAGTCATGGATGGTCATATCTCTAAAGATTCCGCCAGAGACTGCGATATAGCCTTGAGGTGCTGGCCCTGGGTCGCGGCTTGTAAGGATCACTTGTTCTACGGTTCCGATTGCACCGCTTGCAACCTTTGCCTTAAGCGCTTTGTACTGTGGGTCTTGTCTGCGATTAAAGCCAAGAGTGATGTTGGTCTTTGCAGAGTTTGCTAGCGCTCGAAATTCTTCAACATTCTTCACATCAAGATCAATGGGCTTCTCACACAGTGCGTGCACACCAGCTGCGATGCATTCACGTAGGAGCGGAATATGAGTTGCAGTTGGTGAGCCGATAATGACTGCATCAATCTCACCTGAGGCAATGACTGCTGAAGGATCATTAGAAACTTTGCCACCAAATGCTGCTGTGACCTTCTTCGCATTCTCTTCGAAGGGATCGACCACATAGACAAGCTCAAGTTCGGGGGTGTCATTGACGCTTCCAGCGTGAACATAGCCAATACGACCGGCACCGATAATTGCGATTCTGAGTTTCTGTGTCATTGCGTGAGCCTATTCCTTGATGCCTAGTTGGTGAAATTACTTGTAGCGAGTTCCGATGAGATTTCCGATTTCAAGAACGGTCTTGATATTGGAGAGTGAATCGTGATGTGTGTAAAGAGGGCCTTCAAGAAGACCTTGGTCAACATATTGAGCAAAGGCATGCACCTGATAGATAAGCCCGAAATGTTCAGGAATTCCAAGGTCATCAACCCACGTGCTCTGAGCTCCATTAAATGTGGATTCGTGGAAGGTAATAGAAGATGGAGTAAACCAAGGGGTTCCAAATGTGATTGCACCCTTGGAGCCAGAGACACCAGCCCAGTGAGGAAGAGTTGTGCGCGCTGAGAGAACGAAGTTAGAACGTGATCCATTAGCAAAGCGCATAAAGGTATGTGTCTCTTCATCAATATCATTGGGATGTAACTTTCCAAATGCATGAATCTCGTTGGGATTACCTAAGAATTGTTGAGAGAGAGCCGCAGGGTAGATACCCATATCAATAATGGGATTTCCACCACCCAGAGTAAAGAGGCGAGTAACACCGAGATTGTTCTGGCAGAAGTTAGACACTACGAGCTCAACATCACCGAGTGCGCCATCTGCAACTAGTTGTCGAGCAATATCCATCTGTGGCAAGAAGCGTGTCCACATCGCCTCCATTGCAAGAACCTTCTTCGCTTTAGCTGCTGCATAGATCTGCTGCGCCTCTTCGTAATCCATAGTGATCGGCTTTTCTATCAACACATGCTTACCTGCGTTAATGGCAACAAGTGCGACCTCTAAGCGATCTGATGGAAGTGTGCCGAGATAGATCGCATCAATGTCATCGCGAGCAGCAAGTTCTTCATAGGAGTCATGGAAGGAGTCGATATTCCACTTCTGAGCAAATGCTTCAGCTTTGCCAGGTGTGCGAGAGGCTATTGCCACAAATTGCTGATTTGAATTAAGTTGCGCAGTTTTAACCATTGCCTCTGAAATCCAGCCAGCTCCAAAGATTCCCCACCGTAGTGGCTTTGATTCAGCTGCTGTGAAGATATGTGGCTTTGGTAGTGCGCTCATTATTGGCCTTTACTTATCTGGATTAGGAACGGTGACATCACGAACAAAT
>JAPLBL010000031.1 GCA_026392765.1 Actinomycetota bacterium
CCAACTCAAAGAGGACGGGTAGATCATCTACGCGGCGGCGCAATCCTTTGAGACGGGCAATCGTTGATTGAACTCGAGATAACTTACTTGTGACCGCCTGAGCCTTTTCTGGGTCATCCCATAAATTAGGAACGCCTGCTGTAGCCTCAAGTTCAACTGCTTCTGCTTCGAGCTTTGGAAGATCTAACACCTTTTCAATAGAGGTAAGGGTCGCGCCAATCTCGCTTATCTCAAGGTTGTATTCGCGAGCCATAGATAAAGGATAGTTGCTTCTGAGTATCAGCTTCCAACCCATTTGGTTTCAGGGTTCCCTGCGAAGAGGACTTTACGGGGGTCGGGAAATTTGCAAATCTATTTATCCTTGAAATATAGGACTAATCTAGAGAAATGAGGCGCGCCTTTCTCGTTCTTGTCCTAGTGAGTAGCGTCTTTTTCCCTGTTTTTCCTGCGCATGCTGCCTGGTTGCAATATCAATCAAGTCCGGCTGACATTTTCAATTCACCAGATATTTTGCCTGAGTACGACATAACAGGAATCAATTTTGGGGTAAGTGATACAAACCCTGATGAGTATTGGTTCTTTGTTCAGTTTACCAAGCCAGTGAGTTCCAATCTTTTTGCGGATGGAATTGGAAGCTGGGCAGGTGTATTCCTTGATACAAATGATGACAACAAGATTGACTATTCACTTGAAACTGATGACAATCCGTATTCAGGGAACTATTACAAGGGTGCCAAATTTTCAGATCGCACTACAGGGTCACCAATTAGTTCCACTCGATGTGCTGCTCAAACTTGGACAAATCTTGCGGCACAAGCAAACTGGATTGGCTTTAGTATCAAAAAAAATTGCCTGAGTATGAATCCCAATATTCGTTTACAGGCATATTCCGACCACATTAGTAACGACAAGGCCCAATTCGACTACGCTCCCGAAGCTCTGTGGAGAGTAAGTATTGATGGTGGAAGCATTTCAAGCCCAGGAAGCTCCTCATCAACTGTTACAACAGGTCAACTTCCTTCAATGAACAACCAAGGGGCTTCGACAATTACTTCACCATCAAATCCACCCGAGGATTTAGTTTCCCTAGCAGCTGAAACCACGAAATCAGTAGTAACTGTATTGTGCGGAAATGGAATCGGAAGTGGATGGTCAATTAATGCCACTTTGAGTTCAGCCAACACCTCCGATGGATTTAAGAGTTATGTGATTACCAACCACCACGTCATTGCTGATTGTGTATCGAGTAGGAATATCTTTCTTTTGCTTTCGAACCAAACTAAAGTTCCTGCCTATGTGTATACGTGGGATGAAGCCAACGATGTTGCTGGAATTCTGACTTCGACAGTAATTCCACCCCTTAATTGGCGAGGTGTTACACCTCAGCAAGGATGGTGGGTGGCAGCGATCGGAAGCCCACTTGGCTTCCCTGGAATCCTCACTACAGGAATAGTCTCAAGCGTAAATGCACAAACCAATCTAGGTACGACCAACGCTGCAATTAATCCAGGCAACTCAGGAGGGCCAGTATTCGATCGCACGGGACGCGTGATTGGTCTAGCAACTGCTAAGTATGTGAATTCTGAGGGTTTTGGTATTTTTCATGGAGCGCCACTGCTCTGTCAGAAAATTGTTGTGTGTCAAGGTTCGAATCAAGTTTGGTCCGGAACAATTGCCCCTTCAAATAGCTCAACACCAAAACCAACTGCCTCGCCAACTCCGAAACCATCAGGGAATCCGAATTTAATCAAGAAAACCCAGTACATAAATCTTTCTCGAGAGGTTTCCGATATTTCTGCTTCGGCAAAGTACATTGCCCTGACCACTAAGGCGGACTCGGGTCTTCCAGTGACATCTCTATCGGATGATTTGTCAGTGTGCGATTACGAATATGATCAGATAGTTCTCTACAGCCAAGGCTCTTGCACTATTTACTTTGATCAAGAAGGTAACGAGTACTGGAATGCCGCATCCCCGACTGTTCTAAGGTTTGAGGTATTAGCCCCAACTGCAAACAAGTTGATAAAACCAAAAATCACTCAGGCTTCACATACTTGGGCAGGATTTATCACAACCTATGAGTGGATTAGTGGAGCAAATCCTCTCAAGAGTAACAAATTAACAACATTGAGAATTTCAGGGATGTGCACCAACAGTGGAAAAACTATTCAGGGATGGAAGAATACTGACGCCAAAGGTAAGAGATATCCGAATGGATCACGCCCAACAGGTGCGACCTGGAAATGTGTCGATGGTGGATTTGAAGGAAATGTTCAAATCTCTGGAGGAACTAGGTTCTATATAGCGGAACTACCAAAGAGCCGAATAGGAACAACGATTGAATTTAAAGTAAATCAAGACCTCGACTTCATTGAATACGTAGATTAAGTTATGAAAATGCAAAATAGAGTCAGGTTTTTACCACTTTTGATTGTGGTTCTAGTTGTTTCGAATAGCACAATCTCTTCGGCTGCCACACAAATTAAGGCTGGAAGTAAATGCTCAAAAGCTGGTCAAATCACTTTAGTTGCTTCAAAGAAATTTACGTGCGTGAAGAGTGGCTCGAAGTTATTGTGGGATAAAGGGTTGGCAATTCTTGCGCAACCACTTTTTACTGCTATTCCAGCTGCCAATAATTATGAATGGGATGTCACTGTCACAAACTATCAAGGCAGAAATAGTCTAGGAATCGATTTCAGCTACTCATTTGCCGTCGATGGTGGAATCTGGAATCTGTACTCGAAGACTAAAATGTCAAAGGAAACAATCGTAGTGAATCAATCATTTAAGTTACTTGAGATTAAAGTTGCAGTCAGTGACGTAAACAATCAGTATTTAATTTCTCCCCAATTTCAGCGAGTATTCCGGGTTCCAGTAGTGCCACCACAATCAATCAGCCCCAATAATTCCCCAAATAATGCGCCGAGTACCTTGCCTGCTTTGGTTAACGTATTACAAGGGGTTCAATGGCGAAACGAACCGGGTTACTACATCGACAGCACCCCTGCTGCCAGAGTTTTATTTCGTTGGCCCAAACCATTAGAAAACAACCTACGTGGGTACCTTTTTAAGTATGAAAACACTTCAATGATCACCCCGCCTTGTGATTTGTCTAAAGCATTGTGCGAGTTGCCAAAACGAGTTGATTCAAAGGTATATAAGAGAGTGATAAATGATTCTTCGGCAGAGTTCATCGTCATTGATGGGCTTGCAATCAACACAACTTATGAATTTTCTCTTTATGCCGTTTCTGGAGGAGTAGGCAGTTTAGAGCTGATCACTTTGCCAAGCTCAGGCTTTAAACTATTTGTTTTCACTACAGGTGAAGCTGTACCAGATGCACCAACAGGCGTTACGATTGGCTAAAAATTGCACTTGGTGAGGATTTCCGCTTTTCAATTCTTGGCCTGATTCTTTTCTCTTCTAGTTGCTACATACTGATAAGGTCAGATTTATGATGATGGGTATAAATTCCTCTAAAAGATCAACGGTGGCAACCCTTCTCTCCATCGAGGCTGGCATCGTGCTCGCCCTAGGTTTATGGCTCGTCTTTTTCAGTATTACACATGAGAATGAAGAGTTGGCTCCACTCTTGGGCGAAATTTCATTTGCAGCAATTGGAGCTTTTGGCTAACTTAATTGCCCTTGGTGTTGCCTACTATCAAATACAAGGTCGCTTTTATATCGGGGCAGTAATCATTTTGGTTCTCGCGATACCAACGCTGTATTTAGCTTTTAGCATCGCTAAGAGTGAAGGCTGATGCGGATACGCATCACCACTCAACTATCTTCTGATCTTCCCAGAGAACTCCCGTTACATCTCCCGCGTTGAATGGCCTGGTTGCGAGCCAAATTGCAGTCGCTGCACCTTCTTCTGCAGAACGTGGCGCATCAGGCCCACCCATATCTGTGCGTGAATGATTAGGACAAGTTGCATCGACAAGGAATCCACGAGCACCTAATCCTGTTTCATGTGCAAGGTTTCGAACAAGTGCATTGACTCCTGCCTTACTGATTCTGTATGGAGCAAGGCCACCCGCATTTCCTGGTCCAGACATTCGGCCGAGGCATGCAGAGAAGATAATGACGCGACCATTACGTGCATCAGCCATTGCAGGTGCGATGCCATTAACAAGTTGAAAGACCGAGTCAAGATTGATGGCCATTACTCGTCGCCATTCAGCATCATTAGTTTTCAAAGTCTTCGACATTTTTTCACTCATCACTCCATGGGCCAGAACAAGTACTGCTGGAGTTGCAAGAGATTGGTTAAGTGCATCAATCAATTCCCGAACTAGATGAGGCTGCTCGAGATCACATGCAAAAGTTGAAATCTGTGGCGTGGAAACCCCATTGTGATATCGATCTGCTTCGCGAATCAGATTTGCTGCACTTTCAAGACCTTGCTGATCTTTTGCAATCAGCGCAATATCGAAACCTTGCAAAGTCAGCGCCCTTGCGACCTCAAAGCCAAGTCCACGACTTCCGCCCGTAATGATGGCAATCGGGCGGGTGCTCTGAGATGACATGAACGAACTCTCTCAAAATTTGGGATACCTCGCCTTTCGAAGGTGAAGGTTGGGTTGTAACCCTTGAAAATGTGCGCAATCTCGCGATATCTGGCCCATTACGCCATTTAACTCATGCGCTCACAGCCGATAGTCTTAGCCTGAAAAATACTGGAATTTGCAAAGGGGCGCTCAGTGTCGCAATCAGGTCAAGACTTCGGCGCAAATGATTGGCTCGTCGAAGAAATGTTCGAGCGATATCAAGCCGATCCAACCTCCGTTCCACCTGAATGGGTAGTCCACTTCCAAAATAATCCTCAAGCAGGTACTCCTACCGCACCCGTTGCAGGCGCTCCTAAAGGTGGAACTCCGCCAACTCCGAAGACAGTAAATCCACCAAATATTTCAATGACAGGGACTACACCTGTTGCGCCAACTCCTGCAGCCCCTGTTGTTGCCGCACCCGCGCAGACACAACCTGTTGTTCGTAACGTCAACGCAGCTCCTGCAACCCCAGCACAGCCAATTGCAAAACCTATTCCAACTCTTGCAACACAGAGCGCGTCAACGCTAGAACCAATTCGTGGAGTGCCAGCTCGTGTTGTGCAGAGCATGGAAGCATCGCTGACTGTTCCAACAGCAACATCAGTGCGAGCGATTCCTGCAAAGTTGATGATTGATAACCGCATTGTTATCAATAATCACCTTAAGCGCACACGAGGTGGAAAAGTTTCATTTACTCATCTCATCGCCTACGCCATGATCAAAGCACTTCGTGCCATGCCAGAGATGAATGCTTTCTACGGAGAACTCGAAGGAAAGCCAGCACTTGGAAAACCAGAACATATCAATTTAGGTATTGCCATCGACTTGGCAAAGCCAGATGGAACCCGTCAACTACTTGTTCCATCAATCAAGGGTTGTGAAGAACTTGATTTCGGCCATTTCTGGGTTGCCTATGAAGCAATTGTGAAGAAGGCGCGTAGCGGAACTCTGACTGTTGAGGATTACGCAGGAACAACCGTTTCACTTACAAACCCAGGAACAATCGGAACTGTTCACTCTGTTCCACGCCTAGTTCAAGGCCAGGGCCTGATCATGGGAGTTGGAGCACTCGATTACCCAGCAGAATTCCACGGTTCAAATGAAGAGACCCTTGCTCGCATGGCAATTAGTAAGGTCGTAACGCTCACCAGTACATATGACCACCGTGTTATCCAGGGTGCTCAATCAGGTGATTTCTTACGTCGTATCCACGAATTCTTACTTGGTTCTGATCATTTCTATGATGAAATCTTTACCGCACTTCGAATTCCATACGAGCCTATTCGCTGGGCAGTTGACTTCGCAGTAACAAAAGATGAAGAAATTGATAAGACCGCGCGCGTTCAACAACTTATTCAGGCATATCGCATCTGGGGCCACCTCATGGCAGATATCGATCCACTTGTTTACGCACAACGCACACATCCAGATCTCGATGTTGTGACTCACGGACTCACTTTGTGGGATCTCGATCGCGAATTTGCAACAGGTGGGTTTGGTGGAAAGAAGTTCCTTCCACTTCGTAAAATACTTGGAATTCTTCGTGACTCGTACTGCCGCTCTATCGGTGTTGAGTACATGCATATCTCAGAACCTGCAGAACGTAAGTGGATGCAAGAACATATTGAAGTGGGATTGCCCTCCATTGAACGCGAAGAGCAGCTTCGTATCCTGCGCACACTCAATAGTGCAGAGGCATTTGAATCTTTCTTGCAGACAAAATTCGTTGGACAAAAGCGTTTCTCACTCGAAGGTGGCGAATCAGTTATTCCACTTACAGATGCAATTGTCTCTGCAGCAGCAGAACGAGGACTTGATGAAGTGTGTATCGGTATGCCACACCGCGGTCGCCTCAATATGCTTGCAAATATTGCGGGTAAGCCAGTGGGTCAGATCTTCCAGGAATTCCAAGGCCATTATGCAGAGAACCAAGTTCATGGTTCAGGAGACGTGAAGTACCACTTGGGTACTGAAGGTGTCTTTACTGCCGAATCAGGGGCTAAGACAAAGATTTATCTAGCAGCAAATCCTTCACACCTTGAAGCAGTTAACCCAGTACTAGAAGGCATTGTGCGCGCTAAGCAAGATCGCCTCAATACCAAAGGTGCATACTCCGTTCTTCCAATTCTTCTTCATGGAGATGCATCCTTTGCGGGACAAGGTGTCAACGCTGAAACCATGCAGCTTGCTGGACTTCCGGGATATCGCACTGGCGGAACTATCCATATTGTCGTCAATAACCAAGTCGGATTTACAACTTCACCTGTTGCTTCTCGCACTGCTCGTTACTGCACAGATGTTGCAAAGATGATTGAAGCCCCTATCTTTCATGTTAATGGAGATGATCCTGAAGCCTGCGTTCGTGTTGCACATCTTGCCTTCGAATATCGCCAAGCATTCAAGAAAGATGTTGTCATCGATATGGTCTGCTACCGACGTCGTGGCCATAATGAAGGTGACGAACCAAGCTTTACGCAACCGCTCATGTATAAGCTCATCGATGAAAAACGCACGACTCGTACTCTCTATACAGAAGCACTTGTTGGGCGTGGAGATATCACACCGGTTGAGGCTGAAGAGATTGCACGCGACGTTCCACCTATTGTTCCTAATGCAGAAGATGTTCCTACATTTATTTCTGAGCAGCTCATCCGCGAGATTGCAGCTACACAAGTTGCAGTTCCAGAAGGATTCCATGTGCATCCAAAGCTTTTGCCACAGCTTCAACGGCGTGCAGAGTCAATTAACGATGGGACCATCGACTGGTCAACTGGTGAAATGCTTGCATTCGGCTCACTTCTTAAGGAAGATCGACCAATTCGCCTTGCAGGACAAGATTCACGTCGTGGAACATTCTCGAATCGCCACGCAGTAATCATTGATAAAGAGAATGGAAGCGAGTGGACACCACTTCGTTCACTCATCTCAGATGCAAATCAATTCTTTGTTGTTGACTCATTGCTCAGCGAATATGCCGCCATGGGCTTTGAATACGGGTACTCAGTAGTCCGAGATGAAGCTCTCGTCTTATGGGAAGGTCAGTTCGGTGACTTCGCCAACGGAGCACAGACAATCATCGATGAATTCATATCTTCTGCACTACAAAAGTGGGGTGAGCGTTCATCCGTAGTGCTCTTGCTACCTCATGGCTATGAAGGCCAAGGACCAGATCACTCTTCCGCTCGCATTGAGCGTTTCCTGGCGCTCTGTGCTGAAAAGAATATGACTGTTGCCCAGCCTTCAACTCCTGCTTCTTACTTCCACTTGCTGCGCTTCCACGCAGCAAATCCAAAGCGACGTCCAATGGTTGTCTTCACACCGAAGTCGATGTTGCGCCTGAAGGCAGCCGCATCATCCATCAGTGACTTCACTTCAGGAACGTTCCTGCCTGTTATTGGTGATTCAACTGTCAATAACGCATCACGCTTAATCTTCTGTTCAGGAAAGGTTTATCACGATCTTGTTGCAGAGCGCACGCGTCTTAATGACAGCAGCACTGCGATTGTTCGTGTCGAACGCCTTTACCCACTTCCTGTTGCACAGATGGAAGTTGAAGCGAAGAAACATCCAAACGCTAACTTGCTCTGGGTTCAAGATGAGCCTGCTAATCAAGGTGCATGGCCACACGTTGCACTCAGCACGACTGAAGTAATTGGTGGCACTGCCGTCGATTCTCGTGTTCTCCGTCGCATCTCTCGCCGCGCATCCGCATCCCCTGCAACTGGTAATCACCACTTACACGAGGATGAGGCAAAGGCATTACTAGTCGAGGCATTTACTCGATGAGTGCTGAAGTTCAAGAGCTCGGATTAACTGGACAAGAGTTTGTCATGTTTAGTACCGATTGGTGTGGATATTGCAAGCGCCTCAAAAGTCAGCTTGATGAAAATGGAATTACATTCCGAGAAATCAATGTTGAGCAAGAGATGAACTACGCCTCATTCGTTGAGAAGGTAAATGGCGGAAACCGCGTCGTTCCTACACTTCTCTTCTCAGATGGTGCAGCCCTCACCAATCCATCTGTCATTGCAGTTAAAGAGAAGCTCGCTAGCCTTTAAATTACTTTCCGCGCTTCATTCTGAATTGAATTTTTGCGCGCACTGCAGTGATTGGTAGCCAGCCCCAGGTACGTGAATCAGTACCCGCCTCGTTATCGCTTAGGACAAAAATTGTGGGCATATGGCCACCGGATGCACGGGTCTCGCTGATGCGCTTCACATAGAAGATGCCTGGCTGTTCATCTCGTTCGATGACGATTACATCGCCGACTTTGATGCGATTAAAACCTGTGAGTTTGTACTTGGCCCATCGCCCCATCAACCAATCGCCAGCGCTATATGTGGGCGCCATGGAATCGCCTTCGATGATCATCGATGCATGTTTTGCCATGGCAGAATTCTAGAGCTTCGAGTACTCTCGCGCTTATGAGAAACATTCTTACACCGAAAATAACTGTCCACGCACACTGCGATCTACCTTGCGGTGTCTACGATCCAGCACAAGCGAAGATTGAAGCGCTCTCTGTTAAGGCATGCATGGAAAAGTATGCAGCTAACCCAGATGCAGATTTCCGCTCACGCTCTGTTGCAATTAAAGAAGAGCGTTCACATCAGGTAAAGGAGCACCTTTGGGTTCTCTGGACTGATTACTTCAAGGCACCACACTTTGAGAAATACCCACAGTTGCACTCACTCTTTAATGAGGCGACAAAGCTTGCAGGTGCTGCAGGCACAAAGGGAACTCAAGATGTTGCAGTTGCAGATAGTTTGATCGGAAAGATCGACGAAATTGCAGCAATCTTCTGGGAGACCAAGAAGGCTTAATTAGTTAATTAAAGATTGAGCGGCTGTGCGAGCGAGGAAAGATAATCGCTCGACAGTCGCTCTTCTTATTTCTGCTTGCGCAAGATGGCGTTCACCGTCATAGACATCGCATTCAAAGGTGAGCTCGCGCCCTTCAATATTTATCACACGTGCATTGGCGCGGATTTCAACGCCTGCTTCTGCTGAGCCCACTATCTCAAGAGAAGAATGTGTAAGAAAAGTTGTCTCACCAGATTCCAGATACTCCATGAGCGCTGCAACACATGCGCTCTCCATGAGTGAGAGATAGATAGAGGGAGCAACAACGGGAAGATCTGAAACGCCCATTGTCACGCAGGTATCTCCTGGACGAACTGAGAGGACGGAGAATCCAACTGCTCCGAGTACCTCATCAGCCGGTTTCATACTTAAGAGGTTAGTCCTCGTCGTCGATAAAGTGCTGGATATGAGTCTGTTCTATTTGAATTTCCCGATGCTCAACATTTCCAAACTCATCAATTTCGATAGAAATTTCGGTCATGCTGAACTGAGTAACAACTTCGGTCGCTCCAGCCCCAGCCATCTGTGCGCGTAGCTGGTTGTGAAGGCTCTGATGAAGTTCCTCAGGTGCCTGCTCATCGCATGAGCGCTTCAAGACATCTTGCAGCATTTGATGCATTAAACGTTCATGTTCGACTTCAGCAGAACAGGCAGCACAAGTAATGATGTGAGATTGGATCGCATCAGCCTGTGGAATCTCTTGAAGTTCACCTTCAACGATGAATACGACAGATGCCAAGACATCTCCGCATTGAATCTCGATGAAACTCATTCTGTGCCCCCTTTCTTCTTAGCCTTTGGAGCAGGAGCATCGGTTGAGTAACCGAGTTCACGTGCATAATCTGAAAGCTTCTCGCGCAGTTGCTTGCGACCACGGTGAAGACGTGACATCACTGTTCCGGCTGGCGCGCCAACAATCTCTGCAATCTCCTTATAAGAGAAGCCTTCAACATCGGCAAGATAGACAATGATGCGAAAATCTTCTGGAATTTCTTGAAGCGCACGTTTGATCTCACTATCAGGCAAGTTCTCTAGAGCTTCTTGCTCTGCTGACTTTCCTTGATCACTGGTATGTGATTGCGCTTGCGCTACTTGCCAATCTTCCAGTTCATTATTGGCAATCTGTGGTTGGCGCTGACCTTTACGGTAAGTATTGATAAAAGTTGTTGTCAGCACTCGATAGAGCCAAGCACGCAAATTCGTTCCTTCTTCAAATTGATGGAAGGAGGAGAAAGCTTTGAGGTAAGTATCTTGAACTAAATCGCGTGCATCTTCTGGATTCTTTGTATAGCGAAGTGCTGCTGCATATAACTGATTCGTGAACACGAGAGCATCGCGCTCGAACCGAGTGGTGCGATCGGCAGCGCTTTCCAGAACTAAATCCTTCGATGTCATCACCGTTAGGTTATCTCAAAATAGAGTCTCTGGCGCTCCAAGCTCAATGGGAATAATTAGCTCAGGGCCGTTGTTAGCAACTACGTTCACTCTTGAAGATACGGGTGTGGCAATCAGTCCTGCATCGGGATCGGCAATATTCATCATGTTAATCAGGCGATTGATATCGCGTGATTGTGGATCGAGCCAATCACTCCATCGCTCACTCGGCATGAAAACTGGCATGCGGCTATGTATGGTTGCAAGTTTTCCCACTGCTTCACGAGTAATGATTGCTGCACTTTGAATTACCTGCCCCTTTTCGCTCTGCCATGAACTCCAAATGCCAGCGATAGAAAGTTGGTTGCCATCTTCATTAGAAATATAGAACGGTTGCTTAGGTGCATATAGTCCAAGTGATGTAGCCCATTCGTAATATCCCGTTGCAGGAATTAAGCAACGTGAAGTTCTAAATGCATGTCGAAAAGTTGGCTTCTCGTGAATTGATTCACTACGTGCGTTTATTGCATGTGATTGTGATGCTCGCGCTTCACTTAAGGATTTCTGCCACGGCGCGATAATCCCCCACGAAGCAGAATCAAGAATGCGAGACTCGGATTCATTGCGGATGATGTAGATATCGTTGGTGGGAGCGATATTCCAATTAAGAGGAAGTGACTGATCAAGAGTCGAGCCAGCTAAATCAAAGGATTCAACAATCTCCTCGGCGCCAAGTGATTGCGCATATCTACCGCACATATAGGCAATCCTACGTGCTGCTTGAACCGTTAGACTTCGCATATGACTGCACACGAACTCTGGCCCGCGCCTTTTCGCGGACAAAAGCCAGTAACTTCTCGTGTCACTATCCCTGGATCAAAATCAGTAACAAACAGAGCGCTCATTCTGGCTGCTCAAGCAAATTCACCATCAAAGCTACGCAGACCTCTGATTTCACGAGACTCAGAATTGATGTCGACTGGACTCCAAGCAATGGGCATAACAATTACCGGAAATGATGAATGGCTCGTATCTCCTGCTCCACTGCGTGGGCCAGCGAAGATTGATGTTGGAAATGCAGGAACTGTGATGCGTTTTCTTCCACCACTTGCAGCACTTGCTCAAGGTGATATCTCATTTGATGGCGATGCCCGTTCATATGAACGTCCACTTGGCCCTGTGATTAAGGCCCTTGAGGAACTCGGTATCGAGATAGAACATGAAGGTCGTTACTCACTGCCGATGGTGATTAAAGCAAAGGGATCAATTCCTGGCGGCGAGCTAATCATCGATGCAAGTGCTTCAAGCCAATTCTTATCGGCTCTCCTCCTTGTTGCGCCAAGTATGACAAATGGAATTACTGCCCAGCATCGCGGTGGACCTCTTCCATCAATGCCTCATATAGATATGACTGTACAAATGCTTCGAGATTTTGGAGCAGTGGTACATGTTGATAAGAAAGCACAAAGCTGGAGAGTCGAACCTGGCACATTGAGCGGACAAGATCTTGTCATCGAACCAGACCTTTCCAATGCATCACCTTTCTTATCTATTGCAATGGTCTGTGGCGGAAGTATCACCATCGCTGATTGGCCAAAGAGCACCACTCAACCTGGTGATCAACTCCGTGACATCTTCACGCAGATGGGTGCGCATGTTGAATTTACTGCAGATGGCCTAACTCTTACTGGTGGCAAAACAATTCATGGAATTGATATTGACCTTCATGATGTTGGTGAGCTCACTCCATCTATTGCAGCCCTTGCAGCCCTTGCTGATTCTCCTTCGCATCTGCGCGGAATCGGTCACTTGCGACTTCATGAAACAGATCGCCTTGCTGCTCTGACCCTTGAAATTAACTCACTTGGTGGCAACGTTGTTGAAGAAGAGACTGCTCTTCACATTACTCCTGCACCTCTTCACGGTGGAACTTTTCATACCTACGAAGACCATCGCCTAGCAACAGCAGGGGCAGTCATTGGTCTGGTCGTTCCTGATGTTCTTGTTGAAAATGTTGCAACAACACGTAAGACGCTCACTGATTTCCCAGGGCTCTGGAATAGTTTGGTTCTATGAGTCCACGCGAATACGACGAATCGGATGCACGTATCCGCCCTTCTCGCACCACGCGTAGACGCACCAAAGATCGACCATCTCACTCTGATTCCATTACTGCATTTGTCACCACAGTAGATCGTGGTCGCACAACATGCGTCACAGATGATGGTTTAGTAATAACGGCCATGAAAGCTCGCGAACTAGGTCCTAAATCCGTCGTCGTTGGTGATCTCGTTGAAATCGTGGGAGATGTGACAGGAACCGAGGGCTCTCTTGCTCGTATCGTTACCGTCAACGAACGCACTAACTCGTTAAGTCGCACAGTCGATGATGCTGCCCGCGTTGAGCGCACCATCGTTGCCAATATTGATCAACTACTCATTGTCGTTGCGTCAGCAAACCCTGAACCACGACGAGGGCTTATCGATCGCTTTTTGGTGAGTGCCTTTCATGAATCGATTAAGCCAATCATCGTTGTTACCAAGGTGGATGTTTCACCAGTTCCAGATTTTATTAAAGAGTATGCAGCACTTGGCGTTGACATCATTACTACCTCATCAAAGAGTGAAGAGCGCACCAAGGATGTTGAGGCAATCCTTGCAATTCTCGATGAGAAGATTTCAGTCTTAGTTGGCCATTCCGGAGTGGGAAAGTCAACGCTGATTAACGATTTGGTACCGGAGGCCCAACGAATGACTGGCGATGTTAATGATGTCACTGGTCGCGGTCGTCACACCTCATCTAGTGCAATTGCTCTCCCGTTAATCAATGGGGGCTGGATTATTGATACTCCTGGAATTCGAGCTTTCGGCCTATCTCACCTCAATAAGGATCGCGTCATTGAGTCATTTCCTGATATCTATCAAGTGATACAAACATGTATGCCCAACTGCTCACACCACGAAGCATCCTGTGCACTCAATGCCTGGATTGAATCTGATTCTGCGCTGAAGAGTGAACGATTGATTAGAGTCACAAGTTTGCGCTCTCTCTTAGAAGTCAAGCCAGTGAGCGACGAGCAGTAGACTCGCACTATGAGCACGCGACGTGGTGAAGACCTCGCTCTCGCCCACCGATTAGCTGATGCGGCAGATGCAATAACTCTTTCGCGTTATCAAGCAATTGATCTCACCGTCACAACAAAGCCAGATAACACACCTGTGACTGATGCAGATAAGTCAGCGGAAGATGCAATCCGCTCATTACTTCATGCGCACCGCCCAGATGATGGAATTGTTGGCGAAGAATTTGGTACTGAAGGAACAGAGAAGAATCGCTACTGGGTTATCGATCCTATTGATGGCACAAAGAATTTCTTGCGTGGAGTTCCCACATGGGCCACTCTGATTGGATTGATTGAAAAAGGCGAAGATGGAATTGAGCGCGTGATTGTTGGAGTTGTCAGCGCACCTGCACTCTTCCGACGTTGGTATGCACTCGAAGGTAGCGGGGCCTTTGTCAGAGTAAATGGCGAAGTACCGAAGAGAATTAACGTCTCCTCAATTGCAAAGATTGAAGATGCATCTATTTCTCACTCCGATTTCATCGGGTGGGGCTCACGTCTTGCGCCATTTCGCGCTCTGATGGATAAGGCTTGGCGCACACGAGCACACGGTGATTTCTGGTCACATATGTTGGTTGCAGAAGGTGCCGTCGATATCGCAGTTGAACCTTCGCTTGCTCTCTGGGATATGGCAGCTCTAGACATTATTGTGCGCGAAGCTGGTGGTCGTTTTACCAACGTTGACGGAGTCGATGGATCACTCGGCGGTAGTGGGCTTTCCACCAATGCAGCACTTCACGACTATGTAGTAAACGCCCTTAAAGTAGCGGGTTGAGAAAACTATGAAAGATATTCAGGTCCAGACATACGCAGTATCAGGCATGACCTGTTCTTCTTGCGTCAATAGCATCGAGCGCGCACTCAATGAGATTGATGGCGTCACAGCGTCAGTTAACTTCGCATCAGAGACCGCTCACATAGTCGGACCTGCAGATCTTTCACCTGATGTTGTGGTGAAGAAAATCAAATCTGCGGGCTATAGCGCAACACTGTTGAAAGATAGCGCAGATCCAGCACTGCATCGCAAAGGTGCAGCACGTGCGCTCCTCTTCGCTATTGTCTTAGCCATTCCTTCGATTGCAATCTCTATGGTGATGAGTTGGCATCAACCCATTAATGATTGGTTGATTGAGCTATTTACCAATTACTCCATCGCACTTCCGCCTCATGCCGATCACCTCTTTGCTTCCTGGCTCGTACTTGCAATTACAGCACCACTTATCTTCATCGTGGCTTTCCCTATTCACCGCGCAGCTATAAGAAATATCTTGCATCCAACGATGGATACTCTGATTTCACTTGGATCTTTGAGTGCATATATATGGTCAATCTATGCAACCTATACAAACCAAGGTGATGTCTATACCGAAGTTGCTGCAGGCGTCCTCCTCTTTGTCATTCTTGGTCGATACCTTGAAACTCGCGCAAAGAGAAGTGCGGGCAGCGCTCTCTCTACTCTCTTAGCTCTGGGCGAAAAAGAAGTCACCGTCCTTCGCAATGGCACCGAAGTGCTTATTCCAATCTCACATTTAGTTATAGGCGATGAATTTGTCGTAAAGCCTGGTGCTCGCATCGCAACAGATGGTGTTGTTATCTCAGGTCAGAGCACCGTTGATAACTCACTCATCACTGGCGAATCAAAACCAATTGAGATTACTCCTGGTATGAACGTCATTGGATCAGCACTCAATAACAATGGTCGCATCATTGTGCGAGCAACTCGAATTGGTAGCGATACAGAACTAGCGCGAATCACTGCGATGGTTGTTACAGCCCAAGGTACCAAGGCTCCTATCCAGGCACTTGCTGACAAGATTGCATCTATCTTTGTTCCAGTCGTTACCGTGCTTGCAATTGGAACATTTGCTGGCTGGTACTACTTAGGTGATAAGTCGTTGACATACTCAATATCAACTGCGATCACAGTCCTTGTGATTGCATGTCCATGCGCTCTTGGGCTTGCAACACCTGTTGCACTTCTAGTCGCATCAGGCCGTGGAGCGCTACGTGGAATTGTTATCCGCCATCCACGAGTCCTCGAAGCATCACAATCCATCGACACTGTGGTTCTCGATAAGACAGGAACTCTCACAGATGGTGCGATGAAAGTGCAGCAGGCATCTATTCCAGTATCTGCTCAGAAGGTATTGGGCGCAACATTTGCATCCATTCTCACTGAGAAGAATGTTCTCTCCTCAGCGCTAGCGCTGGAAAGTCAGAGCGATCACCCTGTCTCACAGGCAATAGCTACTTATTGCATTACTCGAAGCGCTGAACAATTGCCGGTCACTGAATTCACGCAAACACCAGGAGTAGGTGTTGCAGGACGCGTGCGCATCGGAGATAAATCACCTGTTGTCATTATCGGCTCCCCTGACTCTGTCGCACATAGTTGCGTTCCTTTTGATTCTGAAATTCAACAGGCGATCCGCGATGGGCAGACACATTCTCATGCAGTCTCCGTCCTCGCGTGGGATGGCGTAGCAATTGCAGTCTTTGCAGCAGGTGATGTAATTAAGGGCGATGCTTCTGCAACTATTACAGAGCTTCATAATCGAAATATTGATGTGTGGCTACTTACAGGAGATAACGCAGAGGCAGCAGCAAAAGTTGGTGCACTCGTTGGAATTAACTCCGATCGCATCATCGCTTCTGCAAAACCTGAAGATAAATTAGCCAAGATTTCAGCGCTGCAAACGGATGGAAAGCATGTGCTGATGGTCGGCGATGGCGTCAATGATGCAGCAGCCCTTGCGCAGGCAGACCTGAGTATCGCTATGGGAACGGGAACAGATACCGCCATTGCAACAGCAGATATCACCATCATGCGCCCTCAATTAATGAGCATCGTTGATTCACTTGCACTTTCAAAGCGCACGCTGCGCACCATCAAAGTAAATCTCGGTTGGGCATTTACCTACAACGTAATCGGACTTCCTATCGCTGCAATGGGCTTGATGTCACCGATGTATGCAGCTGCAGCGATGGCGATGAGTAGTCTCTTTGTTGTCACCAATTCACTACGTATAAAGTAGAAGTAGCATTACTCGACTTCCTCCAGCTCTGACTTAAAAGTTCGCCAGAAGGAAATCACAGCAATATAGAGTGGAAATACACTCATTAAAATCTCTGACGCTATCTGATGGTGAATCCCTGTCTCGTTGGAATAGCTCCAGGATAAGTAGAAGAGATTGCCAATATAGAGAACACCGAAAGGAAGGGTAATTAATCGAAATTCTTTTACTCGGACTATGTGTGGAAATTTGAGCATCGTTAACTGCGAGACACAGAGAATAAGTGTCACAACTGCAACAGTATTTGGCTTCAGGTTAAGGACGAGATAGGTAGGTACTACAAGATTCCAGACAGCTGGGAATCCATTGAACCAATGGTCTTCAGTTTCAATATCAGATCTAGCAAACCAGAGGGCTGACATTAAAAGTATGAGACTTGCAATAATTGTTTGGAACTCGTGAGGAAGTATCTGCAGCCGCACGAGTAAAGCAACTGGTACAACAACACATGTTAAGTAATCAACTATGAGATCGAGAACATATCCATCTACTCGAGGAGCATGAATTACAACATCAATCTTGCGCGCAATGGGACCATCGAGACCATCGAGCACCTGACAAACAACGAGCCAGAGAAGTGCGCCACGGATATTTCCATCAATAACAGCCTGTAGAGCCAGAAGTCCAGCAACTGCTCCGCTTGCTGTCATTACATGAAGTGCATATCCAGCTCGCTTACTCGTCTTCTCCGATGTCGGCACACTTTAGAATAACCCTTAATTCTGTCCTGCCCATACCATTGGGCTATGCGCCTTCGAGATCTACTGAAGTGTGTGGAAGATATCGATAATCGCCGCAAAGGGATTCGAATTTGGCTAATTCTTGTTCTTATCTGGTCGCTAGCAAGATCAATAGTTGTCACTAGAGTTTTTGAGCAATATGGATTAAACCCCGCTCTTTACTTTGTAATTGATTTTCTCTCATCAATCCCTTATGCGTACGCCTCAGCGCAAACTCTTCTAGCATTTATCGATAAGCAACGTAACCGCGCACTGGCCTGGGGGTTATTGACTGTGGTTACGTTCTATCTTCCAGATATCTACATCGTCATCGCATCCAAGCATGTTCCAACTTTTACATACTTTGGCTTTGCCGTGATTTTGACTGTTCTCTCTGCTCTTGCATATAGGCAGTGGAATGAGAAAAGGCGCTGATATCAGCGCCTTTTCTTGCCTTGTTACATTGGTAGCGGGGGCAGGATTTGAACCTACGACCTCTGGGTTATGAGCCCAGCGAGCTACCGAGCTGCTCCACCCCGCGTCGGAAGTGCAAGTGTAGAGCGAGCCAGGTACTTCTACCAAATCGGTGAAGTTTGTACTGAATTACTTACGTGATTGCGCAGCAACTGCTGCAGCAATCGCTGCTTTAAGTCGATCTTGCGCACGACCATATGCAGCGAAATCACCCTTTGCAAGTGCAGCTTGTCCATCAGCAATTGCTTGCTTAGCACTTTGCAGTGCACTTGCAACATCTGCTGAACTATTTGACGTTGTTGGATTTGCTGAAGTCGAGTTTGTTCCGGAGTTTCCACCGAATACTTGATCAAGTGCACCCTTGAGTGAACTATCAAATCCGATGACATCACCGAATGACACTAAGACCTTCTGTAATAGTGGGTATGCCGATGCGTTACCTGTTGCCTTTACATAGACAGGTTGCACATAGAGCAGACCATTTCCAACTGGAAGTGTGAGCAAGTTACCGAGCACTACATCAGAGCCACCTTGGCGCAAGAGTGAGAGCGCATTTGCGACCTCCGGTTTTGCTTCAAAGTTTGATGCTACCTGTGAAGGACCTGCAATGTTGGTGCTTCGTGGAAGCTGCAACACAGTGATCTTTCCGTAGTCAGGACCTGCTGTTGAATTAACTGCTGCAAATGCAGAAAGGTTTTCACGGCCACCACGTGGAACAAATGGTGTGGTCAATGAGAATGCTGGAGTTGCAGAACCTGGCATCTGAACTGTCATGTAATAAGGAGGTTGTGCGCCCGCATTAGCTCCGAATGTTGATGGATCACGAGGTACGCGCCAGAAGTCTTGTCCACCATAGAACGCAGCTGAGCTCTTGACGTGATACGAACTCAAGATGTCGCGTTGAACGCGGAACATATCTTCTGGGAAGCGAATGTGCTCAAGAAGTCCCTTAGAAATAGAGCTCTTTGGCTTGACCGTATTTGGAAACGCCTTCATCCATGTCTGCAAAACAGGATCTTTTGTATCCCATTGATACAAAGTAACTGATCCGTCGTATGCATCAACAGTTGCCTTCACTGAGTTACGGATGTAATTAACTGCCCTATTTGATTGAGCAGTGATGGATGCAGAGTTTGCAGTGAGTGCATCATTGGTAGCTGTTGCAAGAGAGGTTGACCTTGAATAAGGGTAACCAGCACTTGTTGTGTAGCCATCAATAATCCATGTGATTTT
>JAPLBL010000023.1 GCA_026392765.1 Actinomycetota bacterium
GTTGAAATCCAGAGCTACCAAGGTATTCGTCACCGTAAGGGACTTCCTGTACGTGGTCAGCGCACACATACAAACGCTCGTACTCGTAAGGGTCCACGTAAGGCAATTGCCGGTAAGAAGAAGGTGACTAAGTAATGGCCACTCCTAAGTCAAAGACTGCAGCCCCAGCAAAGGGCAAAGTAAAGCTTCGTAAGAAAGAGAAGAAGAATGTTGCTGTAGGTAAGGCTTTTATCAAGTCAACCTTTAACAACACAATCATCTCTATTACAGATCCAACAGGCGCTGTTATCTCTTGGGCTTCATCTGGCCAAGTAGGTTTCAAGGGCTCACGTAAGTCGACTCCATTCGCAGCACAGTTAGCCGCAGAAGCAGCAGCTCGCCGCGCACAGGAGCACGGCCTCAAGAAGGTAGATGTATTCGTAAAGGGACCTGGTTCCGGACGCGAAACTGCAATCCGTTCATTGCAAGCAGCAGGCCTAGAAGTTGGAGCTATCTCAGATACAACTCCAGCTCCACACAACGGCTGCCGCCCACCGAAACCTCGTCGAGTTTAAGGAAGGAAGAGAATAAATGGCTCGTTATACCGGAGCAGACTGCAAGCGTTGCCGTCGCGAAAAAGTAAAGCTCTTCCTTAAGGGCGCAAAGTGCGATGGACCAAAGTGTCCGATCGAATCACGTCCTTATCCACCAGGACAGCACGGCCGCGGCCGTTCAAAGGAATCTGAATACCTATTGCAGATGCGTGAGAAGCAGAAGTGCGCACGTATCTACGGTGTTCTCGAAAAGCAGTTCCGTGGTTACTACGAAGAGGCGAACCGCAAGCAGGGCAAGACTGGTGAAAACCTTCTCGTCATCCTTGAGACACGCCTGGATAACGTTGTATTCCGCGCAGGATTTGCAAAGTCACGTGACATGGCGCGCCAGATGGTTCGCCACGGTCACTTCCTTGTAAATGGTAAGAAGGTAAACATTCCTTCATTCCGCGTGACTCCAATGGACATCATCGATGTTCTTCCAAAGTCACACGACCTCACACCATTTATCGTCGCAAGCGCAGAGTTCGGTGAGAAGTCTGTTCCAGCGTGGATGGAAGTTGTCGCAGCTCAGATGCGCATCATCATCCACGGCGTACCTGCTCGATCAATCATCGATACACAGGTTCAAGAACAGCTCATCGTTGAGCTCTACAGCAAGTAATTTTTTCTACCCCCTAGAGGAAATCAAATAGTGGATTTCCGCGAGAAGAAAGAGGAGCACCAGTGCTAATTGCACAACGCCCAACGCTTAGCGAAGAAGTAATTTCCGAGAACCGCTCACGATTCATCATTGAACCGCTTGAGCCAGGTTTCGGCTACACACTCGGCAACTCAATGCGCCGTACTCTGCTTTCATCTATTCCAGGTGCAGCAGTGACAAGCATTCGCGTTGCTGGAGCTCTCCACGAGTTCACAACACTTGAAGGTGTGAAGGAAGACCTCACAGATATCGTCTTGAACATTAAGAACCTAGTTCTTTCAAGTGATAACGATGAGCCTTCTGTTATCTACATCCGCAAGTCAGGTGCAGGCGCTGTCACAGGTGCTGATATTGCTGTTCCAAGTGGCGTAGAAGTTCACAATCCTGAACTCCACATCGCAACACTAAACGGCAAGGCAAACCTAGAAATCGAACTTACAGTTGAGCGCGGTCGCGGATATGTGACTGCAGTTCAAAATAAGCAAGCTGGAGCAGAGATTGGTCGCATTCCTGTTGACTCAATCTATTCACCAGTTCTTAAGGTGACATACAAGGTTGAAGCAACTCGCGTTGAACAGCGCACAGACTTCGATCGTCTTGTTGTTGATGTCGAGACAAAGCCATCAATGAAGCCACGTGATGCTGTTGCATCAGCTGGTAAGACACTTGTTGAACTCTTCGGTCTTGCACGCGAACTCAATCTTGATGCTGAAGGTATCGAGATGGGGCCATCTGTTATGGATGCCGCCCTTGCTGCAGATCTTGCTCTTCCAATCGAAGATCTCGATCTCACAGTTCGTTCGTATAACTGCTTGAAGCGCGAAGGCATTCACACAGTGGGAGAGCTCGTCAACCGTTCAGAGGCTGACCTACTCGACATCCGTAATTTTGGATCTAAGTCAATCGACGAGATCAAGGCGAAGCTTGTATCAATGGGAATGTCTCTTAAGGACAGCCCAGCAGGTTTCGATCCATCACAACACCAGAACTACAACGTGTCAGATGAAGACTTCGCTGACGCAGATCAGGCATAAGGGAGAAGACAATGCCAAAGCCAACTAAAGGTCCTCGTCTGGGTTCAGGCCCATCACACGAGCGCTTGATTCTTCGTACTCTTGCTGAGCAGTTGTTCGAGCACGGAAAGATCACAACTACAGAGGCAAAGGCGAAGCGACTTCGTCCACTTGCTGAAAAGTTGATCACATTCGGTAAGAAGGGTGACCTTCCAGCTCGTCGCCAAGTGATGGCACGTATTGCTAACAAGAGCGTTGTTCACAACCTCTTTACAGTAATTGCTCCAACATTTGCTAACCGCGAAGGTGGATACACACGTATTACAAAGATCGGTCCACGTAAGGGCGATAACGCTCCTATGGCAGTAATCGAACTCGTAACAGAGAAGTAATCCGTACGTTCCAATAGCGTAATTCTTATGGCCAAACCCACTCTCCATCCCGAGAGTGGGTTTCGTCGTTTACGCATTGATATCGCATATGACGGCACTAACTTCTATGGGTGGGGCACCCAACCTGATCGTCGCACCATTCAAGATCTCGTTGAGGAAGCAATCTCACGTATTTCGCGAGTAGATACAGAATCCATCGTTGCAGGCCGCACTGATGCAGGTGTGCATGCCACAGGCCAAGTCATTCATGTTGATGTTCCTGATGCGATGTTTGATGGGGAACTTAACTACATAGATTTTCGATACAAACTCAATCGCATCCTTGATGAAGATGTGCGCATCATGGCTATTACTGATGCACCGAGCGGCTTTCATGCTCGCTTCTCAGCGCTACGTCGTCACTATGTCTATAAGTTGATCGATAACAATGATGTGATTCCTCCTCTTACCCGAAACGATGTTGCATCCTGGTATCGACCACTGGATGTCGATCGTATGAATGAGGCAAGCAAGCTTGTCCTTGGCCACCATGATTTTGCAGCATTCTGTAAATTCCGAGAGGGCAGCACAACGATTCGCTCTCTTGAAAAGTATGAATGGAAGCGCGCAGATGATGGCGTGCTGGTGGCAGATATCGTCGCTGATGCTTTCTGTTATTCGATGGTGCGCAATCTTGTGGGGGCAGTTGTCTGTGTGGCAGATGGACGTAAAGAGCCGAGCTGGATTGCAGAGTTATTGGCTAATAAAGAGCGAGTCTCTGATTCATTGGTATTTCCTGCTCGCGGCCTGACTCTCTACCAAGTGGATTATCCAAGTGATGATCAGCTCCTAGAACGGGCAAAAATCACAGTTTCCAAGCGTGGGCAAGGGCCGAATGAGGCTGATTAGCCGATTTGGCTCGGGCCTAGAAGGGCAGGTAAAGTAGCCCCCCTGCACCAACAAGGTGCGCCATGTAAGTCCATACGCTCAAAGAAAAGAAGAAGGTAATAAAGCATGCGTACATATAGCCCAAAGGCAGGCGACGCCGTCCGTAAGTGGCACGTCATCGATGCACAAGATGTTGTGCTCGGTCGTCTAGCAACTCATGCTGCAGTTCTTCTTCGCGGTAAGCACAAGGCGACGTTCGCCCCACACATGGATATGGGTGACTTCGTCATCGTTATCAATGCAGAGAAGATCGCACTCTCTGGAACAAAGACAACAACAAAGTTTGCACACCACCACTCAGGTTTCCCAGGCGGTCTTACATCGACTGTCTACGGAGAATTGATGGAGAAGCACCCAACACGCGCTGTTGAAAAGGCGATCAAGGGAATGCTTCCTAAGAACCGTCTTGGCGCACAGGTTGCATCAAAGCTCAAGGTCTACGCAGGTCCAGAGCATCCACATGCTGCACAAGCTCCAACACCATATGTTTTCACTCAAGTTTCTCAAGTAGCGAAGTAAGGGATAAGTAAATAAATATGTCAGATACAACTTTTAACGAGATCGACGAGACAGAGACACCTACTTCTTACTCTTCATCAACACCAGCGGCTGCAACTAACCGCAAGGCAATCACAGCACCAGGTGCTGGAACAGGTCGCCGTAAGGAAGCAGTTGCTCGCGTTCGCCTCGTACCAGGTACAGGTCGCTGGGTAGTTAACGGCAAGACTCTTGATGGTTACTTCCCAAATAAGGTTCACCAACAGCTCGTCTCTGAACCATTTCGCACAGTAGGTGCTGAAAATACATACGATGTATTTGCACGCATCAACGGTGGTGGAGTATCAGGTCAGGCTGGCGCCCTTCGTCTTGGCGTTGCTCGTTCATTGAACGAAATCGACACAGAGGCAAACCGCCCAGCTCTTAAGAAGGCTGGCTTCCTCAAGCGCGATGCTCGCGTTATCGAACGTAAGAAGTACGGTCTGAAGAAGGCGCGTAAGCGTTCACAGTACTCAAAGCGTTAATTCTTTTTATCTCGATATCCCGTTTGTTCCTGCAGTAAAGGAGTTTTTATGGCTCTCTTTGGAACAGACGGGATTCGTGGTTTAGCAAACGGGCAGACTCTCACAGCAGAAATCGCTGTCGATGTTGCAGTAGCTGCAGCTCATATCCTCGTTGAATCATCTTCTAATAAGGGCAAGCGCCCACGTGCAATCGTCGGTCAAGATTCACGCGCATCAGGAGAATTCCTAGAGTCAGCAGTTGCCGCAGGTCTTGCAAGTGCCGGTGTTGATGTTTATCGCGTCGGTGTTCTTCCCACACCAGCTATTGCATATCTCGTAGGTGAGACAGGAGCCGATCTTGGTGTGATGATTTCAGCATCGCATAATCCAATGCCAGATAATGGAATTAAGTTGTTCTCACGCGGTGGCGGAAAGCTCGATGATGCTATTGAAGCTGCGATTGAAAAGCGTATGGGTGAGCCATGGACTCGTCCCACAGGACGCGATGTTGGTCGCATTACCTTTGATGAGACAGCACGTGATCGGTATGTGAGCCACCTGCTTGCATCAGTTTCAACTCCACTTAATGGTTTAAAGATTGTTATTGATTGTGCCAATGGTGCATCTTCAGTTGTGGGACCTCTTGCCTATGAGAAGGCAGGAGCCACAGTCGTTGCCATCCATCACACACCTGATGGGTGGAATATCAATGAGAATTGTGGATCAACTCACCTTGAAGATTTACAGGCACGCGTCATTAAAGAGGGTGCTGACTTTGGTATTGCCCATGATGGAGATGCAGACCGCTGCCTTGCAGTTGATGCACAGGGAAATGTGATTGATGGCGATGCCATCATGACAATTCTCGCTCGTGGATTTAAAGAGCGCGGTGCACTGAAGTCCAACACCATCGTTGGCACAGTAATGAGCAACCTTGGATTTATGCATGCGATGAAAGAAGCTGGCATTGATGTCATCACCACTGCAGTGGGCGATCGCTATGTTCTCGAGAAGATGCTCGAAGGCGATTTCTCATTAGGCGGGGAACAATCTGGCCACCTGATTATGCGCGAGTTTGCCAACACAGGAGATGGAATCCTTACCGCTCTTCAATTAGCTCAAGAGGTCGTTCGCACTAAGAAGTCTTTGGCAGATCTTGCTGCAACGATGAAGCGTTTTCCTCAAGTATTGATCAACGTTCCTAATGTTGCTAAAGACAAGCTTGCAACATCTAAGGCAATTACCGATGCTGTTGCCAAAGCTGAAGCAACTCTGGGCAGTGATGGTCGAGTATTACTTCGCGCATCAGGCACGGAACCGCTCATTCGAGTCATGGTCGAAGCCTCGAGTGATAACCTTGCACAAGAAATCGCAGCATCACTTGCTGCAACCGTTAAGGCAGAACTGGGGAACTAATTCGTGTGCGGAATCGTGGGTTACACAGGACCACAATCTGCATTCACGCCCATCGTTGAAGGACTTCGCCGACTTGAATATCGCGGTTATGACTCAGCAGGTATTGCACTCGGCACCGGCACATCTTTATTTGTAGAAAAGCGTGCAGGAAAGCTTGCAAACCTTGAAGGTGCACTTCCCGCAAACCTTCCAACAGTTCACTCAGGAATTGGCCACACACGTTGGGCAACCCACGGTGGACCTACTGATCGCAATGCCCACCCGCATCTTGATAACGAAGGCAAGCTCGCTGTTATTCACAACGGCATCATTGAGAATTACTCAGAGCTCAAAGCAGAACTTGAAAAGCGTGGCCATACGTTTGAATCAGAGACTGATACAGAATCTGTGGCTCACTTACTTTCTGAACTTCGCAAAGAACATAAGGGTGACTTAACTGCTGCGATGAGAGCTGCTGTAAAGCGCCTTCGCGGCTCCTTTACTCTTCTTGCAATTCATGCCGATGCGCCACAGACCATTGTTGGTGTGCGCCGCAATTCACCATTAGTTGCAGGTTTAGGCGATGGTGAGAACTTCTTGGCATCAGATGTTGCAGCCTTTATCGATTACACAAAGCGCGCTGTTGAACTGGGCCAAGATGAAGTTGTGACTATCACTCCTGAAGGTATTGCTATCTGCGACCTAGATGGCAAAGCACTGGCCTTGAAAGAGTATGAAATTACGTGGGATGCAGCAGCTGCGCAAAAGGGCGGCTTTGCCCATTTCATGTTGAAGGAGATCTTCGACCAACCTAAGGCGATTGCAGATACTTTAATTGGTCGCTTGAGCGATAACAATCAAATCCAACTCGATGAGCTACATATGAGTGATGATGAAATCAAGAAGATCAAGCGCATCTCAGTCATTGCATGCGGAACTGCTTATCACGCTGGAATGGTTGCAAAGTATGCAATTGAAAAGTGGGCAAAAGTTCCTGTTGATGTTGAGATTGCATCCGAGTATCGCTATCGCGACCCCATTGTTGATAAAGATTCACTTGTGATCGCTATTTCACAATCCGGTGAAACGATGGATCTACTGATGGCTGTGCGCCACGCAAAGGCGGCAGGTGCTCGAGTATTGGCAGTCTGTAATACAAACTCTTCAACGATTCCACGTGAATCAGATGCTGTCCTCTATACACATGCTGGCCCTGAAATTGCTGTTGCTTCCACCAAGGCATTTCTTACACAGATTGTTGCCGTCTATCTCATCGGACTTAAGTTGGCACAGGTGCGCGGCACACTCACCGATGCACAGGTGAAGAGCCTCTATACCGAAATGCTTGAGCTACCAGGACAGGTTGAACAGATTCTTGAAACTATTGAGCCACTTCGTGAGCTGACTCGTAAATTTGCAAAAGACAACACCGTTCTCTTCTTAGGTCGCGGGATTGAATATCCAGTAGCTCTCGAAGGTGCGCTCAAGCTAAAAGAGCTTGCCTATATCCATGCCGAAGGTTTTGCAGGCGGAGAACTTAAGCACGGCCCAATCGCACTGATTGAAGAAGGAACTGCAGTGATTGCAATCCTTCCAACAAAGGATGAGCACGCACTTGATGAGAAGATGCTGAGCAATATTCAAGAGGTGAAGGCACGTGGTGCTCGCGTGATTGTTATCGCGCCCGAAGGTGCTGAAGTTATTGGCGCAGAGCACATCATTCGTATTCCTGTCGCCTCCCCACTATTTCAACCAGTTCTTGCAACCGTTCCACTTCAAGTATTTGCTTATGAAATCGCTGTCGCTCGTGGAAATGATGTCGATCAGCCACGTAATCTCGCTAAATCAGTCACCGTCGAATAACCATGCCAACAATTCTCGATCATCGCCACCGTCAGATGCGCCGCGCACTCAAGTGGTCTGCGAGCCTCTTTGCAGGTTACCTCTTTATTACCTATCAAGTTCTTACCGATGGATTTATGGTCCGCATCGATCGCGAACTCAGTGAACTCGAACATCCACGATTTACAGGAACTGTCGGTTTCATTGTTCGCCGCCTTGATGATCTGGGTCTGCGCGGTGTCTCAGGCATTGCACTCCTGATTGTCGCTCTCTATATTTCCCGACGTTTTAAGACATGGAGACCGATCAATCTCGGACTCCTATCTTTCATCTCACTCAATGTTGTTGTCGGTGCATTTAAATATGGGTTAGGTCGCACAAAGCCTCGCGATGGTTTTGATATTTTGCATGCAGGTGGGATGTCATATCCCAGTGGGCATGCTTCCAATGCAATCTTCATCTGGGGCGTTGTTGCATATCTGATATATCGATATGCGCACGTGGATAGATATAACGGACGCCTTGCAAGTGCTGGTGTGGGACTCCTAGCTTTGACTGTCTGTGTGGTCTCACTTCTTCGTAATACTCATTGGTTCTTGGATTTATTCGGAGGGCTACTACTAGGCGGCGCTCTCTTGGTCCTCATCATCGCAATCGATCGCTTCTTTCCATCTGATAGCCAACTTCACTAGGGGCTAATACACTCACTCCCATGATTGATGGAATCGGCATCGATGTCGTGGATATTGCGCGATTCCTTGAATCCTTAGAGCGCACACCAGGACTACGCGAGAAGCTCTTTACAGAATCAGAGCGCACGCTATCTTCGCAATCACTTGCTGCGCGCTTTGCTGCAAAAGAGGCTCTCTATAAAGCGTTGAGCCCAAGCCATGGATTGCACTGGCATGATGCTGAAGTGATCAATCAACCGAATGGCAAACCTGAATTTCTCTTCCGCGGGGAGATTGCAGATCTTGTTGATGGCGCACAAGTGCATCTCTCACTTTCACACGATGCTGGAATTGCATCCGCCATGGTGGTGCTTGAGCGATGAGAGCAGAGGCAATCGTTGATCTCAGCGCAATTAAGCACAATGTTGAGTTGTTAAAGAAGGCAGCTGGAACAAAGCTGCTGGCAGTTGTGAAGGCAGATGCTTATGGACATGGACTTATTCCTGTTGCACAGGCAGCTCTTTCTGCAGGTGCTGATTATTTAGGTGTGGCACTTCTTGAAGAAGCGATCGCTCTTCGTGAGGCAGGAATTGATGCACCCATCTTGGCATGGCTTGTTCAACCCGGATCAGATTTCAAGAAGGCAATCGAGCTTGATATTGAAGTGGCCGTTGCATCTCTTGCAGCCCTGAGAGAGATTTCTGATGCATCGACTTCAAAGAAGGCCAAAGCACATTTAGAGGTTGATACAGGAATGTCACGTGGTGGATTCCTTGGTGAATGGGACTCACTCACGGCCTCGCATCTTGTGAATGTTGAGATTGTGGGAATCTTCTCTCACTTTGCTCGCGCTGATGAACCGGATGAGAAACAGAACTCTGATCAGATGGATCGCTTTAACAAGATGGTTGCACGTGTGCACGAACTTGGATTTACCAATGTTATTCGCCACCTATCAAACTCTGCAGCGACCTTGAAGAACCACGCTGCCGCATTTGACATGGTCCGCACGGGTATTGCGATGTATGGGTTATCACCTGATGTGATAACTCTTGGTAATTCACAATCACTTGGTCTTCGGCCTGCAATGCAATTACGGGCAGCACTCTATTTAGTAAAAGATGTTCCAGCTCACACACCGGTTGGGTATGGAGCAACAGAGAGCACCAGTGCTGATACCAAGCTGGGTGTGATTGCAATGGGTTATGCAGATGGCATTCCACGTGTTGCTCATGATGCAGGTATCTGGTTCTCAGGTAAGAAATCACCAATTATTGGACGAGTTTCTATGGATCAATTTGTTGTGGAATTAGGGGCTGCATCAAAGGCTAAGTCGGGGGATTGGGTCGTCGTCTTCGGCAATAGCTCACATGGTGAATACACAGCCGATGATTGGGGAGCAGCCTCACACTCAATTAATTACGAGATAGTCACACGAATCGGTCCTCGTGTGCCTAGAATCTATTCAGCTCATGTCTACTAATACGCCCCTTCTCCACGCCGAACGAGTCTCTGTCTCCTTCGGGGGGCTTCGCGCTCTGCATGATGTTTATCTGCAGCTGAATGAGAGAGAAGTTGTTGGAGTTATTGGTCCAAACGGTGCTGGCAAAACTACTCTCTTTAACGCTATCTGCGGTCTGGTTACTCCAGATTCAGGAACATTCTCATTTGAAGGTAAGCAACG
The DNA here is from genome assembly GCA_026392765.1 of Actinomycetota bacterium. Taxonomy (GTDB): domain Bacteria; phylum Actinomycetota; class Actinomycetes; order Nanopelagicales; family Nanopelagicaceae; genus Planktophila. The sequence continues at coordinate 10,162 of JAPLBL010000023.1, forward strand.
TTCATGGCCGCGCACCGATGAATTAGCCGAACTTGGTATTGCACGAACCCTGCAAGGAGTCGGTCTCTTTCCAGATCTGACAGTTCTTGAGAATGTCATGATTGGTGCTCAGAAGTTTGCAAAGACTGGTTTGATTTCTGCAAGCTTTGGACGCAACACAAAAGATGAAGCAGAACTTGCAGATCGTTCTATGGCTGCCCTTGAGCGCGTGTATGCAGGAGCACTTGCCCACCGCCGTGCAAACACACTTTCTTATCCTGATACTAAGCGAGTAGCTATTGCACGAGCACTTGTAAGCGAACCCAAGGTATTGATGCTTGATGAACCTGCAGGCGGACTGGGTCCTCAAGATATTGAATGGATGAATGGGCTGATTCGTAATCTGACGGCCCATATGTCAGTCTTAATTGTTGAACACCATATGGATGTAGTGATGTCAGTCTGTGATCGCCTCTATGTTCTCAACTTCGGTGAAGTTATTTCAAGTGGATCAGCAGATGTTGTGCGCCGCGATCCTGCAGTGATTGCCGCCTACCTTGGAACGGGGGCATAAGTTGAGCCTCGTTATTAAAGATCTCACCGTTGATCACGGTGCAATCCGTGCAATCAGTGAAGTCTCATTCACCGTTGAAAATGGAAAGCTCTCTGCAGTCATTGGCGCCAACGGTGCCGGTAAATCCACTTTGCTTCGCACTCTTTCAGGGCTTAATAAGGCAACAGAAGGAAGTGCGCATTGGGGCGATCACAATCTTTTGCATGGCAAACCAGAGTCTCATGTGCGAAGCGGTGTCTCGCATGTCTCTGAAGGAAAGTCAGTTGTTGCAGAACTTACCGTTGAAGAAAATCTTGATTTAGGAGCGCTCTGGCGTCGCAATAAGAAAGAAGCTTTAGAATCTAAGAAGCAAGCCCTTGAACTCTTTCCACGTTTAGGTGAGCGCCTTAGCCAGCGCGCAGATACGTTATCTGGCGGAGAACGTCAGATGCTTGCAATCGGTCGCGCTTTAATGTCTAAGCCAAATCTCTTGCTCCTTGATGAACCCTCACTGGGACTTGCTCCTCTTGTGGTTGAACAGATTTTTCAAACTATCCGTGGCATTGTGGACTCGATGGGTGTGACGGTTGTCTTGGTTGAGCAGAATGCAATGGGAGCCCTGAAGATTGCAGACACTGCAGTTGTTCTTAACCTGGGACGTGTTGCAACATCTGGAAGCGCAGCAGATCTCATCGCCGACCCAGCAGTGCGCGCTGCTTACTTGGGGTACTGATGATCCAATTTATTAATATGCTCTTAATCGGAATCGGTGCAGGATCCATCTATGCGCTGATGGCGATTGCCATGGTTTTGGTATGGCGCTCAACGCGCGTGATCAACTTTGCTCAAGCTGGAATGGCTCTGCTCTCCACCTATATCGGTTTTGAGTTAGTGCAAAAAACTGGAAACTTTTGGATTGCTCTCCCATTAGCGATGATCCTTGGTGCCCTCTTTAGTGCATTGGTTGAAATTCTCTTGATCCGCACTCTGATTAAACACAGTACTTCCGGACCTGTTGCCGGCATAGTTCCGATTATTGCCACCCTAGGGTTACTTGGAGTTATTCGAGCAACCATTGGATTTATTTGGGGTAATCAAGATATTCAGATTCAACCACCACTTTCAAAAGTTGGATTTAAAGTGGGCGAAGAGACCATTGCGCTCTCGCCAATGAATTTACTGGTTCTGCTCACAGTTGTCGGAATGGTGATCATCCTTGGGTTTATCTTCCAGAAGACTAATTTGGGTCTTTCACTTCGAGCATCGGCATATTCACCGGAGATTGCACAGCTTGCTGGAATCAGAGTGGGAGCAATTCGCACCATTGGCTGGGCGATTGCGGGAGCAGCGGGAGCTGCAGCAGGACTTCTGCAAACTGTGAATGGAACGGGTGCTATCTCACCTGATTCTCTTGAATTTAGTCTGCTACTCACCTTTGGATTTATTGCAGCAGTTATTGGTGGACTTGAATCGCTACCGGGTGCAGTTCTAGGCGCTGTGGTCCTTGGATTGGTCTTAGCTGTTGTTCAGATCTATATCAGTGGAACTCTTGTCTTTATAGTCGCCTTTGCTCTTCTCTTGCTTGTGCTCTTAGTGCGCCCTCAAGGATTTATCGGATCAAAGGCAGGTCGCCGTGCTTAAGAAACATCCACTCTTCACATTCATTATCTTTGGAGTAATTCTCTTTCTTTTGAGTAATAGAGTTGATGAGTTACGTGTTTTCCAAGGCGCAACTGTTGCAATCTATGTCATTGCAATTGCTTCAATAATTCTTCTTACCGGTTACTCGGGTCAAGTTTCTTTGGGTCATGGCGCCCTTCTTGCAATTGGTGGATATGCGGCAGCACTTTCACGCAATGAATGGGGAGCGCCAGTCTGGTTAACATTCTGCATCGCTGTGCTTGCTGCAGCACTCGGCGGCTATCTCCTTGGATTGGCAGCGGCTCGATTAAGCGGTCCTTACTTAGCTGGCACAACTCTTGCACTTGCTATTGGTCTTCCATCGATTGCAAATCAATTTACTATTCTTGGTGGAGAGCAAGGGTTGCTCTTTGACATTGGAACACCACCATCATTTCTTGGAGAAGAGTTCACCCAATACAAGTGGTTCTTCTGGATCGCATCACTGGCTGCCCTCATCGCCATATATTGGTTACGAAATGTTATGAACTCTCGTTACGGTAGGAGCTGGAAGGCTGTGCGAGGAAATGATGTTGCAGCCGAACTTGCAGGTATAAACGTGGGGCGCAATAAAGTGCTGGCATTTACCGTCAGCGCAGGCCTTGCAGGCCTTGCAGGAGCCCTTTTAGCCATGACCATCAGCACCGTATCACCCGGTGCCTTCCCTCTCGCCCTCTCATTTTCTCTTGCGACAGGCGCAGTGCTATCTGGCGTAACTACCCTCGGAGGCGTAATGATTGGGGCAGTGACACTGGTAGCAATACCTGAGATCGTCGATACGGTGGTTCATCGTTTCGAAAGCTCAGAGAGCGTTGCCAATAACTTGCCCGGTCTCTTGGTTAGTACGTTACTGATTTTGACAGTGCTCTTTGTCCCAAATGGCCCTGTCGAACAAATGCGTGCGCGCCATGAAAAGCGAGCAAAGCGTTAGAACATCCCTTTAGGGAAATACCTAGAGGCCCTCGATGGAAGGAATGACATGATCCGAACAAATCGTCGGAAGTTAGCTCTAACTTCTGCGGTGCTAGCAGTTGCAGCAATGACGGCTAGCTCGTTACCAGCACAAGCAGCATCTGATCCAGGTTTAACTTCGACAACAATCAAGTTGGGCATCACTGTCCCACTGACTGGTATCGCATCACCTGGTTATAACAAGATTCCAGGCGCAATGAAGGCGTACTTCGATTACGTCAATGCAAATGGTGGAGTAAATGGTCGCAAGATTACTTTGGTAGTCAAAGATGACCAATACATCCCAACAACTGCTGTCGCCAAGGCGAATGAGCTCATCTTGAAGGATAAAGTCTTTGCTCTTGTTGGAACTCTTGGAACCGCGAGCACAAAAGCGATTTCAGCATCAACACAGCTAGCAAAGCGCGGCATCCCATCACTCTTCGTCAACACAGGTTTTAGTGGTTTCGCAGATCCAAAGGCATACCCAACAACATTCTCAATCCTTCCTTCCTATCAAATGGAAGCAAAGATCATGGGTAAGTTCCTGAAAGATAAGTATGCAGATAAGAAACTTGCACTCATCTATCAGGATGATGACTTCGGTCGCGATGCGCTCGCAGGCTTTAAGCAGGCAGGCATCACATTCACAACGGCTATTCCTTACGCTTCAGGTTCACAGTCACTACCTGCAACAGGTGCTGGCTGGATTTCAAAGCTCAAGGCGGCAGGCACTGAAGTAACAGTTCTCTTCGGTGTCTCATCAGCTTCAACTGCAGCACTTGCTAACGCATATGCTGCCGGATACAAGACTCAGTGGGTACTCGGCTCAGTTGGTGGCGATGCAACAACAATCGCAGCTACTAACAAGGCATATGTCCCACTTCTCTTCGGTGCAAAGGGCTTCTCATTCGCTCCCGCTCCAACAGATGCCACTGATGAATACATCAAGTTGTTCCAGTCAATCTATGCAGCAGCTCAGCCAACACAGACTTTCGACAATAACGTTGTCGCAGGTATGTCTAATGCATTCGTAGCAGTGCAGGCTCTGCAAGCAGCTGGATCAAACCTCACTCGTGCAGGCTTGATGAAGACTATCGAGTCAAAGGGTGCATCTTTTGCTAACCCATTCCTTACTCCACTTGGTTATTCAGCAACATCACACGTGGGTGCAACTGGATACTGGATCGGAACATATGACCAAACTGGAGCACTTAAGCCAGATGGCGGCAAGTACACCGTGTACACCACAGACTCAGGCACCGGACCAGTTGTTGAATCAACATACAAGCGTCCAGCAATGCCTGCGAAGGGATTACCAAACTAATGAAAATCTCATTTAAAAAATCACGCGTAATAACAACTGTTGCATCAGCAGCACTTGTTGCTACAGCAGTCATCGGAATCCCATCAGTTGCTCAGGCAGCTGACCCACAGTGCGCAACTGCGAAGTTTGTAACTCAGTGCGCAGGTGCGGGTGCCGATGGCGCTCCTTACCTCATGATCGCAGCAGCGAACTTCAATGGAACAGTATTTATTTACTCCCATGGAATTCGTCCAGCAATCAACATCCCAGCAACTCTTGCACCAGTTGGCCCATACACAATTACCAATGCGGCTGAACCTGGTCCTCGTGCATCTTCAGGTGATCTCTCTGTAGTAAACGCACTCGTTGCAGCTGGCTATGGCGTTGCAGGATCTGGCTATTCACGTCAGAGTTTGAACGTTAAGGAAGCACTTGCTGCAAACGTAGAACTCATTGCAACATTCAAGAAGAAGTTCCCAACGACAAAGAAGGTTGTTGCGTGGGGAGATTCTCTTGGGTCGATGCACTCACAGAAGCTTGCTGAGACAAACCCTGATCTTGTAGATGGCGTTGTCTTAGCTTGTCCTGCCGCTAATCCAAGCGATGCATTAGTCAGCTACTTTGGCGATGCTCTCTATGGATTTAAGGCTTTCTTTGATCCAAGCATTAAGGTCGGTGGATATTCAACTGACCCTGCAACTCGTCAAGGAGAACAACTTGCCAATATTGGCAAGGTGCTTACAGTTCTCGGTAAGTTGTCAGCTGGGCTTTCATCTGGCGCATGGCCAGATACAGCAAGCCCTGCAGGTAAGGCACTTCAGGCAGCTGGAATCCCATCACGATCTGCACTTCTCTTAGTCGGATCCATGGCAGGAATTCCTACACGAAGCAAGCATGTTGATGGAACTTCAGGTCCAGCAGGTGCTGCTGAGACTTATCCATTAGCTGTTGCTCCAGCTGTGGCAATTCTTGAAAACATGGGAACTGTCGGAGTTGCTGGAAGCTTGCTTATCGCAGATGGTGAATTGCTCACTGGTGGAAAGGTATTTGATAACTCAAAGACCGATTACGCAGCTCGTGTTGCATCAGATCGCGATATCTACTCATTCGCATTCAGTGGAAACTCTGCAGTTGACGCCATGCTTGGCGCACTAGCTGCAACTCCACGTGAAACAGCAGATGCTGCAGCTGTTGCAAAGATTCCTGGACTCATTGGTCTTAAGGGAACGATTGCAAAGCCAACAGTGATCATGGCTGCTGAATCAGATGAGTACACACCTGCATCAATTGCACAGTGGTATATCGATGGTTATGACGCACAATTTGCTGCAGCTAAAGATGCTGCAATTGCTGCTGCAAAGAGCTCACGTAACTACCAGGCACCAGTGAATAAGTTGGTCATGCTTTGGGCAAAGACTGCTCCTAAGTACTCCAAGTTCACTGCTGCTGGTTCACCTGATCTTGGCGCCACAATCGGTGCGGGTACAGGTCACTGTAACTACACCTCGGCTCAGTACATCGCCGCTGCGAAGATGGTTGCAGGAGCGATAAACACAGGTAAGTTCCCTAACCAGGGACCAATCGTTACCGCTGCTAAGAAGGTCGGCTTGTCTTATGACAAGAAGTTCCGCGTTCCGACATTCAAGTCACTCGCGTAACACATAAGTTAAGTAGAGAAGGGCCTCAGGTATTCCTGGGGCCCTTCTTCTTTTTATTGAACTATCCTCAACCAGTGAAGATAACGACAGCTGCCGATATGCATGCACTCGGTAAGCGCATTGGTGCGCAGTGCGTGGCTGGTGATCTCATCCTTCTCAATGGCCCACTCGGTGCTGGCAAAACTGTTCTTGTGCAAGGAATTGGGGATGCCCTTGGAATCGGCGATGTCACATCTCCCACCTTTGTTATCTCTCGTATTCATAAGGCGCCACTTCCCTTAATTCATGTCGATGCCTATCGGTTACTAGAAGGCGGCAAAGCTGCCCTGTACTTAGATGATCTTGATTTAGATTCACCCCGAGAAGGTGCTCTCACCGTTATCGAATGGGGCGGGGCAGAGTCTGCGCGATTAAGTGAAGAGCGCCTTGAGATAGTCATTGATCGCACTGAAGAAATTCGTGAAGTCTCAATTACTCCTGTGGGAACGCGTTGGCAGGGATTGAAGCTATGACTCTGACGCTCGCTATTGATACTTCTACTTCGCGCACCATCGTTGGAATCATTGACGGAGACAACATTCTCTTTGAAAAGTTCCATGAAGGCACCACAGATCATGGACGAGCTCTGTCGCAATTAGTTGCGGAAGCTCTCAAGGTTTCACATCCCCCTAAGCAGGTTGTTGTTGGAATGGGGCCTGGACCATTTACTGGACTTCGCGTTGGTATTTCTTTTGCTCACACCTTTGGACTTGCTCGCACCATCCCCGTGATTGGAGTGTGTTCACTGGACGCCATTGCAATCGAAGAGAGTGAATACACAGTCGCCATTGATGCGCGCCGCAAAGAGATTTACTGGGCTCGCTATAAAGATGGTGTGCGTATTGAAGGCCCTGCAGTGAGTAAACCTGCAGAGGTTGATGGATTTATCATCGATCACTATCCAGATATGAAGAAGTTGGTTTCCCTTGCCACTTCACAGAATGTCACAGAGCCGATGTATTTGCGCAGACCAGATGCTGTTCCTACTGCGGAGCGCAGATGATTACCTATCGCCAACCGATTGCTCTCGATATTCCCGTTCTTGCATCCTACGAGAAGCAGTTATTTCCTTACTCTCCATGGAACACAGCTCAGTTCAAGGAAGAGTTTGCAGGTATTCCCACAACACGCTTTATGTCTGTTGCTGAAAGCGATAACACCATCGTGGGTTATTGCGGTGTATTTGTGCCAGCCCCAGGGGTAGAAGCAGACATTCTCACCGTGGCAGTACTGCCTGAATATCGCAGACAAGGTATTGCTAAAGAGTTTATGCGACAGATTGAGCAGTGGTCGATGGAGCGTGGCGCTAGCGCGATGATGCTAGAAGTAGAACAGAGTAATGAATCAGCTATCGAGCTCTATAAGGGCCTTGGCTATATGAAGATCTCAGTACGCATGGATTACTACGGCCCCGGTAAAGATGCCTTTGTGATGCGAAAGGACTTTGCATAATGCAGCCCATAGTCCTTGGTATTGAAACATCATGCGATGAGACAGCTATTGGCATTGTTCGTGGTCGCACACTCCTTGCCAATGTCATTGCATCCAGCGTTGATGAACATGCACGTTTTGGGGGAGTAGTTCCTGAGATTGCATCGCGTGCTCATTTGGAGGCGATGTTGCCAAGTATCCAGCGCGCACTCACAGATGCGAAGGTTTCACTTTCAGATATTGATGCGATTGCCGTCACTGCTGGCCCAGGACTCGTCGGTGCACTCCTTGTTGGTGTTGCATCAGCAAGTGGATTGGCGCAAGGACTTGGTCGTCCGCTCTATGGCGTTAACCATTTAGCAGCTCACGTATCCGTTGATTACTTAACTCATGATCAACCAACTGATCCCACCATCGCACTTCTTGTCAGCGGTGGCCACTCATCTCTTCTTCAGGTTGATGACATCACGGGTTCAATAACCAAACTTGGCGCGACGATGGATGATGCTGCAGGTGAGGCATTCGATAAAATTGCACGTATTCTGGATTTAAGTTTTCCGGGTGGTCCTGCGATAGATCGAGAAGCAGTTAGCGGTTCTGCGAGCGCCATCGATTTTCCACGAGGCCTGACAACATCTAATGACTGGGCAACGCGCCCCTATGATTTTTCATTCTCAGGACTTAAGACTGCCGTTGCTCGTTATCTTGAAGGCACTCCATCCTTCCTTCGCGCAGACGTGGCAGCATCTTTCCAAGAAGCGATCGTTGATGTGCTTCTGCTTAAAGCACTGGCTGCCTGCAAATCAACAGGCATTGATTCATTGGTGATCGCAGGTGGTGTTGCCGCCAACTCTCGCCTTCGAGCCGTTGCCACAGAGCGCTGTGAGCAGGCTGGTATTGCACTTCGTATTCCAACTCCAGCCCTGTGCACCGATAACGGGGCGATGGTGGCATCCCTGGGCAGCCTGATGGTCAGCGCTGGCAGGCCCGCCACCAAGGGCGCCTTTGATGCTGATTCCAGCCTGAAGGTGGAGCAGGTCAGCCTGTAGGCCCGATTTGCCCGCTGGAATAAGCCCCCATAGGCTTGGCGTTAGCACTCTAGGGTCGACACTGCTAAAGCAGGTGAGCCCCGAACAAAGTGGATATATCGAATCTAAAAGGAGTACCACCATGGCAGTAGCCATTAAGCCGCTCGAAGATCGCATCGTTGTTAAGGCAAATGAAGCTGAGACAACAACTGCATCAGGTCTTGTCATCCCAGATACAGCGAAAGAGAAGCCACAAGAAGGCACAGTTGTTGCAGTAGGCCCAGGCCGCTTCGATGATGGCGCTCGCGTACCGATGGATGTAAAGGTCGGCGATGTCGTTCTCTACAGCAAGTACGGCGGAACAGAAGTGAAGTACAACAACGAGGATTACCTCGTTCTCTCTGCTCGCGACATTCTCGCGATAATCGAGAAGTAGTCCATGGGCAAAATGTTGGAATTCGACGAGCATGCTCGTCGCGCAATGGAACGCGGTGTTAATCAGCTCGCTGACACCGTCAAGGTAACGCTAGGACCTAAGGGTCGTAACGTTGTCATCGCTAAGTCATTTGGCGCACCCACCATCACAAACGATGGTGTGACAATTGCTAAGGAAATCGAACTCTCAGATCCTGTTGAGAACATGGGCGCACAGCTCGTGAAGGAAGTTGCCACAAAGACCAACGATGTCGCAGGAGACGGAACAACGACTGCAACAGTGCTTGCTCAGGCAATGGTCAAGGAAGGTCTTCGTAACCTGGCTGCCGGAGCACAGCCAATGGATCTCAAGATCGGTATCGAAGCAGCTGTTGAGGCAATCTCAGCTCGTCTTCGCGAGAATGCAACTGTCGTTAAAGACAAGGCGCAGATCGCAGATGTTGCAACGATTTCAGCACAGGATCGCGCAATCGGAGACCTCATCGCAGAAGCGATGGATAAGGTCGGCAAAGATGGTGTCATTACTGTGGAGGAAGCATCAACTACAGCACTGGAGCTCGAGTTCACTGAAGGTATGCAGTTCGATAAGGGCTACATCTCTCCATACTTCGTGACAGACCAAGATCGCATGGAAGCAGTCCTTGAAGATGCTTACATCCTTCTAGTTTCCAATAAGGTCTCAGCTCTTGCTGAACTCCTTCCTCTTCTTGAGAAGGTTTCACAGGCAGGAAAGCCACTTCTTATCGTTGCAGAAGATGTTGAAGGCGAAGCGCTTTCAACTCTCGTTGTAAACCGCATGCGCGGAGTATTTACATCAGCTGCAGTAAAGGCTCCAGCATTTGGAGATCGTCGCAAGTCAATCTTGCAAGATATGGCGATCTTGACTGGTGCAACTGTCATCTCTGAAGAAGTTGGTATGAAGTTAGAGGCTGCAACTCTGGAAGATCTCGGACGCGCTCGTCGCATCGTGGTCACCAAGGAGACAACCACCATTGTCGATGGAGCTGGCGATAAGGCAGCTGTAGCAGGTCGCGTTGGAGAACTTCGTGCAGAGATTTCACAATCTGATTCTGACTGGGATCGCGAAAAGCTTCAGGAGAGAGTTGCAAAGCTCTCTGGTGGAGTCTGCGTTATCAAGGTCGGAGCACATACAGAAGTTGAGTTGAAGGAGAAGAAGCACCGTCTTGAAGATGCTATCTCTGCAACTCGTGCAGCTGTTGAAGAAGGAATCGTTATCGGCGGAGGTGCTGCCCTTGTGCATGCAGCTGACGCGCTTAACGACAACCTCGGCTTCACAGGCGATAAGGCAGTCGGTGTTGCACTTGTTCGTAAGGCATGCGATGAACCACTTCGCTGGATTGCAGAGAACGCAGGACTTGAAGGTTACGTAGTAGTTGCCAAGGTCCGCGCAATGAAGCCAAATGAAGGCTTCAACGCTGCAACTGATGTCTATGGCGATCTTGCAAAAGATGGCGTTATCGACCCAGTGAAGGTCACTCGTTCAGCACTTGCAAATGCTGCATCTATTGCTGCAATGTTTATAACAACAGAAGCTGTTGTCTATGAGCGCCCTGCAAATGAAGAGCCAGCATCAAGCGGTCATGGTCATTCACATGGTCCAGGTGGACACGGTCACTAAGTAATTAGTAAAGAAGAAATCCCCCGCACATTATGTGCGGGGGATTTCTCTTTTAATTCAAAAATTATGAAGCGTGTGAGATCAAAGGAATACCGCGCTGAATCAAGATAGTGGCGCGATCATCTTCTGACATGCCTCCCCAGATTCCATATGGCTCTTGGACTGAAAGGGCGTGGGTGCGGCAGGCTTGGATCACTGGGCATGAAGCGCAGACTGCCTTTGCAGCGTTCTCGCGATTGCGTCGACGTGGACCACGTTCACCATCAGGGTGGAAGAACATCTCTGAATCGAGTGAACGGCATGAACCTTCGTACTGCCACTCCCATTGCTCAGCAATAGGTTGCGGTAGACGTGATAGTTCAGCCATGTGGTTCTCCTTCGTTCTAGGTATATGTACGATACAACCGTTTCATAGGTTGTTCAAGTACCTATCGGGGCGCATGTTGTTCAATGTTCGAATTGTCCGATTTTGGAGTGGTGAGTTAGGCCACTTCACGCCACGATAGGGGCATGGCAAAGAGCGTGCAGGCACCGGTAGAGCAGATGCTCACCGTTGCAGCGGTAGCTCGCCGCATAGGCGTAGCCCCTGCCACCTTGCGCACCTGGGACCGCCGCTACGGCCTTGGACCTTCTGAACATACCGAAGGTGAACACCGCCGCTATAGCCCCCACGATCTGGCGAGGCTGACCATGATGCGCCGCCTCATTGTTGCAGGAGTTGCTCCAGCAGAAGCTGCCGAACAAGCGAAGGCATCCACGAAGGGTGTTGCGATCACCTCGCTCATCAAAGAGTTTGAAGTGCGCGAGGATGTTGTCGCAGCCATCTATAAAGCGCTGAAAAGTTTCGATCGCACATTTGTTGAAGTCACCCTTGCCCATGAAATTGATGAATGTGGCATCGAGAGCGCCTGGACTGATGTCATCGCACCCGTGCTATTTATTATCGGTAAAGATTGGGAAGAGAATCAATCGGGGATTGAAACTGAACATCTCTTCTCAGAGATTCTCAAAAGAATATTTCTCTCTCGCGTTTCTGAGTTAAAGCGCCCGATTAATACCCGCCCAGTATTACTTGCATCAGTGGGTGAAGAACTTCATTCATTGCCGCTCTATGTTCTTGCAGCAGCGCTCTGTGAACGAAATATCGAGAGCTATGTCTTGGGCGCTCGCACCCCCATGGAAACGCTCTCGACGATGGTCACACGATGTGCACCACCTGCAATCTTCTTATGGGCTCAACTACCGCATAATGCTGCAACAAAATATTGGCAAGATATTCCAGCTATTCGTCCTGCACCTCGAGTTGTCATCGGAGGCCCGGGCTGGGATGCAGTCGAATGTGCTTCTGTGACTCGCGCCCAGGGCCTTGAGCATGCCTGTGAGGAAATTACGCAGGCGCTAGGGGCGTAATTGAGCAGGTAGACTGCGCTCTCGTTGCTATCCAAGGGAGCCGCCGTGATCGATTCTGAGAAGGTCGCCCTCCTTGGCCTGACATATGACGATGTTCTTCTTCTTCCTGATGCATCTGATGTAGTGCCATCTGAGGTTGATACCTCAACTCGCCTCACACGCAATATCACTCTGGCAGTTCCTGTTATTTCCTCCGCCATGGATACCGTCACTGAATCCACGATGGCGATTGCTATGGCAAAGGCTGGCGGCATCGGCATCATCCACCGCAACCTTCCTGTTGATGAACAAGTTACTCATGTGAAGTTAGTGAAGAACGTTGGCCTTGCAGGGGCAGCTGTGGGTGTGGGCGATGATGGTTTTGCTCGCGCACAGAAGCTGATTGAGGCAGGTGTTGATGTCATCGTTGTTGATACAGCACATGGCCATCACCGAGCAGTACTCGATGCGATTGAGCGCATTAAGAAGTTTTCTTCCACCATCGAAATCATTGGTGGAAATGTTGCAACCCGTGCAGGTGCACAGGCCCTGATTAATGCAGGAGCCGATGCAGTAAAGGTTGGCGTTGGTCCAGGATCAATCTGCACAACTCGTGTTGTTGCAGGTGTCGGTGTTCCACAAGTCACCGCAATCATGGAAGCTGCGAAGGCTTGTAATAAAGCTGGCATTCCATTGATCGCAGATGGTGGACTTCAATATTCAGGGGATATCGTCAAAGCAATTGTTGCTGGTGCACATTCAGTGATGCTCGGTTCACTTCTTGCAGGGTGTGAAGAATCTCCTGGCGAACTCGTTGAAATTGATGGTCGTATGTTTAAGGCATATCGCGGAATGGGCTCACTCGGTGCGATGCAATCTCGTGGAGAGAAGAAGTCATACTCTAAGGATCGCTACATGCAAGATGATGTTCTCTCAGAAGATAAACTTGTTCCTGAAGGAATTGAAGGAAAGGTTGCCTATCGCGGACCGGTTGCAGAAGTTGTTCACCAACTTGTGGGGGGACTTCGTAGCGGCATGGGATATGCAGGCGCTCCTGATATCGAAACTCTGCGCCGTGAAGGTCGCTTGATTCAAATTACTGCAGCTGGCTTACAGGAGAGCCACCCACATGATGTTCTCGATGTGGCCGATGCCCCTAACTACAGCAAGAAGAAATAACTATGGATTACGAAATCGCTCCCGGAAAACGCGCCCGCCAGGCTTACTCATTCGACGATATCGCCATCGTTCCAAGCCGTCGTACTCGCACCCCTGAAGAGGTCAGCACCTCATGGCAGATCGATGCCTATAAGTTTGATCTTCCACTGATTGCAGCTCCTATGGATTCAGTTGTCTCACCTGAGACAGCGATTGCCATCGGAAAACTTGGCGGCCTTGGCGTGCTCAACCTTGAGGGACTCTGGACTCGCTATGACGATCCCCGTATTCCACTGGGTGAAATCGCATCGATGCCTGATAAGCATGCAACGCGACGTATGCAAGAGATTTATGCAGCACCAATCCGACCTGAATTGATTAAGGAGCGCATCAAGCAGATCCGCGACTCGGGCGTTACCGTTGCAGCATCGCTTTCACCACAGCGCACCGCACAGCTACACAAAGCTGTGATTGATGCTGGCGTTGATATCTTCGTTATTCGCGGAACAACTGTCTCAGCTGAGCATGTTGCTGCAGAGAGTGAATCTCTTAACCTCAAGAAGTTTATCTATGAGCTCGATGTTCCTGTGATTGTTGGTGGAGTTGCAACGACAACAGGCGCCCTTCACTTGATGCGTGCAGGAGCAGCTGGTGTTCTTGTTGGTTTTGGTGGGGGAGCAGCTCACACAACACAGACTGTTCTTGGAATTCAGGTTCCGATGGCAACAGCGGTTGCCGATGTTGCAGCAGCGCGCCGTGAATACCTTGATGAATCAGGCGGACGTTACGTTCACGTTATTGCAGATGGTTCTGTTGGTAAATCTGGAGATATCGCTAAGGCAATTGCATGTGGGGCAGATGCGGTCATGATGGGATCAGCACTTGCTAAGGCTGTTGAATCTCCAGGACTTGGTTGGCACTGGGGATCTGAGGCTTATCACCAAGAAGTTCCACGCGGTCAGCGCGTGAATGTCGGAACTGTTGGCACTCTTGAAGAAGTTCTCAACGGTCCATCACATACCTCTGATGGCTCAATGAATTTGTTCGGTGCACTACGTCGTGCAATGGCCACCTGCGGATACTCAGATGTGAAGTCATTCCAGCGCGTAGAAATCATTATGCAGCATGGCCGATAAGCACGGCGTTCTTGTCGTCGACTTCGGCGCACAGTATGCACAGCTCATTGCTCGCCGTGTTCGCGAAGCCAATGTTTACTCTGAAATTGTTCCATCTTCCATTACTGCAGATGAAGTAAGTGCAAAGAATCCCGAAGCAATTATCTTGTCAGGTGGGCCTTCATCGGTCTATGCAGATCACGCACCAAAAGTCGATCCTGCAATCTTCTCGCTCGGTATTCCAGTCTTTGGTATCTGTTATGGATTTCAAACAATGGCTGCAGCCCTTGCTGGCGTTGTGGCACAGACTGGTAAATCAGAGTTTGGTCGCACACCACTTACAGTGAAAGCTGGTTCAAAGATGTTTGCAGGTCTTCCTGCAGCGCAATCTGTGTGGATGTCACATGGTGATGCGGTCTCTGAAGTTCCATCTGGTTTTAGTGTGACAGCATCAACTTCTGATACTCCTATTGCAGCATTTGAAGATGCATCCGGAAAGCTTGCAGGAGTGCAATTCCATCCTGAGGTTCTGCACTCAGAACATGGCCAGGCAATCTTGAAGAATTGGCTTATCAATATTGCAGGATGTAAGCCATCGTGGACAACGCATAACATCGCTGAAGATGAAGTTGCAAAGGCTAGGGAAGTTATTGGTAATAAGCGCGTTATCTGTGGTCTCTCTGGTGGCGTTGATTCAGCAGTTGCAGCTGCCATTGTGCAGCGCGCAGTGGGCAAGCAACTCACCTGTGTCTTCGTAGATCACGGTCTACTGCGCAGTGGTGAATCAGAGCAAGTGCAGCGTGACTTTGTTGCCTCCACTGGAGTTGAACTCGTTGTCGTTGACGCTGTCGATCAGTTCCTGAACGCACTTGCAGGAGTTACAGACCCTGAAGAGAAGCGCAAAATTATCGGCCGTGAATTTATTCGCTCCTTTGAAAAAGCAGCTCGCGATATTGCAGCTGGCGGAGATGTTGAATTCCTTGTGCAGGGCACCTTGTATCCCGATGTTGTTGAATCAGGTGGCGGAACAGGAACTGCCAACATTAAATCTCACCATAATGTGGGTGGACTACCTGATGATTTGAAGTTCAAGTTGGTTGAACCACTTCGCACGCTCTTTAAAGATGAAGTGCGCCAGGTTGGAATTGAACTTGGATTGCCTGAAGAGATTGTCTGGCGCCAGCCATTTCCAGGTCCAGGCCTTGGCATTCGCATTATCGGTGAGGTAACAGCTGAGCGCTTAGAAATATTGCGTCATGCCGATCTGATTGCACGCAATGAATTAAAGGCTGCAGGCCTTGATCGCGATATCTGGCAATGCCCGGTTGTGCTTTTGGCTGATGTGCGAAGCGTTGGCGTGCAGGGCGATGGACGCACATACGGCCATCCGATAGTTTTGCGCCCGGTTTCAAGTGAAGATGCGATGACTGCAGATTGGTCACGTGTTCCCTATGAAGTACTGGAAAAGATTTCAACACGCATTACCAATGAGGTCCGCGAGGTAAACCGCGTGGTCCTTGATGTGACAAGTAAGCCACCAGGCACGATCGAATGGGAATAGGAACCACAGAAATGTTTAAGAACGCGAAGGTCGCAGCCATAGCGCTCATACTTCTTGCAGCAACGTCGGTAACAGCTCCAGCTCATGCAGCCGAGCGTGCTATCTCAGTTCCAGGGTGTGCAAAGAGCACCGCTAAGGGACATGCTCCGGCCAAAGTAAAGCAGCCAACTGTTGCTGCAAAGAGCCCTGCAAAGACTTTAACGATTACAACTAACTGCGGCCCAACAGGATGGAAAGGTTATGCCAATGAGAACCTTCCTAAGGCTGCTGGCATCAATTACCCAGCAGGGACAGTGGCTATGGCTAACTCTGGACCCAACACCAACGGATCACAGTTCTTCCTCGTCTATCAAGACACCACTCTTGGACCCGACTACACAATCTGGGGCAAGATCACCAAAGGCTTAGATCTTGTGCAGAAAATTGGCGCAGTCGGTGCATATCAAATGAGTGGAACTCAGGCGATGTATGCAGCAGATGGATTTCCCATCCAGATGGTTGAAATAGTTAAGGCTTCAGCTAAGTAATTTAGTTGGTATTAACAATCTTAAAGGCTTCAGCAATACGCCCTTCAGGAAGTTGTCCCATCCCTGCATTGCGCTGACCCCATTCACGAAGCATCTCTTCGAGATTTTCCATATGGCCAGTCTGTGATGCATGCTCTTTTAGCGCAGCAATCTTGAAATGGAATGTGTCTGTGATATCGACGAAGTGATCTGGATGGGCATGGCCTTGCATCCATACCTCTTTCGTTCTCCATGGTTGCAAATTGAATCTGACGGACAATATCTTTGCGCAGCGCAATCGTTGGTTCAAGATGGCCATCGACATAGTTAAGGAATGTGACATCGCTAATTCCAAGTGCTTTACATGCAGCGCGTTGTTCGCGTTGGCGCACAGCAGGCATCTCTTCCTTGGTAAAACCTGACTCTTCGCCACCTTGGTCGCCATTAGTGCAGAGAACGTATGAGACCTCGATGCCTTTTTGAACCCACTGCGCGATAGTTCCTGATGCGCCGAAGTCTGAATCATCGGGGTGGGCATTGATTACTAAAACGCGCTTGATCTCTGAATCTGCTAAAGGCTCCATGACAGCCAAGCCTAATAGACTCCCCGCCATGACTACGACCGACCCATTGCTGGATGGACTCAATCCTCAGCAACAGAAGGCCGTTGCCCACGCTGGTTCTCCACTGTTAGTCGTTGCAGGTGCTGGATCTGGAAAGACTCGAGTTCTCACTCGTCGCATCGCATACATCATGGCTCGTCGCGATGTTCGCCCCTATGAAATCTTGGCAATTACCTTCACCAATAAGGCAGCTGGTGAGATGAAAGAGCGCGTGAGCGAACTTGTGGGACCGGTTGCTAAATCAATGTGGGTCTCAACATTTCACTCATCCTGTGTGCGCATGCTGCGCCAAGAAGTTGAACACCTGGGATATAGCAGCACCTTTAGCATCTATGACTCAGCAGATTCACAGAAGCTGATATCACGTGTGATGGAGACTCTCAATATTGATTCCAAGCGATATCCACCCCGCCAATTCCAGAACCTGATTTCTAATGCAAAGAATGAACTTCAAACTCCGTATGAGTATTTAAGCCATGCCACTAATCAATTCGAGACCATCGTCGCCGATGTCTATACGATGTATGAAAAGCGCTTACAGCAGGCAAATGCGATGGACTTTGATGATCTGATTATGAAGACTGTGCAGGTTCTGCAGAAGTTTCCTGAAGCTAAAGCGCGCTTTCGCTCCCGCTTTCGCCACATCCTTGTCGATGAGTATCAGGACACCAACCATGCGCAATATCAATTGGTAAAGGAACTCACCGGTGTTGAAGGAGATGGCTTCCCACTTGCAGAGCTCTGCGTTGTGGGAGATGCCGATCAATCTATCTATGGATTCCGTGGTGCAACCATCCGCAATATCTTGCAATTTGAGGTTGATTACCCCAATGCTGCAACAGTTCTACTTGAACAAAATTACCGTTCTACCCAGAATATTCTCAACGCCGCAAATGCTGTCATTACCAAGAATGAATCACGGAAAGAGAAGAACCTTTGGTCTGATGCAGGATCTGGTGCACCACTTGTTGGTTATGTTGCTGAATCTGAATATGACGAGGCAGAGTTTATTAAGAGTGAAATTCGTTCCTTACAGGATATGGGCCACTCCAATCCGGGAGATACAGCGGTCTTCTATCGCACCAACGCTCAATCTCGTATCTTTGAAGAAATCTTTATGCGCGCTGCCATTCCTTATAAAGTCGTGGGAGGCCTTCGATTCTATGAACGTAAAGAGGTGAAGGATTTACTCGCCTACCTTCGCGTTCTAGCTAATCCTGATGATGAAGTTTCCATACGTCGCATCATCAACTTACCCAAGCGCGGCATTGGAGATCGCGCGCTAGAAGAAGTTGAAATCTTCGCCCAAGCGCAGGGCATTTCATTCTGGAACGCACTACTCCGAGTATCAGAGGCGACATCTGTTCCTAATAAGGCAGCTCAATCCATCGCCTCCTTTACCTCAATGCTGATTGCGCTGCAGACACTGGTTGAAGCAAAGACAAAGCCATCTGTGATCATTGAAGCAGTCCTTGAACAGTCAGGGTTACTGACAGAGCTTGAAGCAAGTAAAGACCCACAAGATGAAGTGCGCGTTGAGAACTTGAAGGAACTTGTCTCCGCATCCATGGAATATGAAGAGCGCCCCTTTGAAGAACTTGGTGAAGATGAAGAGATTTCACTCTCTGGATTTTTAGAGAAGGTATCCCTTGTTGCCGATGCGGATGAGATTCCTGATGGAGAAGATCACGGGGGAGTTGTCACATTGATGACTCTGCACACTGCAAAGGGTCTCGAATTTCCCACAGTCTTTCTCACAGGTATGGAAGATGGAATCTTTCCTCATGCACGAACACTTGATGATCCCAAAGAGATTGAAGAAGAACGTCGTCTTGCATATGTTGGATTAACGCGCGCAGAAAAGCGTCTCTATATTTCACGTGCTGAATATCGTTTAACTTTTGGAACACCGAAATACAATCCAGGTTCTCGATTCCTTGATGAAATTCCATCTGATCTGATCGAATGGAAGAATGAAGGTCGCAGCACATTTACAACATCATCTGCTGTGAAGAAATCTCGTCTTCCATCTGGTCCACCACCACGAGCTACGGGCAAGAAATCAACAGCGATGGTTCTTGAAGTGGGACAGCGTGTGTCACATGAC